>NZ_CP118607.1:5259043-5568086 GCF_028898945.1 Pseudomonas sp. PSKL.D1
CCTCGCGGCGCTTGGCGCTCTTCGATGGCTTGCCGGCATCCGCAGGTTTTGGATCGCGCGGGTTGAAACGATCGCTTTCGTCGCTAATCACTTGGCCTCCAACTGCGCCAGCAGGCTGACCATTTCCAGAGCGGACAAGGCAGCTTCAGCACCTTTGTTACCGGCTTTGGTGCCGGAGCGCTCGATGGCTTGCTCGATGGAGTCGACGGTCAGTACGCCGAAGGCCACCGGAACACCGAACTCCATGGACACCTGGGCCAGGCCCTTGGTGCATTCGCCCGCCACGTATTCAAAGTGCGGGGTACCGCCACGGATCACGGCGCCCAGTGCGATGATCGCGTCGTATTCACCTTGCTGGGCGACTTTTTGCGCAACCAGCGGGATTTCGAACGCGCCCGGGGCACGGATGATGGTGATGTCGCTTTCGCTGACACCGTGGCGTACCAGGGCATCAACGGCACCGCTTACCAGGCTTTCGACGACGAAGCTGTTGAAGCGGCCAACCACCAAAGCATAGCGACCTTTGGGGGCGATGAAGGTACCTTCGATGGTCTTCAGGGTCATTCCGATGTTCTCATCTTCAAGAGCGAGGCCGCTCGCGGGCGGCCTCGGGAGGGTTTGGACTCGAGCGTGAGGGCGCAGGCGCCGCCTCAAGTCACTCGGAGGGCACGTATTCTACAACTTCCAGATCGAATCCGGATATCGCATTGAACTTCATCGGCGAACTCATCAGGCGCATCTTGCGCACACCGAGGTCGCGCAGGATCTGCGAACCGGCACCGACGGTGCTGTAGGTGGTCGGCGCCTTGGTCGGTGCATCACCCGCGCTTTCGCGGATATGTGCCAACAGCACGTCACCGTCCAGCGGGTGGCCCAGCAGCAGCACTACGCCGCTGCCAGCGTCTGCCACGGCGCTCATGGCGGCGCGCAGGCTCCAGCGGCCGGGCTGTTTGACCATCAGCAGGTCACGCAGCGGGTCCATGTTGTGCACACGCACCAGGGTCGGCTCTTCGGCGCAGATCTTGCCCAGGGTAAGGGCCATGTGCACGTCGCCTTCCACCGCGTCGCGGTAGGTCACCAGGTTGAACTGGCCCAGTTCGCTTTCGATCGGCTGTTCGGAAACCCGCTGAACGGTACGCTCGTGGATCATGCGGTAGTGGATCAGGTCGGCGATGGTGCCGATCTTCAGGCCATGCTCGGCCGCGAATACTTCCAGTTCTGCGCGGCGCGACATGGTGCCGTCGTCGTTCATCACTTCGCAGATCACGCCGCTCGGCTCAAAGCCTGCCATGCGCGCCAGGTCGCAGGCTGCTTCGGTATGGCCGGCGCGGGCCAGAGTGCCGCCGGGCTGGGCCATCAACGGGAAGATGTGGCCAGGGCTGACGATGTCATCTGCCTTGGCGTCCTTGGCGGCGGCAGCCTGCACGGTGCGGGCGCGGTCTGCAGCGGAAATGCCGGTGGTGACGCCTTCGGCGGCTTCGATCGACACGGTGAACTTGGTGCCGAAGCCCGAGCCGTTGCGCGGGGCCATCAGCGGCAGTTTCAGCGTTTCGCAGCGCTCGCGGGTCATCGGCATGCAAATCAGGCCACGGGCGTGCTTGGCCATGAAATTGATGTGCTCAGGCAGGCAGCATTCGGCTGCCATGATGATGTCGCCTTCGTTTTCGCGGTCTTCGTCATCCATGAGGATGACCATTTTGCCCTGGCGGATGTCTTCAACCAGTTCTTCGATGCTGTTGAGCGCCACGCGGCACCCCCTTCTCAATCAGGATTTCAAGAAGCCGTTGGCGGCCAGGAAGCTTTCGGTGATGCCACTGCCCTTGCTCGGCTCTGCAGCCTTGTCACCCAGCAGCAAACGCTCCAGATAACGGGCCAGCAGGTCGACCTCAAGGTTTACCCGACGCCCTGCTCGGTAGTCGGCCATGATGGTTTCGGACAGGGTGTGCGGGACGATGGTCAGCTCGAATTCGGCGCCATTGACCTCGTTTACCGTCAGGCTGGTGCCGTCGACGGTGATCGAACCCTTGTGGGCGATGTACTTGGCCAGCTCCTTGGGCGCACGCACGCGGAACTGGATGGCGCGGGCGTTATCGCTGCGCGAGATGATTTCGCCGACACCGTCGACGTGGCCGCTGACCAGGTGGCCGCCCAGGCGGGTGGTGGGGGTCAGGGCTTTCTCAAGGTTGACCTTGCTGCCGCTCTTGAGGTCGATGAAAGCGGTGCGCTTGAGGGTTTCGACACTGACGTCGGCCCAGAAGCCATCGCCCGGCAACTCGACGGCGGTCAGGCACACGCCATTGACGGCGATGCTATCGCCGAGCTTGACGTCGCCCAGGTCGAGCTTTCCGGTTTCGACATACACGCGCACGTCACCGCCTTTGGGGGTGAGGCTGCGGATGGTGCCGATGGATTCGATGATGCCGGTGAACATGGGGTCTTCCTCAAAAACGGTTTGCGCGGGGCAAGCCCGGCATTATACGCCGGGTGCTGGCAGAGGGATGGCCGTGACCCGCCAGTCATCGCCCACTGCGCGCATTTCGGTGATTTTCAGGCGTGGTGCCTGGCCCATCGCGCTCATCGGCCAGTCCAGCAGCGGGCGAGCCTGAGAGCCGAGGAAGGTACCGGCGACAAACAACTGATACTCGTCGATCAGCCCCTGTTGAGCGAACGCGCCCACCAGGCCGGCACCGGCTTCCAGCAAAATTTCGTTAACGCCACGGGCCGCCAGGGCTTGCAGCAAGGCAGGCAGGTCGACGCGGCCATCACTGCCCGGCAAGCTCAGCAGTTCGTGGCCTGCAGCGGTGTAACGCGGGTCTACTCCCATGGCGGTCACCACCAATGCCGGGCCGGCCTGGAAGAATGGCGCCTCCAGCGGCAGGCGCAGACGGCCATCGATCAGCACGCGCAGAGGCGTGCGTGTCAGAGCCAAGGCGGTTGTCTCTGGGTCCAGGCCAAGCTCGTCGCCGCGCACGGTCATGCGGGCATTGTCCATCAGCACGCTGGCAGCGCTGGTCAGCACCACGCTGGCGCGGGCGCGCAGGCGCTGCACCGCCGAGCGGGCGGCGGGGCCGGTAATCCATTGGCTTTCGCCACTGGCCATGGCGGTACGGCCATCCAGGCTCATGGCCAGTTTGGCGCGGACGAATGGCAGGCCATGTTCCATGCGTTTGAGAAAACCGGGGTTGAGTGCGCGGGCTTCGGCTTCGAGCACGCCGCTGGCCACCTCGATGCCGGCCTCGGCCAGGCGCCGCAGGCCATTGCCGGCGACTTGCGGGTTGGGGTCCTGCATGGCTGCCACCACACGCGCCACGCCCGCCTTTACCAGCGCTTCGGCACACGGTGGCGTACGGCCGTGGTGGCTGCAGGGCTCGAGCGTTACGTAGGCACAGGCGCCACGCGCACGCTCACCTGCCTGGCGCAGGGCATGCACTTCGGCATGCGGCTCACCAGCGCGCACGTGCCAGCCCTCACCGACCACTTCGCCATCACGAACAATCACACACCCTACACGCGGGTTGGGATGGGTGGTGTAGGCGCCTTTGCGCGCCAGTTCCAGGGCACGGGCCATGTAATGGGCGTCGAGAATCGCGGCTTGGCTGGGCATGCTCACTCTTTAGCCGGCTCGCGGGCCAGGCGTTCGATTTCTTCGCGGAACTCGTCGAGGTCCTGGAAGCGTCGGTACACGGAAGCGAAGCGAATGTAGGCGACTTCATCGAGCTTGCGCAGCTCGGCCATCACCAACTCGCCAACCACCAGCGACTTGACCTCTCGCTCGCCCGTGGCGCGCAATCGGCTTTTGATATGCGCCAGCGCAGCTTCCAGGCGTTCGACGCTGACCGGGCGCTTTTCCAGCGCGCGCTGCATGCCGGCACGCAGTTTGTCTTCGTCGAAAGGTTGGCGGGTGCCGTCCTGCTTTATCAACCGGGGCAAAACCAGTTCAGCGGTTTCAAAGGTGGTGAAACGCTCGCCGCAGGCGACGCACTCGCGGCGGCGGCGCACCTGTTCGCCCTCGGCGACCAGTCGCGAGTCGATGACCTTGGTGTCGTTGGCACCGCAAAAGGGACAGTGCATGGTGGCAGGCAACAAAAAAAGGGAGGGCCATGGTAGCGCATTGCACTGGCAAGACAAGCCAAAGGGGTTAACATCCATGCAATTCTGCCCGTGAAGGACGTCCCCATGCATCTACGAGCGCTCGTCGTGCTGTGCTGCGCCACCCTGCTTGCCGCCTGTGGCAGCGACCAGCCAAAGCCTCAGCAGGCCCCTGCCCCCGCCCCCGCCAAAGTGGCGAAAAGGGCCGAGCCACTGGGCCCGTTACCCGCCTACCAGCGAGAGTTGAGCGGCACTTTGGTCAACATTCCAGCCGGTGCCGACGTTGAGCTGGCCCTGCTGGTGATTGATGAGCGCGATCGCCCGCAACAATTACTGGCCAGCAGTGCCCTGACTGGCACCGGCCAGGATCTCCCTTACCAACTGCGTTTCAACCCCGAAGCCTTCCCGGCCGGCGCCCGCGTCGAACTGCGTGGCCGCGCCAGCAACTCGGGGCAACTGATCATGCACCTGCCCCCCGTGCGCATCGTGCAGGCCCAGACCCAGGCTACCGGGCCGCTGCGGTTCGAGAAGGCGCCGTAAGTGGCGCCGCTTGCCTTGCAACAGGCCCTCAGTGGCCTGATCGGCGAAGCACGGCTTGTGGTGAGCGAGCTGCCAGAGTGTGAGCTCAAGCTGTGGCTGATTGATGACCAGAACATGGACCGTGCCTTCAGCAGTGAAGAAACGCGGCGCATCCTCGAAGAGCCGCCGTACTGGAGCTTCTGCTGGGCCAGCGGCCTGGCCATGGCGCGCTACCTGGCCAAGCATCCTGAGTGGGTGGCGGGCAAGCGGGTACTCGACTTTGGCGCGGGCTCAGGTATTGCAGGCATTGCCGCAGCCCGCGCCGGGGCTGTAGAAGTGGTGGCATGCGACCTTGACCCGCTGGCATTGCAGGCCTGCCGGGCCAACGCCCTGCTGAATGACGTAACGCTAGGTTACAGCGAAGATTTTTTTGCCGAGGCCGACCGCTTTGACCTGATCCTGGTTGCGGATGTGCTGTACGACCGCGCCAACCTCCCCTTGCTGGATGCCTTCCTCAGCCGTGGCCGGCAGGCCTTGGTGGCCGATTCGCGGGTGCGTGATTTCAGCCACCCACAGTACCGGCAACTGGGCGTGCTCGACGCCTTGACCCTGCCAGACCTCGCCGAGCCGCACGAATTCCGCCGGGTCAGCCTGTACCACGCCAGCCGCGAGCCTTTATAGTGGTGCCATCCACGGATTTGCGAGAGTCGCGATGAGTCAAGAGACGCCCTACATTTTCGACGCCACCGATGCCACCTTCCAGCAACTGGTGATCGAGAACTCTTTCCACAAGCCGGTGCTGGTCGACTTCTGGGCTGAATGGTGCGCGCCGTGCAAGGCGTTGATGCCGCTGCTGGCCAAAATTGCCGAGGGTTATCAGGGCGAGTTGCTGCTGGCAAAAATCAACTGCGACGTGGAACAGCAAGTGGTTGCCCAGTTCGGCATCCGCAGCCTGCCGACCGTGGTGCTGTTCAAGGACGGCCAGCCGGTGGACGGTTTTGCCGGTGCCCAACCCGAGTCGGCCATCCGCGCCATGCTCGAACCGCACGTGCAAATGCCCGCTGCCCCTGCAGCTTCGCCGCTGGAACAGGCCAAGGCGCTGTTCGCCGAAAGCCGTTTTGCTGAAGCCGAAGCGCTGCTCAAGGCACTGCTGGCAGAAGACAACAGCAACCCGGAAGCACTGATTTACTACGCACGCTGCCTGGCAGAGCGTGGTGAGTTGGGTGAGGCTCAAGTAGTGCTTGATGCGGTGAAGACCGATGAGCACAAAGCCGCGCTGGCTGGCGCGAAGGCTCAGCTTACCTTCCTGCGCCAGGCGGCCAGCCTGCCGGAAGTTGCCGACCTGAAAAGCCGGTTGGCGCAAAACCCCCAGGATGATGAAGCGGCTTATCAGTTGAGCATTCAACAATTGGCGCGTCAGCAGTATGAAGCGGCGCTGGATGGACTGTTGAAGCTGTTCCAGCGCAACCGTGCCTATGAGAACGGGCTGCCGCAGAAGGCCATGCTGCAGGTGTTCGAGTTACTGGGTAGTGATCATCCGTTGGTTAGCGTGTATCGCCGGCGGTTGTCTTCAGCGATGTTTTGAAAATGTCTGGGGCTGCTTTGCAGCCCCAGCGTCATCCAAGCCAGTGATAAACCGGCGCATCCACGCCGCTTTCCACCTTCACATCACTGCTGTGCCGCAACCGCACCAGCAACCGCTTGCCCGCCGCCGTACTGCCCGCCAGCCCTTCCAGGCGCTCCAGCAACTCAGGCCCGCTCATCTGCCCCGCCTGGCGCAGCAGCTCCCGCGCCGCCGTCCACTGCCCATCATCCTGACGTGGTGATACTGCCGCTGGCGCGGACGCAACCTGCGCTGCTGCAGGCAACTCGACCTGCCGGCCAAGCTGCGCCCACTCTGCCGGCTCCAACTCGATGGTCAAGTCCACCGGCCAGTCACCTATCGTTCCGCGAATTCTCATGATGTGCTCCTGGCACTCAGGTCAATGGCGCCATGCTACCGCAACATGAAACCTGAGCTACACAGGCTGGCGACCCTCCAAAAACTTGTTATAACATTACCAAATATTTGAAGCCCACCTCCGGAGTCGTCACATGCGCCGCTTGTTGCTCGCCTTGCCCTTTGCCCTGCTGCCCCTGGCTGCGGCCCATGCCCACGATGATCACGACCATGACCATGCCCACGGCACGCTCGGCGCCCATGAGCACGGCGTAGCCAAGCTCAATGCCGTGCTGGACGGCAACACCCTGGAGCTTGAGCTGGACAGCCCGGCGATGAACCTGGTCGGTTTCGAGCACGCAGCCAGCACCGATGCTGACAAAGCCAAAGTTGCAGCCGTGCGCCAGCAGTTGGAACAACCGCTGAATCTGTTTGGCCTGGCGGCGGCTGCAGGTTGCAAGGAAGACGCCCAGGAGCTGGAAAGCCCGCTGTTCGGTGATGCTGCAAAAGATGATGACGGCGACAAACATGAGCATCAGCACAGTGATATCAACGCCCACTACCAGCTGAACTGCTCCGCCCCGGAAAAACTGGCCCAGATCGACCTGGCCCCGCTGTTCAAAGCCTTCCCGGCCACCCAGAAAATCAACGTGCAACTGATCGGCCCGAACGGCCAGAAAGGCGTGGAAACATCCCCAGCCAAGGCCGTGGTCGCGTTCTGAATGAACCAGCCGCTGATTGAACTGCAGAACCTGGTGTTTGCCTGGCCAGGCCAGCCGCCACTGTTGGACATCCCCGCCTTCCGCCTGGAAAGCGGGGAAGCCTTGTTCCTCAAGGGCCCGAGCGGCAGTGGCAAAACCACGCTGCTGGGCTTGCTCGGCGGCGTCAACCTGCCTGGCCAAGGCACCATCCGCCTGCTTGACCAGGAGCTGGGCGCGCTGGGGCAAGGCGCACGCGACCGCTTCAGGGTCGACCACACGGGCTACATCTTCCAGCAGTTCAACCTGCTGCCGTTTCTTTCGGTACGTGAAAACGTCGAGCTACCCTGCCGCTTCTCACGCAGCCGAGCCGAACGCGCGATGCGGCGCCATGGCAGTGTCGACCGGGCAGCCAGCGAACTGCTGGCCCACTTGGGCCTGAACGACACTGCCTTGCTGGCACGCCGCGCCGACAGCCTGTCGATCGGCCAGCAGCAACGTGTAGCTGCCGCCCGAGCCCTGATCGGCCAGCCAGAACTGGTAATCGCCGACGAGCCGACCTCGGCGTTGGATGCCGATACCCGTGAAGCCTTCATTCAGCTGCTCTTCGCCGAATGCCGGGCAGCCGGCTCCAGCCTGCTGTTCGTCAGCCATGACCAGAGCCTGGCACCGCTGTTCGACCGCCACGTGTCCCTTGCCGAGCTCAACCGCGCTGCCAAGCCCCGGGAGGCCTGATGTACCTGCTTCGCCTTGCCCTGGCCAGCCTGGCCAACCGCCGCTTTACTGCTTTTTTAACGGCCTTTGCCATTGCCTTGTCGGTGTGCCTGCTGCTGGCCGTCGAACGCGTGCGCACCGAAGCCCGCGCCAGTTTCGCCAGCACCATCAGCGGCACCGACCTGATCGTCGGCGCCCGCTCGGGCTCGGTCAACCTGCTGCTCTATTCGGTGTTTCGCATCGGCAACGCCACCAACAACATCCGCTGGGACAGCTATCAACACTATGCTCAGGACCCCCGGGTGAAATGGGCGATTCCCATTTCGCTGGGCGACTCCCACCGCGGCTACCGGGTAATGGGCACCACGGGCGACTATTTCAGCCATTACCAGTACGGGCGCAGGCAAAATCTTGAAGTGAGCCAAGGGCGAGCCTTTGCCGACGACCCGTTTGAGGTAGTACTGGGCGCCGAAGTGGCTGAAGCCTTGCATTACAAGCTTGGCGACAAGCTGGTATTGGCCCACGGCGTAGCAGCCATCAGCCTGGTCAAGCACGACGACAAACCCTTCACCGTGGTCGGCGTGCTCAAGCGCACCGGTACGCCCGTGGACCGCACGCTGCACATCAGCCTTGCAGGCATGGAAGCCATTCACGTCGACTGGCACAACGGGGTACCGGCGCGCGGTGCAGGGCGCATCAGCGCCGAACAGGCACGCACAATGGACCTGCAGCCCACCGCCATTACCGCTTTCATGCTCGGCCTGAACAACAAGATCGCCACCTTCAGCCTGCAGCGCGAGATCAATGAGTACCGTAACGAACCACTGCTGGCGATTCTGCCGGGGGTGGCGCTGCAGGAGCTGTGGAGCCTGATGGGCACCGCCGAGCAGGCATTGTTCGTGGTATCGCTGTTCGTGGTGCTGACCGGGCTGATCGGCATGCTCACGGCCATCCTCACCAGCCTGAACGAGCGACGCCGGGAAATGGCGATTCTGCGCTCGGTCGGCGCACGCCCCTGGCACATCGCGGGGCTGCTGGTGCTTGAGGCGCTGGCATTGGCCACGGCGGGCATCGTGGCCGGGCTCGGCCTGCTGTATGGCGGTATCGCGTTGGCGCAAGGCTATGTGCAAGCCAACTACGGCCTGTACCTGCCGCTGGCCATGCCAAGCGCGCACGAATGGACGTTGCTGGCTATCATCCTCGGCGCGGCGCTGCTGATGGGCAGCGTGCCGGCCTGGCGTGCCTATCGGCAGTCGCTGGCCGATGGCCTGTCGATTCACCTTTGAGAGAACACAATGCTGCGCGCGCTTTTGGTACTTATGTTTGTAATCGCCGCCCCTGCCTGGGCGGCTGAACCCCGCGAACTCGACTGGCCAGCGTTGATCCCCGAGGGCGCGCCGGTCATCCCGCCGCAACTGGCGCCACTGCACGACATGTCGCAACTGAGCAACGCACTGTCCGCGGAGTCGGCGCCGCCCGCCCGCCAGCAGGCCCCCGACGCGCCCGTGGTCAAAGGCCTGGACGGCCAGCAGATCAAGCTGCCCGGCTACATCGTGCCGCTGGAGGTGAGCGAAGAAGGCCGCACCACCGAGTTTCTGCTGGTGCCCTACTACGGCGCCTGCATCCACGTGCCGCCACCACCTTCGAACCAGATCGTGCACATCTTCAGCGAAATGGGCGTGCGCGTCGAAGACCTGTACCAGCCTTACTGGATCGAAGGAAAGATGCAGGTTAGAGCCTCCAGCAGCGAGCTGGCCGATGCCGGTTACCAGATGGAAGCCGAGAAAATATACGCTTATGAGCTGAAGTGAGAACTGTTTCTAATTTGTTCTGACGCTTCTTTGAGCTGGGTCAAACATTCTGTTTAAGCGGCTTCGTACCATTGGACTACTCAGTTACTCACGTCCTTTGGGAGCTTCCATGAACAAGTCCTTGCTCGGTGCCTCACTCGTGGCCCTTGCGCTCGCCGCCCCTGCCGCTCACGCCTACCAGGCGGGAGACATGATTTTGCGCGCAGGCGCCATCACCACCGCCCCGAACGAAAGCAGTGGCGATTTGAAGTTCGACGGCAACAAGGTGTCGGGCACCAAGGCAACCCTGGACAGCGATACCCAACTGGGCCTGACGTTCGCCTACATGCTCACCGACCACATCGGCCTTGAGCTGCTGGCGGCCACGCCGTTCAAGCACACTGTGGGCGTCAAGGGCCTGGGTGGCGGCCTGGATGGCAAGTTGGCAGACATCAAGCAACTGCCGCCGACCCTGTCGCTGCAGTACTACCCGATGGAGCCGAACTCGCGCTTCCAGCCTTATGCGGGCGTGGGCATCAACTACACCCTGTTCTTTGACGAAGACCTGAGCAGCGCGCGCAAAGAGCAAGGCTTCAGCAACCTGAAGTTACAGGACTCGGTCGGCATCGCCGGGCAATTGGGTATGGACTACATGCTCACCGACAACCTGCTGATCAACGCCTCGGTCTGGTACATGGACATCGACACCAAGGCCAGCGTCAACGGCCCGACTGCGCTGGGCTACAGCAAGACCAAGGTCGACGTGGAAGTCGACCCATGGGTATACATGGTAGGGCTTGGTTACAAGTTCTGATGATGTAACCCAGGGGCCGCTTTGCGGCCCTTTCGCGACACAAGGCCGCTCCCACAGCTTCAGTGCTTACCTCAGGCATGCGCAATCCCTGTGGGAGCGGCCTTGCGTCGCGAAAGGGCTGCGCAGCAGCCCCGGCATTCTTAAGTGAACAGCATCAGGCTAAGGCCGCCCTCGGTTTTTCAGATGCCCAGCAGCTTGGCCAAGCCATCGACCATGGAGGTCGGCTGGGGGAACTCGAACCGCGCCAGCAGGCGCTGGTTATCCGCCCGCGAATGGCGAATGTCGCCCGAACGCGCTTCGCCGTAGCTCACGGCAGGCAAACTGCCGACCACCTGTTCCAACGCTTTGAGCAACTGGTTCAGCGAAGTGGCCTGGTTCAAGCCAATGTTCACAGCCCCTTCTTCCACCTGCGCCAGCTCAAGCGCCTGCACCATCACCCGCACCAGATCGCCCACATACAGGAAGTCCCGCGTCTGCTCGCCGTCACCAAATACGGTGATCGGCAGGCCTTGGGTGGCGCGCTCGGCAAAAATGCTGATCACACCGGAGTATGGCGACGAGGGGTCCTGGCGCGGGCCAAAGATATTGAAGAAGCGGAACACCACCGGCTCGAGGCCGTGCTGGCGGCGGTAGAAGTCCAGGTATTGCTCGCTGGCCAGCTTGTCCACCGCGTAGGGCGTCAATGGCGCCTTGGGTGTGTCTTCGGCAATTGACTGGCCTTCGCCATTGTTGCCGTAAACCGCCGCGCTCGAAGCAAACAACACACGGCGCACGCCGTGCACACGCATGGCTTCACACACGTTAAGCGTGCCGATGAAATTGCTCTGGTGAGTCTTCACCGGGTCATCGACCGAAGCCTGCACCGAAGCGACCGCCGCCAGATGCACCACCGCACCGCAACCTTCAGCCGCGCGCAGGACCAGGCCAGCATCGGCCACATCACCCTCAATCAGCTCCAGCCGCGGGTGACCAAGCTGCAAATTGACCCGTTTGCCTGTGGAAAGGTCGTCAAGCACACGCACCGCGTAGCCTTTTTCAAGCAACGCATCGCACAGGTGGGAGCCGATAAAGCCGGCACCGCCGGTGATCAGGATGGGGGCGTCAGCCATGGCGGTAGAAACGGTCCAATAGAGGCGGCAAACCGGCGCGCCAGGCACGCGGCTTGATGCCGAAAGTGTGAAGAATTTTCTTGCAGGCCAGCACCGCGTGTTGCGGCTCGTCGCTGGCATCGGGCCTTGCGGCATGCGCCTGGGCGGTGGGGGCCTGTACGGCAAGCTGGCGATACTGCCCGGCCTCGGCAAGAATCACCTGCCCCAGCGCCAGGGGCGTTGTGGCCTCGTTACCGGCGTAATGGTAGGTGCCCCACAGCGGCGCACTGCAGTCCAGCTGCTTGAGCACCGACAGGATTACCCGGGCCGCGTCATCGACCGGCGTCGGGTTGCCGCGACGGTCATCGGCCAGCAGCAATTCCTGGGGCTGTTCGGCACGGGTCAGGAATCGGCCCAGTGCACCGTCAATGCTCTCGTCCAGCAACCAGCCAAAACGCAGCAACACATGCTGCGGGCAGGTAGCACGCACGCGCTGTTCGATACGCCACAACGCCTGGCCACGCACACCCAGCGGCACGGGCTCGTCCTTCTCGCTGTAGGCAGTAGCCCGCGAACCGTCGAACACCCGGTAGCTGGAAGGCTGCACCAGGGTGATCTGATGGTGCTGGCACAACTCCGCCAGCCGCTCCACTGCCCGCTCCTGTTGAGCCAGGCGCTGCTCGCTTACCGATTCGGCCTGGAACCAGTCGAAGTAATAGGCCAGGTTGACCAAGGCATCAGGGCGATGATCGTCAAGCAACTGAGTGAGGCTGGCCGGCGCCCAGCCATCTTCGGGCGGGCGTGGTGCCAGAAACGCGATGTCCTCCTCGGCCCCGAGACGAATCAGCGCTTGCCCGAGGGCATTGCCACCACCCAACAGCATCAGGCGCATACGCATAGAGTCAGCAGATCCGAACAGGTTGATTGAAGGAAAGGGCCATTTTGCGGTTTCCGGGCGGGGAAGTCCAACCCCGCCCCTGTTAGGTGCAGCCGACAATACCCTACCGCTTAGGCGCTGCCGTGCCCCCGCAGTCGCCTCGCCAAAGCCGCCAACGTCTGGTGCTCGGCCCTCGGACCATCATGTGAAGAGACAAAGCCAGAGTATTGATCGATGTAAGTCCCCACATCCGATGCGATTCGTTGGAAGTCGCTACGTTCACCCGTGCCATGCATCGGATACAACTTGGCATGAAGATGATCGACTCCATACCCTTCAAACACCATGGCAGTTCGAGCGACGCCGGTCAGCACGTCATCCAAAAGCCGAGCGACCTTTTTGGTAGCAATCAGCAATGCTGTAATCACTGCATCATCCTGATCAAACACATAACTCGAGTAGTGTTCTTTCGGGACAACCACCGTCACACCATAGGTATTTGGGTAAATTGAAAGAAAGGCCAAGTGATCCGGATCTTCCCACACGATATGGCTTTCAGCATGGCCGCTTACAATGTCGCAGAACACACACACCATTTCATCTCCTGTCCATCAGATGCGTCACACCCGTAGAGTCCCAGCGTAGGACGGTGGTTTTCTGTACACCTAATGAGTGTTTGGCCAGAGACGAGATCAGATTTCCACTCAGCACGGAAGCTAATGAAAAGTTCATGGGGCCGTAACTTGGCATGATCGCACTTGGAAGCGGAAACCAACGCTCATCTTCAAGCAAACTTGATGCATTTTCGATATCTTGCCAGTCGCCAGGCACTACATGGATTGAACAGCACAAATGATGCAAGTACCCACCTGACACCACAGGGATATTGTGTGCTTTCGCCAATCGCCAGCACTCGCGAGCCAGGGTGGGCGGATTGTCAGCTGTTATCGCAGCAGCGTCCACGCCACTGGCCGCAACCTTACAAAGTTCGTCAATACTGACGCTGGACGCCAGACAGTCCACGGAAACATCCTTGAACCTCGATTCAAGTTCTCGTTTGAGCACGTCGACTTTCTTATCACCAATATCGCCAAGCGTCCAGAAAAGCTGACGATTTAAATTACTCTCCTCAACGACATCCGCGTCAACCAGCAGGAAATTTTGCACCCCTGCTCCAGCCAATAGCATACATAGAGCACTTCCAATGCCTCCGCACCCAACGACCATGACCGTGGCACGTCGGAGAGTTTCCATATCCTCGATAACTTCCGTGCATTGTTGCGCACTGCACAGCAGATAACTGACTGTCCGACTACTGCGAGGATCACTCAGAAGATCAATGATCGCGGCGGCCTCCTCAGTTTGGCCATGAACCAACGACCCCGCATCAATCAACGCCTGACGAAAACTGGCGTCATCATTTAGCGTTGCGTCAAAAACACCCGATGGCCCATTCACAAAAACGCGATTATCAAGATAGGAAAATACAGTCGATGGGACAACCACACCCGCCACTTCGCCTTCGACATAATATACCAGGTCTTCCATTTACCCTCCTTATCATAGCCTCTTGAGCCAGGAAGTTCCCTTCCCGGCCTCGCCACTTAGTTATTGCACTGCGGCAGCATTCGTGCGTGCATACCACCGCATTTCGACCTATCAAAGCTTGCAAGAGTTAACACATGCTGACCAACTCGGCTTTCCCTGGTGGTCATCTCCTTAGGCTCGGCTTCCTTCAGCGCCGAGGCATTAACTACTGGTGCACTCAAAAGCACAACAGCTGCTACTCCAAGTACTTTCTTCATAAAACCCTCACGTTATTGAGAACGAAAATCGTTCGAGCACATTATTCGCTAGCAAATTTCCGATAGTCAATGTGAATTTATATAGGAAATTCCCTGCATTCTTGTAGGAAAAATCACCAACAACGCGACCAATATAACGACCCACACAAACGCAATAGCCCAACCCTCACATAAAAAACCAACACCAGCTTAACAAAACCTAAGAACAAGAAATTTCCTACATAAATAGAAGAATTGCCTGACTTTTACGCACAAGACAAACTCCATTGAATAGTTGACTTGCCCACTTGCGCCATCAAAAGGAGGCTGAAATGCCGAGTTCGGAAGTCATGTACCTGAGATTCAATTCACAACAGCGCCGTGCTATATCCCAAGCCAACCAAGCCCTCGCTAAAGCCGGCGGGCCAGAGATAAGGGGGGTGGCGATTCAAGCCAGCACGTTGGCTGAAAAAATCATTGGTATTCTGAGTGTCGATCAGCAATCAACACTGCAGCGATTTGGCAAAGGTCAGCATGGTGGCTTTTCACTGCGCTACAACAGCTACCGATTTTCGCTCAACCCCCAAGCCAGCAGTGCCGCTGTGCGAGCATTCAAAAACTTTGAGCACGCCTTGAACGATGCCCAGCCACTGGCATTCGTGCTGCAGCCTGACAGCGCAGTGCTTATCAACAACAGCCGAGCCTTGCATGGCCGGGATATCGTGCAGGACAACAGGCGCCTGTTGGTCCGCCAGTTCGGATATTCGCCCTTCGCGGTACCACTGGTACTTGCTGAAGACCCTTTACTGGTGCGCGGCTAACAGGACATCACCCATGATCGAACTCGACTTGACGCTGATCCTCACGCTCGCGCTGGTTGCCTTGGCAGCGGGTTGTTTTGACGCAATTGCCGGTGGTGGAGGTTTGATTACATTGCCGGTGCTGTTTATTTCCGGCATCGAGCCATTGGCAGCCATTGCCACCAACAAGTTCCAGGCCGCCTCGGCCACCGTTTCCGCTACTGCTGCCTTTGCGCGCAAGGGGATGATCAACTGGAAACAAGGCATGCCGATGGCTGTGCTGTCTTTCATGGGCGGGGCGGCGGGCGCGCTCTCTGTCAGTTTTGTGCCCAAAACCGTGCTTCAAGCCTGCATACCGGTCCTGCTGATACTGGTGGCGCTTTACTTTGCCTTTAGCCCCAAGCCGAACGAGAAAGTACGCAAAGCAAGAATATCGCTTAGCCTTTTTTGTGTAGCAGTGGCCCCGGTAATAGGCTTCTACGATGGTATTTTCGGCCCGGGTGTCGGCTCGTTCTTCCTGCTCGCGTGCATGCTGCTATTGGGCCAGCACCTGTTGCAGGCAGTGTGCACCAGCAAACTCTTGAATGCTGCATGTAATCTGGGTGCGCTGTCGGTGTTCGCACTGAGTGGGGCGATCATCTGGCCATTGGCACTGGCGATGGCCTTGGCCGCCTTCACGGGTGCGCAACTGGGCGCGCGCTGTGCAGTACGGTTCGGCCCACGGCTGATCAAGCCATTGCTGGTTTGCGTCTGTTGCATCATGGCCATCAAATTGCTGGCAGACCCGGCCAACCCGCTGGGCCAATGGCTAGGCGACCAGTTATTCGATTTCGAATAACCCGTTACTCAACGGCCCCACACTCAACCGCTCACGCACATCGTCATCGATACGCGGATCTTCCGGGCGATACAACTTCACCTGGCGGTAGGCGTTGATGCGGTTGATCTCTTCGCCCAAGAATTCCCACACCACCCGGGTACATGCCGGGTTGCGTCGATCACCGCTGGAAACGCCAGTCTTCAGGCCGTTCAGGCGAGTGATGCGGCTTTTGAAGCTGGGGATAAGGATCGTCTGGCTCATTTCATTGAGGGTCAGCGATTCGTAGTCGATCAGGAACACGCGGTCCTGCAACTGGAATGCCGCGCCCAAGTAGCGGCAACGCACTTCGGCATGCTGGTCCGTAGCGCTGGAACGCTCTTGCCGCTCCTGGCGCTCGAACAAAAACCGCCCCTGCTCTTCCCACAGATGAATCAGCGACACCAGGATAGTGCCAGGCACCGACATGCAGTTGGAGTACTCGAAGTAGTACCCACAGTAGCGCGACAGGTTGCCCGCGTGCTCATGCAACGGGCGGAACAATTCGCTGATGGGGTCGCTGGGCTGGTCGGCCACGGCAGACACGCGCGCGCCAATCAAGCGGGCAAATTGCTCGGGCGGCATGTTCAGCTCGTAATCCTCCACGCCGAAGAAATCGCCGATGCGCTTGAGGTTGAAAGCCGTTGGGCGGCTCTGGCCGCTCAGGTACTTGTTGAATTGCGCGCGATTGATGGAGAGCTGGCGGCAAACTTCGGAGATAGAGCGGTAGTGGCTGCAGGCCAGTTTCAGGTTGCTAGCGAAATGATCGCTCATGAACGTGTTCCAGGTGACGCGAATGGCGCAAGTCTAGCATCAACTCGCACCAAAACGGAGCAATCCGCGAAATTGTAACCACTCTTGTCATGGCCAACCATGCGCCCCAATACATTGCGGTGCGCCTGCCGCCCGCTTGTCCTTCCACACGAAGAATAAGAATCGAGGTCATTTTCCAATGCTCGAAGCACTCAACGATTTCCTTTCGGGGAAGCTCCTCATCGTGCTGATCGTCGGTCTCGGCAGCTACTTCACGATCCGCTCGCGGTTCGTCCAGTTCCGCCATTTCGGCCACATGTTCAGCGTCTTCAAGGAATCCTTGCGTGGCCAGGCAGGCCAACTGAGCTCGTTCCAGGCCCTGATGCTGAGCCTTGCCGGCCGCGTTGGTGCCGGTAACATCGCAGGCGTCGGTATCGCTGTGACCCTGGGCGGCCCGGGTGCGGTGTTCTGGATGTGGGTCACCGCGCTGGTGGGCATGTCCAGCAGCTTCTTCGAATGTACCCTGGCTCAGGTGTACAAGCGCGCCGACGGCGACGGCTTGTACCGTGGCGGCCCGGCCTACTACATTCAGCACGGCCTGAAGCGTAAAAGCATGGCAATCGTGTTCTCGATCCTGCTGCTGGTCACCTACGGCTTTGCCTTCATCGGCCTGCAGTCGTATACCGTGACTCACTCGCTGCAAAACGCCTTCGCCTTCGACCCAAGCCACACCGGCATTGTGCTGGCGGTGCTGCTGGCCATCACCTTCATCGGCGGCATCAAGCGTATTGCCGCGGTGTCCGACCTGCTGGTACCGGTCAAGACCCTGGCCTACATCGGCGTAACCCTGTACGTGATCGGCACCCAGATCGAGCACGTGCCTGCCATGCTGGAAACCATCTTCAAAAGCGCCTTCGGCCTCGACCCGGCCTTCGCTGGCCTGCTGGGCAGCGCCATCGTCATGGGCGTGAAGCGTGGCGTGTTCGCCAACGAAGCGGGCCTGGGCAGTGCGCCGAACGTAGCCGCCGTGGCCGCCGTGAAACACCCGGGGGCACAGGGCGTGGTTCAGGCGTTCAGCGTGTTCCTCGACACCTTCGTGATTTGCACCTGCACCGCGCTGCTGATTCTGCTGTCGGGCTTCTACACCCCGGGCTTCGAAGGTGATGGCATCGTCCTGACCCAGAACTCGCTGGCTGCTGTCGTGGGTGACTGGGGCCGCGTGTTCGTCAGCTTGGCACTGTCGCTGTTCGTGTTCACCTGCATCCTCTACAACTACTACCTGGGCGAAAACAGCCTGCAGTTCCTGACCCGTAACCGCGTGGTGCTGATGGCATTCCGTGCCCTGGTGCTGGCGCTGGTGGTGTGGGGTTCGATGCAGGACTTGTCCACCGTGTTCGCCTTTGCCGACATCACCATGACCTGCCTGGCCTTCGTCAACCTGGTGGCCCTGGCCCTGCTGTTCAAGATCGGCCTGCGCGTGATGCGCGACTACGACGAGCAGCGCAAGGCCGGCATCAAGCAGCCTGTGTTCGATTCGTCGAAGTTCGCCGACCTGGACCTGGACCGCAATGCCTGGCCTGCCAATCCTCAGGCCGAAACAGCCGCTGACAATGCTGTAGGCCACGTTCAGACTCAGCGCTGATATCCTGCCCTGCCCAGCCGCCCCGTCCGTGGGCGGCTGTTCTTTCCCCGCTCGTCGCTACGGATGCATCCCATGCGTGCAGTCAAGAATCTCTTCGTCCTCTACACCGGGGGCACCATCGGCATGCTCGAAACGGCCGAAGGCCTGGCGCCGGCCGGTGGCTTCGATGCGCGCATGCGCGAACACCTGGGCCAGCTTGCCAATGCACCGCAGGTGCCGTGGACACTGCAGGAAATGAACCCGCTGCTCGACAGCGCCAACATGCAGCAGCACAACTGGCTGGCCATGCGCGATGCCATCGTCGCGGCGGTGGATGCTGGCCATGATGGCGTGCTGGTACTGCATGGCACCGACAGCCTGGCATACAGTGCCGCGGCGCTGTCGTTCCTGCTGCTGGGCTTGCCGGTGCCGGTGCTGCTGACCGGTTCGATGTTGCCGGCCGGAGCACCGGGCAGCGATGCCTGGGACAACCTGTGCGGGGCGTTGCGCCAGTTCGAGCAAGGCCTTGAGGACGGCGTGCAGCTTTACTTCCATGGTCAGTTGCTGCACGGCTGCCGTGTGTCGAAACTGCGCAGCGAAGCGTTCGACGCCTTTGCCGCACTGCCACGCCATCGTGAAGGTGAGCGGGCCAGTGAGCTGCCTGCGGTTTTGAACTATCGCCAGCAGCGCCAGCCGGTGAATCTTGCGGTGATGCCGGTGTTCCCGGGCCTGAAGGCCGAACACCTGGGCGCCGTGCTCGACAGCGGCGTGCAAGGCTTGCTGCTGGAATGCTACGGCAGCGGTACCGGGCCGTCGGACGACCAGGCGCTGCTGGATGTGCTGCGTGCGGCACGTCAGCGTGGGGTGATGCTGGTTGCCATCAGCCAGTGCCCGGAGGGTTCGGTGGTGTTCGATACCTATGCGGCGGGTAACCGTTTGCGAGCTGCCGGGCTGGTGAGCGGTGGCGGCATGACGCGTGAGGCGGCGCTGGGCAAGATGTTTGCGCTGTTGGGTGCAGGCCTGGATGCTGAGATGACAGAGCAGTGGTTTGCCCTGGATCTGTGTGGAGAGCGGGCCTAGAAGCGAATGCGATCACCGGCACAACCGGTGCCTGCCACCGCGTCGCCTGCATCGCGGCTGAAGCCGCTCCTACAGGATTTTTGCAAGCACATGGAAATGGCGGAAGGCAGCGGGAGTCGAACCTGCCCGGGAACGGCTGCCGTCCCCAACCGGGTTTGAAGCCCGGCCGCGCCACCGGGCGCGATTGCCTTCCTTGAACTCAGTGCCTGGCCTGCTGTTGGGCCAGGGCGCTGTCGGCGCGAATGTGACGCTGGTCGGCAACCCTCCGGGTAAGGCCGATGCGGTCGAAGTATTCCAGAATCTGCACACTGCGCTTGCGACCGATGCCCAACATATCGCGAAACGCGGCCACCTGCACTATCGGTGATTCGCTTGCCTGGCCAAGCAGCATCGCAGCCATGCGTTGCAGCGTGGCCTCTGGGTAAAACAGGTCGCGCACCACTTGGTGCACCTTCCCTAACCTCGCCAGCTTGCGCAACAACAAACGTACGTCCGCTTCCGCGCAATGCTCGGCGCTGGCCAGCGTCCTCACCCACGGCGGGTCGAATTGCCCTTCCAGCAACCTCGGCTCCAGCCGCGACCATAGCGCACTGTCCGCTTCGCTCAATTGCACCTGATGGCCTGGCAGATGCAGCCAAGGGCCGCTGCTGGCGAGGGCGCCGTCATCAAGCAACTCATCCAGCAGGCTGACAAAGGCTGGCCGCTCCAACGGCAATGCCGCGAACCGGCGAAGGCGATCACGGTCCGGGCCCAATTGATCAGGCTCTTGCTCGTGAAACCGCTGCAATTGCGCCAATACTTCGCACTTGAGTGCCTGCCATTGGCTACTGGCAAACAGTAACTGCCCTTGCCGTGTGGCAATTACCAGAACATCGCCGGGTAGTTGCCACGTCTCGCGCAGGCGATTGAACTGGCGCTCCAGCCGCTGCGGGTCAATGCCGCCGGGCGCAGTGGCAAGCAAGGCCGGTAAGGCCTGCTCCACGTCATCGGCATCAAGTAGTACCGCTAACTGCTGAAGGCGCGCTTCGCTACGCCGCTGGCGGCTGGGTGCAAACGGGTCGAGCACACGGCCGCCACCCAGTGTGCGCTGGGCACGCTGGTCACGCAGCACCAGGCGATCACCATGCACGGCCTGCAGCGGCGCGTTAAGCAGCAACTGGGCGAACATGCGCTGGCCTGCCAGCAAGCTTTCACCTTCCAGCAAGGCAACGCGCGCCGTGACATCCTGGGTGCCCAAGTGCACGTGCACGGCGCTGAAATGTTCGAAGGCGCGTGTTTCCCCAGGCAAAAGGTGCAGTTCGATATCAACCCGCATGCTCGGTGCATGCAGCCACTCAGGCACCAGCCAGTCACCACGGTGCACCTGCTCAACCGCCAAGCGCTCGGCACTGACGTTCAACGCCACCCGCTGGCCGGCTTCGGCCACCAGCGCGGCCTGATTCTGCGCATGCAGGCCACGCACGCGCACCGGCTTGCCGGCCTTGCCAAGCAATAGCGTGTCCCCCGCCGTCACGCGCCCGGCCAATGCAGTACCCGTGACTACCACGCCCGCCCCCGTGACAGCGAAGGCACGGTCCACTGCGAGGCGAAAGCCTCCGCGCGAACTGCGCTGGCGTATCTGGCGCTGAGCTTGAATCAATGCCTGGCGCAACGCCTCGACACCCTCACCGGTGACACTCGACAATGCAAACTGCGGCGCCCGCGCGTAAGGGCCCGGTGCCAGCAGTTCGGCGATTTGCGCGTGCACCTGCGCCAGACGGCTCGGCTCAACCCGGTCACATTTGCTCACGGCCACCAAGGCCTGTGGAATGCCCAAAAGTTCGATGATGGCCAGATGCTCACGGGTCTGGGGCATGACACCATCGTCCGCCGCCACCACCAGCAGAACTACATCGATGCCGTGTGCGCCTGCCAGCATGTTGTGGATAAAACGCTCGTGGCCAGGCACATCGATGAACCCGGTCAACGATGCCCCTTCAGCCAGCGCCGCATAGCGATAGCCGAGGTCGATGGTCATGCCGCGGGCACGTTCTTCCTGACGCTGGTCACCGGCCTGGCCGGTGAGCGCCTGCAGCAAGGCGGTCTTGCCGTGATCGATGTGCCCGGCCGTGCCAACAATCACTGCACCGGCCCCAGCTGCAGGGCCGGTAGTTGCGCAAGCCACTGGGCCTCATCGTCCAGTTGGCGCAGGTCGAGCCACAGTGCATCGTCATCGATACGGCCAAGCACAGGCACCGGCAGATCACGCAGGACTCGCTCCAGTACATGCAGGCTGCGACCGCGCAGTTTTTTCGACACCTGTGGCCGCAGGCACAGCGCTGCACTTGGCAGGCGGGCCACCGGCTGGCTGCCACTGCCGATCATCCCAAGTGCGGGCTCAACGGTGACCGACCACTGTTCACCCAGATGGGCCTTGAGTTCCGGGGCAAGGCGCTCGGCCTGGGCATGGATGTCGGCCTGGCTGCGGGTCAACAGACGCAGGCTGGGCAGGCGTTCGGCAAGGCTGTCAGGGTTACGGTACAGCGCCAGCACCGATTCGAGCGCAGCCAAGGTGATTTTGTCGACGCGCAGCGCACGCTTGAGCGGGTTCTTCTTGATCTTTGTGATCAGGTCTTTGCGCCCCACGATAATCCCGGCCTGCGGGCCACCGAGCAGCTTGTCGCCGCTGAAGGTGACAATATCGGCACCGTCAACCAAGGCTTGGCGCACAGTAGGCTCGGCAGGCAGGCCCCAACGCGTGAGGTCGAGCAGGCTGCCGCTGCCGAGGTCCTCAAGCAGCGGCAGGCCATGCTGGTGGGCGATCCGCGCCAGCTCTGCGGTGGGTACCTGGGCGGTGAAACCCTGAATGCTGTAATTGCTGCAATGCACACGCATCAGCAACCCCGTGCGCGGGCCGATGGCGGCTTCGTAGTCCCGGGCATGGGTGCGGTTGGTGGTGCCGATCTCGTGCAGGCGTACGCCGGCGCGGGCCATGATGTCGGGGATGCGGAAGGCCCCACCAATCTCGATCAACTCACCACGGGAAATGATGCCCTCCTTGCGAGCGCCAAGGCTGTTGAGCGCCAGCAACACAGCGGCAGCGTTGTTGTTGACCACGGTAACGGCCTCTGCGCCGGTCAGCTCGCGGATAAGGCCTTCGATCAGGTCGTCACGGTCGCCGCGCTTGCCGGTGGCCAGGTCGAACTCAAGGTTGAGCGGGTAGCGGGCGGCGGTCTGCATGGCTTCGACGGCCTCCTCGGGCAACAGAGCGCGGCCGAGGTTGGTGTGCAGCACGGTGCCGGTGAGGTTGAACACCCGGCGTACCTGGCTGCGTTGCTGCATGGCCAGGCGCTCACCGGCGCGGCCCAGCAAGATTTCAGCGGCCAGTTCGGCGGCGCTGAGTTGGCCGTTGCGCGCAGGGCCGCGCAGGTCGTCGAGCAGTTGGCGCAGGGTGGCGAGGGTAGCGTTGCGGCCGTGCCGGTCGATCAGCGGGAGGCAGGCCGGGTGGCGCAGGAGGGTGTCGATTGCGGGTAGGCGTGGGGTGGAGCTGGTGGGGCTGGTAGGCATGCGGTACTACCTTGGACTTTTCCGGTGTCTGTACTGACGCTTCGCGGATAAATCCGCTCCTACAGAGAGTGTGCATCCCCTGTAGGAGCGGATTTATCCGCGATGCAGGCGACTCGGTATTGCAGTGTAGTCACTATCCCGGCGCCAACATCAGGTTCGGGGCCAAGCGATGAAAACCCTCCTCGTCCAGCCGAATATCCAGTGCCAGGCTCGCCAGGTCGTCAGCCAAGGCCTCGGCTGCGGCATCGTTCTCCAGGTAGTGCTGCTTGAGGTAGGTGTTGCACCCTGGGCAGCACTCTGCGCGCAACGGCGCCTTGCCCGGCGCATGGCGGTCATCTTCAAGGCTGGTGTAGCGCAAGTCCTTGCTCGACTCGCAATACACGCACTTCACCCGCACCACATGCCATTCACACGCACACAGCGAACAGGCCAGGTAGCGCAAGCCATTGTGCTTGCCGCGGTTGCGTACGATGCCCGCCATGGCCGGTGAACCACAGGCGGGGCACTGGGCCAGGCTGTCGGCGGGTTTGAGCTCAGGCTTGGGCAGCGCCAATAGCCAACTGGACCAGGCTGCTTGCAAGGCAGCGCCAATGAACGGTACCAAGGCTGCAGGCACTGCATCGTACTGACCGGCAAGCAATGCGATACCCCAACCTTTGTGCTGGTGCTCGTCACTCGCGCGTAGCAACTGCAAGGCATCATTCAACGGGCCGCTGGCCTCGTTATCAAACTGCGCGATCAACGCCTGCAACCACACCAGCCACGGCC
Source organism: Pseudomonas sp. PSKL.D1 (assembly GCF_028898945.1). Lineage (NCBI taxonomy): Bacteria > Pseudomonadati > Pseudomonadota > Gammaproteobacteria > Pseudomonadales > Pseudomonadaceae > Pseudomonas > Pseudomonas sp. PSKL.D1. The sequence continues at coordinate 5,282,780 of NZ_CP118607.1, forward strand.
CTTCGCGCACCAGACTATCGGCAGCCAACGGCGGCAAGCCATGACTTATACACAGGCGCTGGCGCTCTTCGGCCACCGGTAAAGCACTGGGCGGGTTATCCACAAGCTGCTGCTGAATACGGCACAGGCGGGCAACCAGATGCAGGTAATCGCCCAAGGCATTTCCGTCGGCCAACTGCTCAAGGCGCGCGGCGCGCAGTGCGAACAAATTACCGGGCGGCAGGTGCAAAAACGGCGGCATCACCGCCGAGGCTTCAATCTGCCCGGGTTCGAGTATCGTGCTCAAGCGCTCACCCTTCCTTACGTCCCTGATTGTGTGGCGGCTTGTCGCCGGTCACTTCGCGATACCACAGTTCATGGTGCTTGCGCGCCCAGGCACGGCTGACCCAGCCATGCAACATGGCGCCGACCGAGCCTTTGATCCAGATGCCCGCGTAGATGTGCACAATGATGCTGAGGATCAGCACGAATGCAGCGAAGGCGTGCAGCAATGTGGCCAGGCGTATGGCACCAATATCGAAATAATGGCTGAAATACGCACGCCAGATCACGACGCCACTCACCAACAGCACCAGCATGCACGCCAGCAAGGTCCAGAACAGTAGCTTTTGCCCGGCGTTGTATTTGCCGATCGGTGGCACGCCCTCCTCCTTGTTGAGCATCACCCGGTCGACCCGGCGCAACCACAAGCGGTCGTTGGCGGTGATGAAGTTGGCGCGCCAAAAGCGCACCACCAGGCCAACGAAGAACACGAACATTGCCACACCCAGAAACGGATGCAGAATGCGCGTCCACGGGCCGCCGCCGAACAAGTGGCTGAGCCAGAACAGCGCCGGGTGAAACAGCGCCAGCCCACTCAACCCTGCCGTTACGAACAGAATGGCGACGATCCAGTGGTTGGTGCGCTCGTTGGCGTTGTAACGCAGGATAGGCTTGTCATCTTTCATGGCCGCTGCTCCCCTTGCCCACCGGGCCGGTTCGGGTCATACACATGCACCGCAGGGTCTACCTGGTGCACGCTGTCGTCGGGTGCCGCGGGGTGTTCATCTTCTTCAACCCGCTGCGGGCCAACCCGCACGTAATGGAAGAACCCGGCCAGCACCGCCGCGCCCATGGCCAGCAGCGCCAGCGGTTTGGTGAAGCCCTTCCACAGCCCAACCAACGGGCTGATCACCGGCTGGTCCGGCAGGCCTGCATACAACCGGGGCGTGTCGGCGTGGTGCAGCACATACATCACATGGGTACCGCCAACGCCGTCCGGGTCGTACAGGCCGGCATTGTCGTAACCGCGGGACTTGAGGTCGACGATGCGCTCGGCGGCATGCACCTTCATCTCGTCCTTGCTACCAAACACGATTGCCCCGGTCGGGCAGGTTTTCACGCAGGCCGGCTCCAGGCCCACCGTCACGCGGTCGGAACACAAGGTGCACTTGTAGGCCTTGTGGTCTTTTTGCGAGATGCGCGGGATATTGAACGGGCAACCGGTGATGCAGTAGCCGCAGCCGATGCAATGGTCCTGGTTGAAGTCGACGATACCGTTGGCGTGCTTGATGATCGCCCCCGGGCTCGGGCAGGCCTTCAGGCAGCCCGGGTCTGCACAATGCATGCAGCCGTCCTTGCGGATCAGCCACTCCAGGTTGCCATCGTCGCGCTCGTGCTCGGTAAAGCGCATCAAGGTCCAGGTTTCTGCCGACAGGTCCTGGGGGTTGTCGTAGGTGCCATGGTTGTGGCCAACCTCGTCACGCAGTTCGTTCCACTCCGAGCACGCCACCTGGCAAGCCTTGCAGCCGATGCACTTGGTGGTGTCGATCAGCTTGGCGACTTCCTGCTGCTGGCGTACCGAAGGCGGTACGGTGGTGGTGGCCGAGCGGGCAATGATGTCTTGGCTGGCCATCAGATTTTCTCCACTTTGACGAGGAACGACTTGGACTCCGGCGTCTGCGTATTGCCATCACCCAGGAACGGCACCAGCGTGTTGGTCAGGTAGCCGTGCCGGGTGGCCCCGGTGAAGCCCCAGTGCAACGGGATACCGATCTGGTGCACGGTCTGGTTGTTGACCTGCAGCGGGCGAATACGCTTCGTCACCACCGCCACCGCGTCGATGAACCCGCGCTTGCTCGACACCCGCACCCGGTCCCCCGCCTTGATGCCTTTCTCGTTGGCCAACACTTCGCCGATCTCGACAAACTGCTCGGGCTGCACGATGGCATTGAGCGGGCAATGTTTGCTCCAGAAGTGGAAATGCTCGGTTAGCCGGTAGGTGGTCGCGGCGTGGGGGAACTCGTCATGCGTGCCGAGGGTTGCCCACACCGAGTCGAACACACGGCCCGCCGGGTTACTGACCACTTTCTTGTTCTGCGGGTGCAGCGGGTTGATGCCGATGGGCGTTTCGAACGGCTCGTAATGCTCAGGGAACGGGCCCTCGGCCATCTTGTCGATGGCGAAGAACCGCGCCACGCCCTCGGGGTTCATGATGAACGGGTTCATGCCCGCTTCCGGTGGCGAATCAGCCTTGAAGTCGGGCACATCGGTGCCGGTCCAGGCCTTGCCGTTCCACCACACCAGGCGCTTCTTCTCCGGGTCCCACGGCTTGCCCTGCGGGTCGCTGGAGGCGCGGTTGTAGAGGATGCGGCGGTTGGCCGGCCACGCCCAGGCCCAGTTCTGAACCTGGTGCATGCCGTACGGGTCGCTGTTATCGCGCCGGGCCATCTGGTTGCCCTGCTCGGTCCAGCAGCCGGCGAATATCCAGCAGCCGGACGCGGTGCTGCCATCGTCCTTGAGCTGGGCAAAGCCTGCCAATTGCTGCCCCGCCTTGAGCGTTGCGCCGGTGGCGTCGGTGACGTCGGCGACCGCCCAGCCGTTCATCTCCTTGGCCAGTTCCTCGGGGGACGGCTCCTCGGGCACCTTGTAGGGCCAGTTGATGTTCATGATGGCATCTGGGTACGCACCGCCCTCGGCCTGGTAACGATGACGCAGGCGCAAGAACAGCTCGCTCATGATGTGCACGTCGGTGCGGGTTTCCCCCGGGCCGTCGGCACCTTTCCAGTGCCATTGCAACCAACGGCTGCTGTTCACCAGCGAGCCATCCTCTTCCGCGAAGCAAGTGGTGGGCAGGCGGATGACCTCGGTCTGGATGTTGGCCGTGTCGACGTCGTTGAATGGCCCGGCATTGCGCCAGAACTCGGAGGTTTCGGTGGCCAGCGGGTCCATGATCACCAGCCACTTCAGCTTGCCAAGCGCTGCGGTGACACGGTTTTTGTCCGGCAGCGCGGCGATGGGGTTGAAGCCTTGGCAGAGGTAACCGTTGACCTTGCCCTGGCCCATCATTTCGAACATGCGCAGCACGTCGTATGCCGGTACATCGAGCTTGGGCAACCAGTCGTAGCCCCAGTTGTTTTCAGCAGTGGCATTGGCGCCGTACCAAGCTTTCATCAGGCTGACGTGGAACTTGCCGTAGTTTTGCCAGTACGAGAGCTGGCCCGGGCGCAGCGGCTTGGAGGCACGCTTGTCAATGTACGCGGCGTAGTCCTGCTCGGCATCGCCGGCCAATGTCAGGTAGCCCGGCAACGAGTTGGAAAGCAGGCCCAGGTCCGTCAGCCCCTGGATATTGGAGTGCCCGCGCAAGGCATTGACTCCGCCACCCGGCATGCCGACGTTGCCCAGCAGCAGCTGCACCATTGCCGCACTGCGGATGATCTGCGCGCCAATGGAATGCTGCGTCCAGCCAAGCGCGTACAGGATCGTCATGGTCTTGCCCGGCACCGAGCAAGTGGCGATCTCTTCCCACACCTTCATCATGGCGTCCTGCGGCATACCGCACGTCATGCTGGCGATTTCCGGGGTGTAGCGGCTGTAGTGCTGCTTCATCAACTGATACACGCAACGTGGGTGCTGCAGCGTCGGGTCGACCTTGGCAAACCCGTCCTCGCCCAGTTCGTACCCCCAACCGGACTTGTCGGCGTACACCCGCTTGGCCTCGTCGTAGCCGCTGAACAGCCCATCCTCGAAGCCATAGCTTTCTTTGACGATGAACGACACGTCGGTGTAGTTGCGCACGTACTCGTGCTGGATCTTGTCGTTGCTCAGCAGGTAGTTGATCAACCCGCCCATGAACGCGATGTCGGTACCGGTACGGATCGGTGCGTAGTAGTCCGCCACCGAGGCGGTACGGGTAAACCGCGGGTCGACCACGATCAGCCGCGCCTGGTTGTGCGCCTTGGCCTCGGTCACCCATTTGAAGCCGCACGGATGCGCTTCTGCTGCGTTGCCACCCATCACCAGGACCAGATTCGCGTTGGCGATATCGGACCAGTGGTTGGTCATGGCGCCACGGCCGTACGTCGGGGCAAGACTTGCCACCGTCGGGCCGTGTCAGACACGTGCCTGGTTATCGAACCCCAGCATGCCAGTTGCGCGGATGACCTTGTGAGTCAGGTAGCCGGCCTCGCTGGAGGCGGCGGATGCAGCCAGAAAACCGGTGGTGAGCCAACGATTGACGGTTTGCCCTTGAGCGTTCTTCTCGATGAAGTTGGCGTCCCGGTCCTGTTTCATCAAGTCGGCAACGCGATCGAGCGCCTCGTCCCAGCCCACTTGCACCCACTCCTTGCTGCCCGGCTTGCGCACTTCAGGGTATTTGAGGCGGCTAGGGCTGTGGATAAAGTCGAGCAGGCCCGCGCCTTTCGGGCACAGCGTGCCGCGGTTGACCGGGTGATCGGCGTCGCCTTCGATGTGGATGATGTTCTGTTTGACGTTTTTGCCCGCATCGCCCTGGCTGTACAGGATCAGGCCACAGCCGACCGAACAGTAGGGGCAAGTGTTACGGGCTTCTTTGGTGTGCGCCAGCTTGAAATGACGCACCTGCTCGGCGAACGCCGGCGTCGGGGCCATGCCCAACGCCGCCAGGCTCGAGCCTCCAAGGCCGACAGCGGCGACCTTGAAGAACTGCCGACGGTTGAGGTCCATCGTGCACTCCTGATCAGGTTTCGGGCGCGCGGGACATTGCCGGCGCCTCGGGTCATCACGGTGGCGGCAAAGTGATGCCGCCAACTGTTAAGACTAGTCAAGAATGGGGAAAGTGCGATTGACCCCGATCAGCACGCAGGCAGGTCGCGCACCACATTCAATGCCGCGCTAGTCTGCGCAACAGGCATGATCTCGATGGTATTGATGTTCACGTGGGCCGGCTGCTCCGCAATCCAGGCAACGGTGGCCGCGATGTCTTCGGGCAGGATCGCCTGTACGTCACGGTACAGTGCATCGACTGCAGCCATGTCGCCGTTCAGGCGCACTACGGAAAAGTCCGTGCCGGAGCACAAACCCGGCTCAATGTTGCTAACACGCACGCGGGTGCCGGCCAGGTCGGCGCGCAGGTTCAGGCTGAATTGGCGCACGAAGGCCTTGCTGGCGCCGTACACGTTGCCACCGGGATAAGGGTAAGTCCCGGCGATGGAGCCGATGTTTATGATCATGCCGCTGTCGGCCTTTACCATCTGCGGCAGCACCGCATGGGTGACCATGGCCAGGCCAGTGATGTTGGTGTCGATCATGCGCTGCCAGTTTTCAGCGCTGCTGACCTGAGCCCGCTCCACACCCAGTGCCAACCCTGCGTTGTTCACCAGCAGGTCGATACCCGGAGCAGCTTCAGTGATTTGCGCCACTGCGGCATTGATCGAATTAACATCGGTTACGTCCAGCGCCAGCGGGATGAAGTTGTCACCCAGTTCACGCTCAAGCGCCTGCAATTTTTCCATGCGTCGGGCGCCGCCGATCACACGGTAGCCATTGGCGACCAGGCGTTGGCAAATGGCGCGCCCAAAGCCGGAAGAGGCGCCGGTTACGAATGCAGTTTTCATCAGGTTGTCTCCCTTGTGGAAATGTCAGGCCAGGTACTTCACGCCCAGGCTGGTGAACAGGCACAGCATCGAGAACACCAAGGCCTTGCGAACCACCTCGTTGCCCTTGCGCAGTGCCAGGGCGCTGCCCATGTGGTTACCGAGGATGTTGCAAGCCACCAGCGGCAAGGCCAGCAGGTACAAAACCTTGCCGGCCATGATGAAGGCCACCAGCGCACCGATGTTCGAGGCGAAGTTGAAGGTTTTGGAGTTGGCCGAGCTGGAGACCAGGTCCATGCGCAGCAGGTAATGGAACGCGATGATGAACATGCTGCCCGTACCGGGGCCAAAGAAGCCGTCATAAAAGCCGATGGCCAGGCAGGTCAGCGGTACCACGGTGTAAAGCATGCGTGGAGACAGTTCGCGCTCTTCCACGGGGCGGTCTTTGGGGGTGAGGAAGATCAGGATGCCGAACGGGATCAGCGCGAGAATTATCTTGCCCACTGTCTCCTGCGAGATAGACACGATCAGGTGTGCGCCCAGATAGGCGCCGAGCAGCGAAAACGGGACGCCCATCAAAGCCACTTTCCAGACCATCTTGCTGTTGGCCAGGAAGTTGCGGATGGCGGCCAGCGTACCCAGCGTGCTGACCAGTTTTTCTTGCCCAAGGGCTACCTGTGGCGGCATGCCCACCACCAGGAAGCCGGGCACCAGGAACAAACCCCCGCCGCCGGCAATGCTGTCCACAAAGCCTGCGATGAAGGCGATGGCACCCAGCAACAGGATGGCCAGCAACCAGTGTTCCGCCCAAAAAGCGCCTAACAATTCCATAGCAATGATTCCATTGAGTCTTTCAAAGAGGTCAGGAGAGAACTTCGTAAAGGTGGTCCGCCCGGGCGAAATGCACGCGGCTCAGGTCGTTGACCGAGAACAGGCGTAGCAGCCACCGGTCGGCGCCGTCGTTCTGGGGTTCGAAACCATCGCGGGCATGCAGCACGCGCTGGTTCTTGAAGACCATGAAATCGCCCGGCAGCAGCAGGTGCGGCTCGTCGAAGCGGCGGGTTTCCAGCAGGCTGCGCAAGGTCGCCAGCGCCTGCTCGGCGCGCAGGTTCAGCCCGTGGGTGTTCTCGCTGTCGAAACGGCACAGCCACTCACCGGCGCGGCCACGAACCAGCACCGGCAACTCGGCGGTGCAACGTCGGTTACCGGTGAAAGAGTCGGGGCGGCGAATCCCGAACTGAGGCAGGTACAGCTCACGAACGGTCGCCATCGGCAATGCCGCCACGACCGCGTCCAGGTTGACCAGCGTGGTACTGATACGGGGGTCGCAGCGCATGCCGAAGAACGAGAGGTATTCTGGGCAGCACGACATCGCGCCAACGGGTTCGCTCGACAACGGCAAGTCCGGGTTGTCTACGTGGTAGGAAAACCGCAGCCGCGAACCGTGGGAGCTCTTGTGGCTGGACGAGGTACGGGCGGGGATGACATGACGGAACAAGCGCCCATCGTTCTCACCCTCGTACACCACCGGGTGTATGCCCATAAGGCTCTGCATGGTGAGGCTGACGAGGCAGGCTATCGGTGTGCTGCGCGGGCTGAGTACACCTGAATAGGGCGTTGGCGGTATCTCGCGATCCCGGGGGCAGTTGCGCACGATCATGCTGGCCAGTTGCGGGTTCTCGACGAAGCCGTGGATCTGCTGGCACAGCGTTTTGCCCAGAACCTCCTGCGCTTGCTCCTTGAGTTGCGGATACAACTCCTTGCTGGTTTCGAAATCGAGAGGGGTGTTGTTCAGCAAGGTTTGCCAGGCACTGGATACAACCCAGGGCAGGCGGATTTCCAGTGAAGTCTGAGGCTCGGCTGCGTGTTGCAGGTGTGCGCTTTCCATTTCGGGTGCTATTCCATTGAACGAGCTTGGGGCTGTGCAGTGTCGTGCTGGGCCGGGCAGAGGCGGCAGACGTTGTATTTGTATGAAACCGTTCACAGCTGGGCGATGGGCAGTGCTTGCGCATTGCATCGACGCAATCATTGTAATTACACCGATAACGTCGATTCAATCTATTTTTGTGGCCAATTACCATCAACATTGAATCGACTCAATCAACTCATTGATTTCAAATGATTTCTCAGTCGAACAATTTCTTTGCTCAGATAACGAGCACCCTCAGCGCCTGTACAAGGCCAGCCGTCATCATCACGCAACAACCCGAAAACGTATCAATCGATGTAATTTGACCGTAGGAAAACTCAATTACCTCTATCAGACCTTTCGTGTTAGGCTTCCGCGCTCTTGCAGAATCTGGTGCCATTTCCATGTGGGTTCCTCACTACAGCGACCTGGCGCAGCCGGTCTACCTGATGATTGCCGATGCGCTTGAACAGGACATCGGCGGCGGCCGACTGACGGCGGGCGACCGTCTGCCAACCCTCAAGGACCTGGCCGAGGCGTTGAACGTAACGCCCGGCACCATTGGCCGCGCCTATGACGAAGCAGCTAAAAGAGGCCTGGTGGTCGGCGAGGTAGGCCGTGGAACCTTCGTGCGGCAACAGCGCCAGTCGCCGCCCCCTGCCCCTGCAGCCCCGCTCGTATCCACATCGGCCAAAAGTGAAAGCAGCCAGATCGACCTTTCGATCATCAAGCCGAATGACGCCCACATGACCGAGTGGTTGCGCGGTGCAATCAATGAGCTTGCCGCATCGCCGGACCTGGCACAGGTGCTCGACTATGTGACCGAGGGTGGGCACGCAACCCACAAGCAAGCGGGTGCTGCCTGGATCCAGCGCTGGTTGCCCGAGGCCCGTTGGCAGCAAGTGGTGCTGACTTCAGGTGCGCAACATGGCTTGCTGGTGGCCATTAGCAGCCTGTCGAAAAGCGATGACGTGGTGTTGTGCGAATCGTTCTGCTACCCCGGCATCATTTCGCTGGCCCACAGCATGGGGCGCCGTTTGCGCGGCGTGGCCATGGACGAATACGGTCTGATTCCCGAAGCACTGCGCGCGGCCTGCCTGGAACACCGCCCTTCCCTGCTGGTATGTGTGACCACGCACCAGAACCCGACCAACTCGATCATGCCCCACGCGCGCCGCGAGGCAATCGCTGAAATCGCTCGGGAATTCGACCTGTTCATCGTTGATGACGATATCTACGGCTTCCTGGAGCCCGCGCCGGGCTACAAACCGCTGGCGGCTTACGCGCCGGAGCGTTCGGTTTACCTGACCAGCTTGTCCAAGAGCGTGCTGCCAGCGCTGCGCATCGGTTACCTGTACGCCCCACCGCAAACCCTGTCACGGTTGTCGTCGATGGTGCGCAGCAGCGTATGGATGCCGTCGCCATTGATGGCACAGTTGGCCAGCAACCTGATCAACAGCGGGATGGCCGATCAACTGGTCAAAGTGCAACAGGACGAAGCGGCTGTGCGCCAGCAGATGGCGCGGGAAATTCTGGGCAAGTACCAGATCCGCAGCCAGCCCAACAGCTTTCATATCTGGCTGGAGTTGCCCGAGCCATGGACCAGTGACGAGTTCGCCAACCTGGCGCGCAACAATGGCGTTACGGTGGTGAGTGGCAGCCAGTTCCTGCCCGAGCGCAGCACTGCCAGTTGTGGGGTGCGGATTGCACTGATGTCGCCGAGTCGGGCGGAGTTGGGGTTTGCGTTGACCAAGTTGGCGAGTTTGCTGGACTCGCCGGAGCCTCGGCTTTTTTACTGATCCAGATAGCCCAGGCAATACAGAACCGGGTGGGAACAACTGTCTTGTGCTGCCCCACAGGTTCAGTGCTCACCTCAAGGCATGCGCAATCCCTGTGGGAGCGGCCTTGTGTCGCGAAAGGGCTGCGTAGCAGCCCCAGCAATATTGGCTGCAAAGCTGAAATTCTGGGGCTGCTACGCAGCCCTTTCGCGACACAAGGCCGCTCCCACACCTACGCGTCTGTCGTCTGCGGACGTAGGATTAATCCGAACTTGAAACCAAATACTTCAGAAAAAGTGCTGTTAGGAATTATCCTACGCGCGCTGCTGAAGTATCGCTGTTGTCGGGAAAATGCCTCAGGGATAAGGTTCTCGGGTCGTTTCGGCGACCGGGTGTGAGAACCCGCATGAGACTTTACGCAGCTCCTTCATGGTGGCCCTACGTGGGCAGGCTTCGGCCTGGCCGAGTCTTTGGCGTAATTCTCCTCGGTTTCTCACCCCACGTACGGCCGCCACCCTAAATCCGTGAGAAAGATTCAGGTGGCTGCTCCTTCTATTGAGAACGGAATTACGCCATGAAAAAGCTCGTACCCGACCCACCCCGCCACAAACTGCTCAACACCCCTTTCTTCTCCATCCACAGCGATATCCCCCCAGCCGACGCCTTGGCCCACGCCTGCGAACTAATCCGCGGCGTCTCCGAGACCATCGATGAGCACTGCCGCATCCATGCCGGAGAACCTGGCCTGAACATGCTGACCAATGCCGCCCATGCGGCAGATTCAGCGCGGGCATTGGCTGAGCACGCGCTGGCCCGGCTGAACACGGAGGCCAGGCCATGAACAACGAACGCACGGTCATCGTCACCGCAGGCGTAGAAACGTTTGTAGAGGTGGGCAGCCCAGCTGTGGGCCTGTTCCGCGTTCAGCCAGGCATCCCAGTGGATGACGCCTATGAGCAGGTTTCAGTGCTACTTGGCTACATCAAACATCTTGTCCGGGAGGGCGATATGGAGGATGACCATAAGCTGCTGGGCGCAGCAGACTACCTGAGTGCGCTGGCCAAAGCCTTGATGAACGATATCGAAATGGCGAAGAACAGGCTGCACTGACCTGCCGCGGTGTCACCCACAAAAAAGCCCAGGTCATGGACCTGGGCTTTTGCTTTAGCACAACGCCGAACCGCTCTTATCAGAACGGAATATCGTCATCAAAGCTGTCAAAGTCAGCCGCCGGCTGCGGTGCAGGCTGCTGTGGCGCCGGGCGCTGCGGGGCCTGTTGCGGGCGCTGGGCCTGCTGGCGTGGCGGAGCCTGGTTGTACTGCTGCTGGCCACCACCACCTTGGTTGTAGTTGCCACCACCCTGATTGTACGGATCACCGCCCTGCTGCTGACCCTGCGGACGGCCGCCGAGCAGTTGCATGGTGCCGTTGATGTCGACAATGATTTCAGTGGTGTAGCGCTTGATGCCGTCTTTTTCCCACTCGCGGGTCTGCAGCTTGCCTTCGATGTAGCACTGCGAACCTTTGCGCAGGTACTCGCCGGCAATTTCGGCAACCTTGCCGAACAGCGACACACGGTGCCACTCGGTACGCTCGACCTTCTGGCCAGACTGCTTGTCGGTCCACTGCTCGCTGGTTGCCAGGCTCAGGTTGGTCACGGCGTTACCGTTGGGCAGGTAGCGGACTTCGGGATCCTGGCCGCAGGTGCCGACCAGAATGACTTTGTTAACCCCACGGGCCATAACGTTCTCCTAGGCTTCGCACGCCGAAGAGGCTGGGTTTACCAGTCGCTCGAGGGTCGCACGGTCCAAAATTTTCGTATCCAGTTTGATATAGATGGCGGCCTCTTCTGCCACCACCACAGCGTCGGTCACACCCGGCACAGCCATCAGGCGTTCGGTCAGGCCGGCTTCCCGGACTGCCTCAGGCGTCAGCGGCATGCGCAAGCTGGTCACATACGGCGGCTCGTTCATGCGCAAGGCCACAACCAGCCAGATGGCACACAGCACCGCGCAACCGAGAAACACCGTGTTCAGCCCGCCATGCTGGAACAACCAGCCGCCGAGGATGCCACCCAATGCAGCGCCAAGGAACTGGCTGGTGGAATACACCCCCATCGCCGTCCCTTTGCCACCTGCAGGTGACACCTTGCTCACCAGCGAAGGCAGCGAGGCCTCCAACAGGTTGAATGCGGTAAAGAATACCACGGTGCCAATCACGAGTCCGCGCAAACCGTCAGCCCACTCCCAGAAGTATATCTCTGTGAGCAGCAACACACTGACTGCGCCAGCCAGCACGCGTTTCATCTTGCGCTTTTTTTCGCCGTAGATGATGAACGGGACCATTGCAAAAAATGAGATGAACAGCGCGGTCAGGTATACCCACCAGTGCTGCTCCTTCGGCAGGCCGCCACGCTCGACAAAGGCCAGCGGCAAGGCCACGAAGCTGGCCATGAGGATGGCGTGAAGCACAAATATGCCTACGTCCAGGCGCAGAAGGTCCGGATGGCGCAGGGTCGGGCCGAGGGCCTGGCGCGCCACACCCGACTCGCGGTGCTGCAGCGTCGTGTGAGTGTTGGGCACCACGAAGGCGATCAGCAGGATACCAACCAGGGCAAGGCCTGCAGTGGCGAGGAACAATCCTGACAAACCAAAGGCACTTGTGAGTAGCGGGCCGACGACCATTGCCACGGCAAACGACAGGCCGATGCTCATGCCGATCATGGCCATGGCCTTGGTGCGGTGCTGCTCGCGGGTAAGGTCGGACAACAAGGCCATGACCGCAGCGGAAATCGCCCCGGCGCCCTGCAGAATTCGCCCGGCGATCACGCCCCAGATGGAGTCGGCCTGCGCCGCCAGGATGCTGCCCAAGGCAAAGACGATCAGCCCCAGGTAAATCACCGGGCGGCGCCCGATGCGGTCGGAAACCATCCCGAACGGGATCTGCAACACGGCCTGGGTCAGGCCATAGGCGCCAATGGCGAGGCCAATCAGCGCAGGGGTGGCACCGGCCAGGTCCATGCCGTAAGTGGCCAGCACCGGCAACACCATGAACATGCCCAGCATACGAAAGGCAAAGACCAGGGCCAGGCCGCCTGCGGCGCGGGTTTCGCTGCCACTCATGCGTTCGTTGTGGGTGTCGTGCATGGATTAACCTCGTGTGAACCGGCGGCGATTCTATCAGTCCCACGGCGTGACGGCATATACGTGACGCTTTGCCGCGTACTGGCGGGGCGCCGTATACTCCCTTGTTTATGCCCGCCGAGCGAGGCCGCAGTGGACAAGATCCTGATTCGTGGGGCACGTACCCACAACCTGAAGAACATCGACCTGACCCTGCCGCGCGACAAGCTGATCGTGATCACCGGCCTGTCCGGGTCCGGCAAGTCATCCCTGGCATTCGACACGCTGTACGCCGAAGGCCAGCGGCGCTACGTGGAATCGCTGTCGGCCTATGCCCGGCAGTTTTTGTCGATGATGGAAAAGCCCGACGTCGACACCATCGAGGGTTTGTCGCCGGCCATCTCCATCGAACAGAAGTCGACTTCGCATAACCCACGCTCGACCGTCGGCACGATCACCGAGATCTACGACTACCTGCGTTTGCTGTATGCCCGCGTAGGCACGCCACGCTGCCCGGACCACGACATTCCGCTGGAAGCGCAAACGATCAGCCAGATGGTCGACCTTGTGCTGGAGCGCCCCGAAGGCAGCAAGCTGATGCTGCTGGCCCCGGTGGTGCGCGAGCGCAAGGGTGAACACCTGGCCGTGTTCGACGAGTTGCGGGCTCAAGGCTTCGTGCGCGCCCGGGTCAACGGCAAGCTGTATGAGCTGGATGAACTGCCCAAGCTGGACAAGCAGAAGAAACACAGCATCGATGTGGTGGTAGACCGCTTCAAGGTGCGTGCCGACCTGCAGCAACGCTTGGCTGAATCATTTGAGACAGCGTTGAAACTGGCTGACGGTATTGCCTTGGTGGCACCGATGGACGACGAAGAAGGCGAAGAGATGATTTTCTCCGCGCGCTTCGCCTGCCCGGTGTGCGGCCACGCCATCAGCGAGCTGGAGCCCAAGCTGTTCTCCTTCAACAACCCGGCCGGCGCCTGCCCGACCTGCGATGGCCTGGGGGTGAAGCAGTTCTTCGACACCAAGCGCCTGGTCAACAGTGAGCTGACACTGGCGGAAGGTGCGATACGCGGCTGGGACCGGCGCAACGTTTATTACTTCCAGATGCTTGGCTCACTGGCCGCGCATTACGGTTTCAGCCTTGAGGAGCCCTTCGGTGAACTGTCGCCGGAGCATCAGAAGGTCATTCTGCAAGGCAGTGGCAAACAAAGCGTCGACTTTAAATACCTCAACGACCGGGGCGACATCGTCAAGCGTTCGCACCCCTTCGAAGGGATTGTGCCGAACCTTGAGCGGCGCTACCGCGAGACCGAATCGGCCACCGTACGCGAAGAGCTGGCCAAGTTCCTGGGCACGCAGCCATGCCCCGACTGCCGTGGCACCCGCCTGCGTCGTGAAGCGCGCCACGTATGGGTGGGCGAAAAGACCCTGCCAGCGGTAACCAACCTGCCAATCGGCGAAGCCAGCGACTACTTTGGCGGGCTGACGCTGACTGGCCGCCGGGGTGAGATCGCGGCGAAGATCCTGAAGGAAATCTGCGAGCGTTTGCAGTTTTTGGTCAACGTTGGCCTCGACTACCTGACCCTCGACCGCAGTGCCGACACGTTGTCGGGCGGTGAAGCACAGCGTATACGCCTGGCCAGCCAGATCGGTGCCGGCCTGGTGGGTGTGATGTACATTCTCGATGAGCCGTCCATCGGTCTTCATCAACGCGACAACGACCGCCTGCTGGCCACCCTCAATCACTTGCGTGACCTGGGCAATACGGTAATCGTGGTCGAACATGATGAAGACGCTATCCGCCTGGCCGATTACGTCGTCGACATCGGCCCGGGCGCGGGTGTACATGGCGGGCAGATTGTTGCCGAAGGTTCGCCGCAGGAGGTCATGAGCCACCCTGACTCGCTCACGGGTAAATACTTGTCCGGGCGCAAGAAAATCGTGGTGCCTGCCAAACGCACGCCGCGCGACAAGAAGCTACAGCTCAAGTTGAAGGGTGCACGCGGCAACAACCTGCAGAATGTAGACCTCGAAATCCCGGTCGGGTTGATGACTTGCGTGACGGGTGTATCCGGCTCGGGCAAGTCGACCCTGATCAACAACACCCTGTTCCCCCTCGCAGCAACTGCCCTCAATGGCGCAAGCAGCCTGGAAGCGGCACCACACAGCAGCATGGACGGCCTGCAGCACCTTGATAAGGTGGTGGATATCGATCAGAGCCCGATTGGCCGTACTCCGCGGTCAAACCCTGCGACCTATACCGGCATCTTCACGCCAATCCGTGAGCTGTTCTCTGGCGTGCCGGAGTCACGTTCACGCGGCTATGGCCCAGGGCGTTTTTCGTTCAACGTCAAAGGTGGCCGATGTGAAGCATGCCAGGGCGATGGCCTGATCAAAGTGGAGATGCACTTTTTGCCGGACATCTACGTGCCGTGCGATGTGTGCAAGAGCAAGCGTTACAACCGCGAAACCCTGGAGATCAAGTACAAGGGCAAGAACATCCACGAGGTGCTGGAAATGACCATCGAGGATGCCCGCGAGTTCTTCGACGCGGTACCGGCCTTGGCGCGCAAGCTGCAGACGTTGATGGATGTGGGTTTGTCCTACATCAAGCTGGGGCAGTCGGCGACCACGTTGTCGGGCGGCGAGGCGCAACGGGTCAAGCTGTCGCGCGAACTGTCCAAGCGGGATACCGGCAAGACGCTATACATTCTTGACGAACCGACCACGGGCCTGCACTTTGCGGACATCCAGCAGCTGCTGGATGTATTGCATCGCCTGCGTGACCATGGCAACACCGTTGTGGTGATCGAGCACAATCTGGATGTCATCAAGACAGCGGACTGGCTGGTGGACCTGGGGCCGGAAGGCGGCTCCAAGGGCGGCCAGATCATCGCTTGTGGTACTCCGGAAGAGTTGAGTGAGATGAAACAGTCGTACACAGGGCATTACCTGAAGCCACTGCTGGAACGTGACCGGGCCTGATCGGCCTGAGCACGAAAAAAGCCCCTGATACCAAAGGCACCAGGGGCTTTTTTTCGCCTGTGGATAACTTACATCTGCGATTGCAGGTAGTTTTCCAGGCCGATGGCTTTGATCAGGCCTTGCTGCTTCTCCAGCCAGTAGGTGTGATCTTCTTCGGTATCGGCCAACTGAGCCCTTAGCACGTCGCGGCTAATGTAGTCTTTGTGCTTTTCGCACAACTCAATGCCTGTGCACAGGGCGGCGCGCACCTTGTACTCGAGCTTGAGATCGGCCGCGATCATTTCCGGCACTGTCGTGCCTACTTCCAGGTCATCCGCGCGCATGTCGGGGGTGCCTTCGAGCATAAGGATACGACGCATCAGGGCATCAGCGTGTTGGGTCTCTTCTTCCATCTCGTGGTTGATACGCTCATAGAGCTTGGTCAAGCCCCAGTCTTCGTACATGCGCGAGTGGATGAAATACTGGTCGCGTGCTGCCAGTTCGCCCTTCAGCAACGTGACGAGGTAGTTGATTACGTCCGGGTGACCTTGCATCGCCCTGCTTCTCCGTGTGAACTCATTCAATGCACATAGTGTGAACCAGCTTTTACTCGCGGTCACGGGAAAACGCGCAATTAGAAGTAAAAAATCGGTTAAACAGTAGTGATATTCATTGAAAAACCGCCCTAATGAGGGCGGTTCTACTTCTCATTTCGACTCAGCAGAGATTTATGCCCAATGCCTCGGCAATACCCTCACCGTAGGCTGGGTCGGCTTTGAAGAAGTACTGCAGTTGACGCTGAACTACGTCTTCGCTCACACCCACCATGGTGCCGGCAATGTTGTTGATCAGCAGTGCCTTCTGTTCATCACTCATCAAACGGAACAGCGCACCGGCGTGGCTGTAGTAATCGTTGTCTTCTCGGTGATCGTAGCGGTCAGCCGAGCCACTGAGGGCCAACGCCGGCTCTGCGTGCTGTGGCGACTGCTTGGGCGCGTTTGCGTAGCTATTGGGCTCGTAGTTAGGCGCGCTACCGTAAGCACCAGTGGCCATTGCGCCATCGCGTTGGTAGCTGTTCACAGGGCTGCGTGGAGCGTTGACTGGCAGTTGCTGATGGTTGGTGCCAACGCGATAGCGGTGCGCATCAGCGTAAGCGAACACACGGCCTTGCAGCATGCGGTCAGGTGACAGGCCAACCCCCGGGACCATATTGCTTGGGCCGAAGGTGGCTTGTTCAACTTCTGCGAAGTAATTGAGCGGGTTACGGTTGAGTTCCAATACACCCACTTCAATCAATGGGAAGTCCTTCTGCGACCAGGTTTTGGTGACGTCGAAGGGATTTTCGTCCCTGTTAGCAGCTTGAGCCTCGCTCATAACCTGAATGCAAACGGTCCAGCGCGGGAAGTCTTGGCGCTCAATGGCTTCAAACAGATCGCGTTGTGCGTAATCCGGGTCGGTGCCAGCAATACGGGCTGCATCGGCTGGAGCCAGGTTCTTGATGCCTTGCTGGGTTTTGAAATGCCACTTGACCCACGTACGTTCACCACTGGCACTGATCAGGCTGTAGGTGTGGCTACCAAAGCCATGCATGTGGCGGTAACCATCCGGAATGCCACGGTCAGAGAACAGGATGGTGATCTGGTGCAACGCCTCAGGCGAGTGCGACCAGAAATCCCACATCATCTGGGCGTTTTTCAGGTTGGTTTGCGGGTGGCGCTTCTGGGTGTGGATAAAGTCCGGGAATTTCAGCGGGTCGCGAATGAAGAACACAGGCGTGTTGTTACCCACAATGTCCCAGTTGCCTTCCTCGGTGTAGAACTTGAGTGCGAAGCCACGTGGGTCGCGCTCTGTATCAGCTGAGCCGCGCTCGCCACCCACCGTGGAGAAACGCAGGAAGGTCTCGGTCTGCTTGCCAACCTCTTCGAACAGCTTGGCCTTTGTATAACCAGTGATATCGCGGGTAACGGTGAAAGTGCCAAACGCGCCGGAGCCCTTGGCGTGAACACGACGTTCCGGGATATTTTCACGATTGAAGTGAGCCAGCTTTTCGATCAGGTGGAAGTCATCGAGCAACAGCGGGCCACGCGGGCCGGCGGAGCGGGAATTCTGGTTGTCGGCTACAGGTGCACCGCTGGCGGTGGTAAGAATTTTGCTCATGGGCTCTCCTTATCGGTCTTGAATTGCCGGCTAAACGGCTTGAGAAGGAGTATTGCGGAGCGCCTGCCTCATAACAAATTCATTACATGACTTATATCAATAGAAATTAACAATACATGAAGACACAAAAAACCGGGCACTAGGCCCGGTTCTTTGTAGCAGACAGAACGTCTTACTCAGCAGCTTCTACAGCACCGACGACCGGACGATCAACCAGCTCGACGTACGCCATAGGCGCGTTGTCGCCAGCGCGGAAACCGCACTTCAGGATGCGCAGGTAGCCGCCCTGACGGGTGGCGTAACGCTTGCCCAGGTCGTTGAACAGTTTGCCAACAGCGGACTTCGAACGGGTACGGTCGAAGGCCAGACGACGGTTAGCAACGCTGTCTTCCTTGGCCAGGGTGATCAGCGGCTCGGCAACGCGGCGCAGTTCCTTGGCTTTCGGCAGGGTGGTTTTGATCAGCTCGTGCTCGATCAACGACACTGCCATGTTCTGGAACATAGCCTTGCGGTGAGAGCTGGTACGGCTCAGGTGACGTCCACTTTTACGATGACGCATGATTCATTCCTTACCAAACACTACGTTCGGTGATTACGACGATCAGGCGGTCGCCTTGTCGTCTTTCTTAAGACTTGCAGGCGGCCAGTTGTCGAGGCGCATGCCGAGAGACAGACCACGAGAGGCCAGGACGTCCTTGATTTCAGTCAGGGACTTCTTGCCCAGGTTAGGAGTCTTCAACAACTCTACTTCGGTACGCTGAATCAGGTCGCCGATGTAGTAGATGTTCTCCGCCTTGAGGCAGTTGGCCGAACGTACAGTCAGTTCCAGGTCGTCAACCGGGCGCAGCAGGATCGGATCGATCTCGTCTTCCTGCTCGACTACGACAGGCTCGCTGTCACCTTTGAGGTCGACGAACGCGGCCAGCTGCTGTTGCAGGATGGTCGCAGCGCGGCGGATAGCCTCTTCAGGATCCAGGGTGCCGTTGGTTTCCAGATCAATGACCAGCTTGTCCAGGTTGGTACGCTGTTCAACACGGGCGTTCTCGACCACATAGGCGATACGACGCACCGGGCTGAACGAAGCGTCCAGCTGCAGACGGCCAATGCTACGGCTTTCGTCTTCGTCGGTTTGACGGGAGTCGGCCGGCTCGTAACCGCGACCACGAGCTACGGTGAGCTTCATGTTCAGGGCGCCGTTGGACGCCAGGTTCGCGATTACGTGATCGGGGTTGACGATCTCGACATCGTGATCCAGCTGAATATCGGCAGCGGTAACCACCCCCGAACCCTTCTTCGACAAGGTCAGCGTAACTTCGTCACGACCGTGCAGCTTGATAGCCAGGCCTTTCAGGTTCAACAGGATTTCAATTACGTCTTCCTGTACACCTTCGATCGCGGAGTACTCATGGAGTACGCCATCGATCTCGGCCTCGACTACTGCACAGCCAGGCATGGAGGACAACAGGATGCGGCGCAGCGCGTTGCCCAGGGTATGGCCGAAACCACGCTCGAGAGGCTCGAGCGTGATTTTAGCGCGGGTTGGACTGACTACTTGCACGTCGATGTGACGAGGAGTCAGGAACTCATTTACCGAAATCTGCATGGATGCACCTATTTTCTAGCCCTTACTTGGAGTAGAGCTCGACAATCAGGTTTTCGTTGATGTCGGCAGACAGGTCGCCGCGAGCAGGAACGTTCTTGAAAACGCCCGACTTTTTAGCAGCATCTACGTCTACCCACTCAACGCGGCCACGCTGGGCGCACAGTTCAAGGGCTTGAACAATGCGCAGCTGGTTCAGCGACTTCTCGCGAACCGAGACCACGTCACCCGGACGAACTTGGTAGGATGGAATGTTTACAGTCTTACCGTTGACGCTGATCGCTTTGTGCGAAACCAGCTGACGGGACTCGGAACGAGTCGAGCCGAAGCCCATACGGTAAACGACGTTATCCAGACGGCACTCGAGCAGTTGCAGCAGGTTTTCACCAGTTGCGCCTTTTTTCGAGGCAGCAGCTTGGTAGTAACCGCGGAACTGACGCTCCAGAACACCGTAGATACGACGGACTTTTTGTTTCTCGCGCAGCTGGGTACCGTAGTCGGACTGACGGCCACGGCGCTGGCCGTGGATACCTGGGGCTGCTTCGATGTTGCACTTCGATTCCAGAGCGCGAACGCCGCTCTTCAGGAACAGGTCAGTGCCTTCACGACGAGACAGTTTGCATTTTGGACCAATGTAACGTGCCATTCTTCTGTCTCCTGATTACACGCGGCGCTTCTTCGGCGGACGGCACCCGTTGTGCGGGATTGGCGTCACGTCGGTGATGCTGGCGATCTTGTAGCCACAGCTGTTCAATGCACGAACGGCGGACTCACGACCTGGACCTGGACCCTTGACGTTAACGTCGAGGTTTTTCAGACCGTATTCCAGCGCAGCTTGACCAGCACGCTCAGCAGCGATCTGAGCTGCGAACGGGGTGGATTTGCGCGAACCACGGAAACCCGAACCACCGGAGGTCGCCCAGGACAAAGCATTGCCCTGACGGTCGGTGATGGTCACGATGGTGTTGTTGAAAGACGCATGGATGTGGGCGATGCCATCAACCACTGTCTTTTTGACTTTCTTACGAGGACGAGCAGCAGGTTTTGCCATGTCTATATTCCTGGGCGATTACTTGCGGATCGGCTTACGCGGGCCCTTACGGGTGCGTGCGTTGGTCTTGGTGCGCTGACCGCGAACCGGCAGACCTTTACGATGACGCAGGCCGCGGTAGCAACCCAGGTCCATCAAGCGTTTGATCTTCATGTTGATGTCACGACGCAGGTCACCTTCGGTGGTGAACTTCGCAACTTCGCCACGCAGGGTTTCGATTTGCTCGTCGCTCAGATCCTTGATCTTAGCGGCTGGGTTTACACCAGCGTCTGCACAGATCTTCTGTGCAGTTGTGCGACCGACACCATAGATGTAGGTCAGCGAGATAACAGTATGCTTGTTATCTGGAATGTTGACGCCTGCAATACGGGCCATTCAGTGGGACTCCAATTGACAGCTACCTACGCCCCGGAAGCCAAGAAATAGGGCGCGAGATAATATCGCTGTAGAAACGAATAATCAACCCAGCAGCACACTAGCTGCTGGGTTTGAAGCGCAGATCACACTCAGCCTTGGCGCTGTTTGTGACGCGGTTCCGCGCTGCAGATCACTCGTACGACGCCTTCGCGACGGATGATCTTGCAGTTACGGCACAGCTTTTTCACCGATGCACGAACTTTCATTACCGACTCCTCGAACCTTAGGGGCGTATCAGCGCAGCAGACCGCTGCCACCGTAGCCTTTCAGGTTGGCTTTCTTCATCAGGGATTCGTACTGGTGCGAAACGAGGTGCGATTGTACTTGGGACATGAAGTCCATCACAACCACTACCACAATCAGCAACGAGGTCCCGCCAAGGTAGAACGGCACATTTGCTGCCACCACCAGGAACTGGGGCAGAAGGCAGACGGCCATCATGTAAAGAGCACCGAACATGGTCAAACGGGTCAGAACGCCATCAATGTAGCGCGCCGACTGCTCACCAGGACGGATACCCGGAATAAAGGCACCGGACTTCTTCAGGTTTTCCGCTACGTCTTTCGGGTTGAACATCAACGCTGTGTAGAAGAAGCAGAAGAAAATGATCCCTGCACTAAACAGCAGAATGTTCAACGGCTGACCAGGAGCGATCGACTGCGAGATGTCCTGCAGCCAGCCCATACCTTCAGACTGACCGAACCAGGCACCCAGCGAAGCCGGGAACAGCAGAATGCTGCTCGCGAAAATGGCCGGGATTACGCCCGCCATGTTCACTTTCAACGGCAAGTGGCTGGTCTGCGCGGCGAAGACCTTGCGGCCTTGCTGACGCTTGGCGTAATGAACAGCGATACGACGCTGACCACGCTCAATGAACACCACGAAACCGATAATCGCTACTGCCAGCAAACCGATTGCGACCAGGGCGAAAATGTTGATATCGCCTGTGCGTGCAGACTCGAAAGACTGCCCGATTGCTCTCGGAAGACCGGCAACGATACCTGCGAAGATCAACATCGAGATACCGTTGCCCACACCGCGCTCGGTGATCTGTTCGCCCAGCCACATCATGAACATCGCGCCAGCCACAAAGGTGGAGACGGCGACGACATGGAAGCCCAGACCTACAGAAAACGCCACGCCCTGGTTGGCCAGGCCAATGGACATGCCAATGGCTTGAACCAGCGCCAGGATAACGGTGCCGTAGCGGGTGTACTGGCTGATCTTGCGACGGCCAGCTTCACCTTCCTTCTTCAACTGCTCCAGCTGTGGGCTGACAGCGGTCATGAGCTGCATGATGATCGACGCCGAAATGTACGGCATGATCCCCAGTGCAAAAATACTCATGCGCTCCAGCGCACCGCCGGAAAACATGTTGAACAAGCTAAGAATGGTCCCCTCATTCTGCCGGAACAGATCCGCGAGACGGTCAGGGTTGATGCCTGGTACCGGGATGTGCGCGCCAATCCGATAGACGATGATCGCCATGAACAGAAAGCGCAGACGAGCCCAGAGTTCCGACATCCCGCCCTTACCGAGCGAAGAGAGAGCACCTTGCTTAGCCATTTATTCCTCGAACTTGCCGCCAGCTGCTTCGATAGCCGCACGCGCACCCTTGGTGGCTGCGATGCCCTTGATGGTGACTGCGCGAGTAACTTCGCCAGACAGCATGATTTTCACACGCTGAATGTGCTGGTTGATCACGTTGGCATCCTTCAGGGACTGCACGGAGATCACGTCGCCTTCCACTTTAGCCAGCTCGGACAGACGCACTTCAGCGCGGTCCATGGCCTTCAGGGAAACGAAGCCGAACTTCGGCAGACGACGGTGCAGCGGCTGTTGACCGCCTTCGAAGCCTGGAGCGATCGAACCGCCCGAACGGGAGGTCTGACCTTTGTGGCCACGGCCGCCAGTCTTACCCAGACCGCTACCGATACCACGACCTGGACGATGCTTCTCGCGACGGGAACCCGGCGCTGGACTCAGATCATTGAGTTTCATCGATTAACCCTCGACCTTCAGCATGTAGTAAGCCTTGTTGATCATCCCGCGGTTCTCGGGAGTATCCTGGACTTCTACAGTGTGACCGATACGACGCAGACCCAAGCCTTTAACGCACAGTTTGTGGTTAGGCAGACGGCCCGAGACGCTCTTGATCAGCGTTACTTTTACGGTTGCCATGATCAGAAGATCTCCTCAACGCTCTTGCCGCGCTTGGCAGCAATGGACTCAGGAGATTGCATGGCTTTCAGACCCTTGAAGGTGGCGTAAACCACGTTCACTGGGTTGGTCGAACCGTAGCACTTGGCCAGGACGTTCTGAACACCAGCAACTTCCAGGACAGCACGCATGGCGCCGCCGGCAATGATACCGGTACCTTCCGAAGCAGGCTGCATGTAAACCTTCGAGGCGCCGTGGGCAGCCTTGGTGGCGTACTGCAGGGTGGTGCCCTTCAGGTCAACCTGGATCATGTTGCGACGAGCAGCTTCCATGGCTTTCTGGATCGCGGCAGGTACTTCGCGCGATTTGCCACGGCCGAAACCAACGCGACCCTTGCCATCACCCACCACGGTCAGCGCGGTGAAGGTGAAGATACGGCCGCCTTTAACGGTTTTGGCTACGCGGTTAACCTGAACCAGCTTCTCGATGTAGCCTTCGTCGCGCTTTTGATCGTTATTTGCCATAACTTAGAACTCCAGCCCGCCTTCACGAGCAGCATCAGCCAGCGCTTTGACGCGGCCATGGTACTTGAAGCCGGAACGGTCAAAGGCAACTTGAGATACACCGGCGGCTTTCGCACGCTCAGCTACCAGCTTGCCAACCTTAGTGGCCGCGTCGATGTTGCCAGTGGCGCCATCACGCAGGTCTTTGTCCAAGGTCGAGGCGCTTGCCAGAACCTTGCTGCCGTCGGCCGAAATGACCTGGGCGTAGATGTGCTGCGAGGAGCGGAACACGCACAGGCGCACGACTTCGAGTTCGTGCATCTTGAGACGTGCTTTGCGAGCGCGACGCAGTCGAGTAACTTTTTTGTCGGTCATTTGCTAGGCCCTACTTCTTCTTGGCTTCTTTACGACGGACTACTTCGTCCGCGTAACGCACACCCTTGCCTTTGTAAGGCTCTGGCGGACGGAAATCGCGGATTTCAGCGGCCACCTGACCTACCAGCTGCTTATCGATACCCTTGATCAGGATGTCGGTTTGGCTAGGAGTTTCAGCGGTGATACCGGCTGGCAGTTCGTAGTCCACTGGGTGCGAGAAGCCCAGAGCCAGGTTCAGGACGGTGCCTTTAGCCTGTGCCTTGTAACCAACACCGACCAGCTGGAGCTTACGCTCGAAGCCTTGGCTTACGCCTTGGACCATGTTGTTCACCAGAGCGCGGGTGGTACCGGCCATGGCGCGAGCTTGCTGGTCACCGTTGCGAGCGACAAAGCGCAGCTCGCCAGACTCTTCGGTAACTTCAACAGACGAGTGAACGTTCAGTTCGAGAGTGCCTTTGGCACCCTTAACCGAAAGCTGTTGGCCGGCGAATTTAACTTCGACGCCAGCTGGCAGCTTAACGGGGTTCTTAGCGACGCGAGACATGCCTATCTCCCCTTAGAACACTGTGCACAGAACTTCGCCGCCGACACCGGCAGCGCGCGCAGCGCGGTCAGTCATCACACCTTTGTTGGTGGAGACGATAGACACGCCCAGGCCGCCACGTACTTTCGGCAGATCTGTGACGGACTTGTACTGGCGCAGGCCTGGACGGCTGGAGCGCTTCAGTTCCTCGATGACCGGACGGCCTTCGAAGTACTTCAGTTCAATCGACAGAGAAGGCTTGGCCTCACCAGTTACCTGGTAGCCAGCGATGTAACCTTCGTCTTTCAGAACTTTGGCAACCGCGACCTTCAGGGTGGAGGAAGGCATGCTTACGACGGACTTTTCAGCCATCTGGGCATTACGGATGCGAGTTAGCATGTCCGCTAACGGGTCCTGCATACTCATGGGCTAGATGCTCCTGATACAAGAATTATTAGCCTTGCGGCTATCACAACCACCCGAACGAGCAGGGCAAAAAACCCAGGCTCGGGTGAGCCGGTCATTCTAGACACAAGCCAGAAACGAAACAAGCCCCACGAGGGGGCTTGTTTCTTGGCGAGGTCACCGACGGTCGGAAGATTGCTCCCCTTCCGCCGGGATCACACCTGCAGCGATTACCAGGAGGCTTTGACCAGACCTGGTACGTCACCGCGCATTGCAGCTTGACGCAGCATGTTACGGCCCAGGCCGAACTTACGGTATACACCGTGAGGACGACCGGTCAGGCGGCAACGGTTGCGCAGGCGAGCAGCGCTGGCATCACGTGGCTGCTTCTGCAGAGCGACAACGGCAGCGAAACGCTCTTCTGGAGAGGCGTTCAGGTTGACGATGGTCGCTTTCAGCTCAGCACGCTTTTTGGCGAACTTGGCTACCGTGAGCTGACGCTTCAGCTCGCGGTTTTTCATGCTCTTCTTGGCCATTTTCCTACTCCAATCAGTTGCGGAACGGGAATTTGAATGCACGCAGCAGAGCGCGGCCTTCGTCATCCGAACGAGCAGTGGTGGTCAGGGTGATGTCCAAACCGCGCAGAGCATCGATCTTGTCGTAATCGATTTCCGGGAAGATGATCTGCTCTTTCACGCCCATGCTGTAGTTGCCACGGCCATCGAAGGACTTGGCATTCAGGCCGCGGAAGTCGCGAACCCGAGGCAGGGAGATCGCCAGCAGGCGGTCCAGGAATTCGTACATTTTTTCGCGACGCAGGGTCACCTTGACACCGATCGGCCATCCTTCACGGACTTTGAAGCCCGCAATGGATTTACGAGCGAAAGTCACAACCGGCTTTTGACCGGTGATCTTTTCCAGGTCGGCAACAGCGTGCTCGATGACTTTCTTGTCGCCGATCGCTTCGCCCAGACCCATGTTCAGGGTGATCTTGGTAACGCGCGGAACTTCCATCACGTTCGACAGCTTAAGTTCTTCCTTAAGCTTAGGAGCGATTTCGTTCCGGTAAATCTCTTTCAGTCGTGCCATGGTCTTCTACCTAGCAGTGTTCAAGCATCAACCGCTTTTTGGGTCGACTTGAAGACACGAATTTTCTTACCGTCTTCTACTTTGAAACCAACGCGGTCAGCCTTGTTGGTTTCGCCGTTGAAGATGGCAACGTTGGAAGCGTGCAGAGGCGCTTCTTTTTCGACGATACCGCCCTGAACGCCCGCCATCGGGTTAGGCTTGGTATGACGCTTGACCAGGTTCACACCACCGATGACCAGACGGTCATCAGCCAGAACCTTCAGCACCTTACCGCGCTTACCTTTGTCTTTGCCGGCGATCACGATGATCTCGTCGTCACGACGAATCTTTTGCATGTCGGATCTCCTTACAGCACTTCAGGGGCGAGCGAGACGATCTTCATGAACTTCTCAGTACGAAGTTCACGGGTCACTGGCCCGAAGATGCGAGTGCCGATCGGCTCTTGCTTGGTGTTCAGCAGAACAGCAGCGTTGCCGTCGAAACGAATGATGGAACCGTCAGCGCGACGTACACCGTGACGGGTACGGACGACAACAGCGGTCATCACCTGGCCTTTTTTGACCTTACCGCGCGGAATTGCTTCCTTTACGGTTACTTTGATGATGTCACCGATGCCGGCGTAACGGCGGTGCGAACCGCCGAGCACCTTGATGCACATGACGCGACGAGCGCCGCTGTTATCGGCCACATCGAGCATGGATTGAGTCTGAATCATAAAATTTCTCCGACCCCTAGCCCTTAGACTTCAACAGCGCGTTCGAGGACTTCAACCAGTGCCCAGGACTTGGTCTTGGCCAGCGGACGGGTTTCACGAATGGAAACCTTGTCGCCGATTTTGCACTGGTTGGATTCGTCGTGCGCGTGCAGCTTAGTCGAACGCTTAACGTATTTACCGTAGATCGGGTGCTTAACGCGACGCTCGATCAGAACGGTGATGGTCTTGTCCATTTTGTCGCTGACGACACGGCCAGTCAGCGTACGGACGGTTTTTTCAGCTTCAGCCATGATCACTTACCTGCCTGCTGGTTGAGCACAGTTTTCACGCGAGCGATGTCGCGCTTAACTTGCGAGAGCAGGTGCGACTGACCCAACTGGCCAGTTGCTTTCTGCATACGCAGATTGAACTGGTCGCGCAGCAAGCCGAGCAGTTGCTCATTCAGTTGCTGTGCAGATTTTTCACGAAGTTCATTCGCTTTCATCACATCACCGTCCGCTTAACAAAGGAGGTGGCGAGAGGCAGCTTTGCAGCAGCCAGGGCGAAAGCTTCGCGCGCCAGCTCTTCAGAAACACCCTCGATCTCGTACAGGACTTTGCCTGGCTGGATCTGGGCAACCCAGTACTCCACGGAACCCTTACCTTTACCCATACGAACCTCGAGAGGCTTCTTGGAGATCGGCTTGTCCGGGAACACACGGATCCAGATCTTACCGCCACGTTTAACGTGACGGGTCAGCGCACGACGTGCGGACTCGATCTGGCGAGCGGTGAGGCGACCGCGAGCAACAGCCTTCAGGGCGAATTCGCCGAAGCTGACTTTGCTACCGCGCAGTGCCAGACCACGGTTGTGGCCGGTCATCTGCTTGCGGAATTTTGTACGCTTTGGTTGCAACATTTGGCGTACCCCTTACTTAGCAGCTTTTTTACGAGGCGCTGGTGCTTGTGGTTTCAGTTCTTCTTGGCGACCACCAATAACTTCGCCTTTGAAGATCCAAACCTTCACACCGATCACACCGTAAGTGGTGTGAGCTTCGTAGGTGTTGTAGTCGATATCGGCACGCAGGGTGTGCAGAGGCACACGACCTTCGCGATACCACTCGGTACGAGCAATCTCAGCACCGCCGAGACGACCGCTCACCTGGATCTTGATGCCCTTGGCACCAATACGCATGGCGTTCTGTACGGCGCGTTTCATGGCGCGACGGAACATTACGCGGCGCTCCAGCTGCTGAGCTACGCTCTGCGCAACCAGCATAGCGTCGAGTTCCGGCTTGCGGATCTCTTCGATGTTGATGTGCACAGGCACACCCATCTGCTTGGTCAGGTCCTGACGCAGCTTCTCGACATCTTCACCTTTCTTACCGATAACGATACCGGGACGAGCGGTGTGGATGGTGATGCGTGCAGTTTGAGCCGGACGATGAATATCGATACGGCTTACGGACGCGCTTTTTAGTTTGTCTTGGAGGTACTCACGCGTTTTCAGATCCTTCAACAGGTAATCTGCGTAAGTAGCACCGTCTGCATACCAGACGGAGGTGTGCTCCTTGACGATTCCCAGGCGAATGCCAGTGGGATGTACTTTCTGACCCATCTGATCGACTCCGTTACTTGTCCGCAACCTTGACAGTGATATGGCAAGACCGCTTGACGATGCGATCAGCACGGCCTTTGGCACGTGGCATGATGCGCTTCAGCGAACGCCCTTCGTTGACGAAAACGGTGGAGACCTTCAGGTCATCAACGTCTGCGCCTTCGTTGTGTTCGGCGTTGGCTACGGCCGACTCGAGGACTTTCTTCATGATTTCAGCGGCTTTTTTGCTGCTGAAGGCCAACAGGTTGAGCGCTTCGCCCACCTTCTTCCCGCGGATCTGGTCGGCGACCAAGCGGGCTTTCTGGGCGGAGATGCGAGCGCCCGACAACTTAGCGGCTACTTCCATTTCCTTACCCCTTAACGCTTGGCTTTCTTGTCAGCCACGTGCCCGCGGTAGGTGCGGGTACCGGCGAACTCGCCCAGTTTGTGGCCGACCATGTCTTCGTTCACGAGAACTGGGACGTGTTGGCGACCGTTGTGTACCGCGATGGTCAGACCGACCATTTGTGGCAGGATCATCGAACGGCGCGACCAGGTTTTAACTGGCTTGCGATCGTTCTTCTCCACCGCCACTTCGACCTTCTTCAGCAGGTGAAGATCGATAAAAGGACCTTTTTTCAGAGAACGTGGCACTGTCGTATCCCTCTAGTTACTTGCGACGACGGACGATCATGTTGTCGGTACGCTTATTACCACGGGTTTTAGCACCCTTGGTTGGGAAGCCCCATGGCGATACCGGATGACGACCACCGGAGGTACGACCTTCACCACCACCGTGTGGGTGGTCAACCGGGTTCATGGCAACACCACGAACGGTTGGGCGAACGCCGCGCCAGCGTTTGGCACCAGCTTTACCCAGCGAACGCAGGCTGTGCTCGGAGTTCGAGACTTCGCCCAGGGTCGCACGGCACTCAGCCAGGACTTTACGCATTTCACCAGAGCGCAGACGCAGGGTCACGTAGACACCTTCGCGAGCGATCAGCTGAGCCGAAGCACCAGCGGAACGAGCGATCTGTGCACCTTTACCCGGCTTCAGTTCGATGCCGTGAATGGTGCTACCCACTGGAATGTTGCGCAGCTGCAGGGAGTTACCGGCCTTGATTGGGGCCAGTGCACCTGCGATCAGCTGGTCGCCAGCGCTCACGCCTTTAGGGGCGATGATGTAGCGACGCTCACCGTCTGCGTAGCACAGCAGGGCGATGTGAGCAGTACGGTTTGGATCGTATTCGATACGCTCGACAGTGGCTGGGATGCCATCTTTGTCGTTGCGACGGAAGTCGACCAGACGGTAATGCTGCTTGTGACCACCACCAACGTGACGAGTGGTAATACGGCCATTGTTGTTACGACCACCAGACTTCGATTTTTTCTCGATCAGCGGTGCGTGAGGAGCGCCTTTGTGCAGCTCCTGGTTGACCACCTTGACCACGAAACGGCGGCCAGGGGAAGTCGGTTTGCATTTAACGATTGCCATGATGCACCCCTTCCTTACTCAGCACTGCTGCTGAAATCGAGATCTTGGCCTGGCTGAAGGGAGACGATCGCCTTCTTCCAGTCATTACGCTTGCCCAGACCACGTGCGGTACGCTTGGTTTTACCCAGAACGTTAACAGTCGACACGTTTTCAACTTTTACGTTGAACAGGCCTTCGACAGCTTTCTTGATTTCCAGCTTGGTTGCATCGGTAGCAACCTTGAATACGAACTGGCCTTTTTTCTCAGCCAGAACGGTAGCCTTCTCGGAAACGTGCGGGCCAAGGAGGACTTTAAATACGCGTTCCTGGTTCATCCCAGCAGCTCCTCGAATTTCTTCACGGCCGAGACAGTGATCAACACTTTCTCGTATGCGATCAGACTGACCGGGTCGGAACCCTGGACGTCACGTACATCGACGTGCGGCAGGTTGCGAGCAGCCAGGTACAGGTTCTGATCAACAGCGTCCGAAACGATCAGTACGTCGCTCAGACCCATGCCGTTCAGCTTGTTCAGCAGGTCTTTGGTTTTCGGAGCTTCAACAGCGAAGTCCTGAACCACGACCAGACGGTCGCTACGCACCAGCTCAGCGAGGATGGAGCGCAGGGCTGCGCGATACATCTTCTTGTTGAGCTTCTGCGAGTGATCTTGAGGACGAGCTGCGAAGGTTACACCACCGCCACGCCAGATCGGACCACGAGTGGTACCAGCACGAGCACGGCCAGTACCCTTCTGACGCCATGGGCGCTTACCGCCACCAGCCACGTCGGAACGGGTCTTCTGCTGCTTGGTGCCCTGACGGCCGCCGGCCATGTAGGCCACGACTGCTTGGTGTACCAGCGTCTCGTTGAATTCGCCACCGAAGGTCAGTTCGGAAACTTCGATCGCCTGAGCGTCATTTACATTAAGTTGCATGTCAGTTTCCCCTTAACCGCGAGCCTTGACAGCTGGACGTACAACCACGTCGCCGCCAGTAGCGCCAGGAACGGCACCCTTGACCAGCAGCAGGTTGCGTTCAGCGTCCACGCGAACTACTTCCAGGGACTGAACAGTCACGCGCTCGGCGCCCATGTGACCGGACATTTTCTTGCCCTTGAACACACGACCAGGAGTCTGGCACTGGCCGATGGAACCTGGGACACGGTGCGACACGGAGTTACCGTGAGTGTTGTCCTGGCCACGGAAGTTCCAGCGCTTGATGGTACCGGCGAAGCCTTTACCTTTGGACTGACCAGTAACGTCTACCAGCTGGCCTGCAGTGAAGAGTTCAGCTTTGATCAGATCGCCAGCCTGGAAATCGCCTTCTTCAAGACGGAACTCCCAAACACCGCGACCAGCGGCAACGTTAGCCTTGGCGAAGTGACCTGCCTGAGCGGCAGTCACACGCGAAGCACGACGCTCGCCGACAGTGACTTGCACTGCACGGTAGCCATCGGTTTCTTCAGTTTTGAACTGGGTGACACGATTCGGCTCGATCTCGATGACCGTGACCGGAATGGAGACACCTTCTTCGGTGAAAATGCGGGTCATACCGCACTTGCGACCGATTACACCAATAGTCATGTTGTAAACCTCATGAGTGTACGGGGCTTTCACCCGCTATGGCCGCCCATTTCAGAGCGTTACACGACCAGACCGAAGTCTTAGCCGAGGCTGATCTGTACTTCCACACCTGCCGCCAGATCAAGCTTCATCAGCGCATCAACGGTTTTATCCGTTGGCTGGACGATGTCCAGAACACGCTTATGAGTGCGAATCTCGTACTGGTCACGCGCGTCTTTGTTGACGTGCGGAGAGACCAGAACGGTGAAACGCTCTTTGCGGGTAGGCAGTGGAATTGGACCACGCACTTGTGCACCAGTACGTTTCGCGGTTTCCACGATTTCCTGGGTGGATTGGTCGATCAGGCGATGGTCGAAAGCCTTCAACCTGATACGGATTTGCTGATTTTGCATTGGATTTCAGACTCCAGGCTGTTCCCAACGGACGCACTACGCCCGCTAAAAGGAGGCGTGATTCTATAGACGCCCCCATTTAGTGTCAACCCAATAAAAAAAACCCCCGCTGAGCGGGGGTTTTTTCAATCGGTCGAGTGATTACTCGATGATTTTGGCCACAACGCCGGCGCCGACGGTACGACCGCCTTCACGGATAGCGAAGCGCAGACCGTCTTCCATTGCGATGGTCTTGATCAGGGTAACAGTCATCTGAATGTTGTCACCTGGCATTACCATTTCAACGCCTTCCGGCAGTTCGCAGTTACCGGTCACGTCAGTGGTACGGAAGTAGAACTGAGGACGGTAGCCTTTGAAGAACGGAGTGTGACGACCGCCTTCTTCTTTCGACAGAACGTAAACTTCTGCGGTGAACTTGGTGTGCGGCTTGACCGAACCTGGCTTGACCAGAACCTGACCACGCTCAACGTCGTCACGCTTGGTACCACGCAGCAGAACGCCGCAGTTCTCGCCAGCACGACCTTCGTCCAGCAGCTTGCGGAACATCTCAACACCGGTGCAGGTGGTGGTGGTGGTGTCACGCAGACCAACGATTTCCAGCGGGTCTTGTACGCGAACGATACCACGCTCGATACGACCGGTAACAACGGTACCACGACCCGAGATCGAGAATACGTCTTCGATCGGCATCAGGAATGGCTGGTCGATAGCACGAACTGGCTCAGGGATGTAGGCATCCAGAGTTTCTACCAGCTTCTTAACAGCGGTAGTACCCATTTCGTTGTCGTCTTTGCCTTCCAGCGCCATACGAGCCGAACCGATGATGATCGGGGTGTCGTCGCCTGGGAAGTCGTAGGTGGACAGCAGGTCGCGAACTTCCATCTCGACCAGTTCCAGCAGCTCAGCGTCGTCTACCAGGTCAGCCTTGTTCAGGAAGACCACGATGTACGGAACGCCAACCTGACGGGACAGCAGGATGTGCTCACGGGTTTGTGGCATCGGACCATCGGCGGCCGAGCAAACCAGGATCGCGCCGTCCATCTGGGCAGCACCGGTGATCATGTTCTTCACGTAGTCAGCGTGACCTGGGCAGTCAACGTGAGCGTAGTGACGAATGTTCGAGTTGTACTCGACGTGAGCGGTGTTGATGGTGATACCGCGCGCTTTTTCTTCCGGAGCCGAGTCGATCTTGTCGAACTCAACGACTGCCGAACCGAAAACTTCGGAGCAGACGCGAGTCAGAGCTGCGGTCAGAGTGGTCTTACCGTGGTCAACGTGGCCGATAGTGCCGACGTTAACGTGGGGAAGGGAACGATCAAATTTTTCTTTAGCCACGACAGTGAACCTCTTGCCTAAAGGGGATTAGCCTTGTTTTTTAACGAGTGCTTCGACGATGTTCGACGGAGCTTCGGCGTATTTGGAGAATTCCATGGAGTAGCTTGCGCGACCCTGAGACATGGAACGAACGTCGGTCGCGTAACCGAACATCTCTCCGAGCGGTACCTCAGCAGTGATTACCTTGCCGGACACCGAGTCTTCATTACCCTGGATCATCCCGCGACGACGGCTCAGGTCACCCATCACGTCACCCAGGTAGTCTTCCGGGGTTACAACTTCGACCTTCATGATCGGCTCAAGCACCACGCCACCGCCCTTCTGGGCCAGTTGCTTGGTCGCCATCGAAGCAGCGATTTTGAACGCCATTTCGTTGGAGTCGACGTCGTGGTACGAACCGTCGAATACCGTAGCCTTCAGGCCGAGCAGCGGATAACCGGCAACAACGCCGTTTTTCATCTGCTCTTCGATACCCTTCTGGATCGGGGCGATGAATTCCTTAGGAATCACACCACCAACGACTTCGTTGGTGAACACCAGACCTTCGGTGATGTTGCCTTTCTCGTCCACGTCCGGTTCCGAGAAACGGATCCAGCAGTGACCGAACTGACCACGACCACCCGACTGACGAACGAACTTGCCTTCGATCTCGACGTTGGACTTGGTGATCTTCTCGCGGTACGAAACCTGCGGCTTGCCGACGTTGCACTCGACGTTGAACTCGCGCTTCATGCGGTCAACGAGGATGTCCAGGTGCAGCTCACCCATACCGGAGATGATGGTCTGACCGGTTTCTTCGTCGGTCTTGACGCGGAACGACGGGTCTTCCTGAGCCAGCTTGCCCAGTGCGATACCCATCTTCTCCTGGTCAGCCTTGGTTTTCGGCTCGACGGAGAGCGAGATTACAGGCTCCGGGAAGTCCATACGCTCAAGGATGATCGGCTTGTCGGCGTTGCACAGGGTGTCACCAGTGGTGACGTCCTTCATGCCGATCAAAGCAGCGATGTCACCAGCGCGTACTTCTTTGATCTCTTCACGCTGGTTAGCGTGCATCTGCACCATACGACCAACGCGCTCTTTCTTGCCCTTGACCGAGTTGATGACGGAGTCACCGGAGGTCAGGAAGCCCGAGTAAACGCGAACGAAGGTCAGAGTACCCACGAACGGGTCAGTGGCAATCTTGAACGCCAGCGCCGAGAACGGCTCGTTGTCGTCAGCAGGACGCTCGTCGTACTGTTCCGGCTGGACTTCATCCTTCGGCACGTCGATCAGATCAGGGTGAATACCCTTGATCGCAGGGATCTCGGTTGGCGCAGGCAGGAAATCAATGACGGCATCGAGAACCAGGGGAACGCCCTTGTTCTTGAACGAGGAACCGCAGACAGCAGGAACGATCTCGCTCGCCAGGGTACGGGCGCGCAGACCAGCCTTGATGTCTTCGACGGACAGGTCACCTTCTTCAAGGTACTTGTTCATCAGCTCTTCGTTGGCTTCGGCAGCAGCTTCCACCATGTTCGAGCGCCACTCTTCGGCCAGCTCAAGCATGTCCGCAGGAATTTCTTCCTCGCGGTAGGTGGTGCCTTTGTCGTCGTCGTTCCAGTAGATGGCTTTCATCTTGATCAGGTCAACCTGACCCTGGAAGTCATCCTCTGCACCGATGGCCAGCTGGACCGGAACCGGGGTGTGACCCAGACGGTTCTTGATCTGACCAACAACGCGCAGGAAGTTGGCACCGGCACGGTCCATCTTGTTCACGTAAACAACACGTGGAACGCCGTACTTGTTGGCCTGACGCCATACGGTTTCGGACTGCGGCTCAACGCCGGAGGTACCGCAGAACACAACGACCGCGCCGTCGAGTACACGCAGCGAACGCTCTACTTCAATGGTGAAGTCAACGTGGCCGGGGGTATCGATAACGTTTACGCGGTAGTTGTCGTACTGACCACGGGAACCCTTCCAGAAGGTAGTAACGGCAGCGGAGGTAATGGTGATACCCCGCTCCTGCTCCTGCACCATCCAGTCGGTGGTCGCGGCGCCATCATGCACCTCGCCCATCTTGTGGCTCAGACCTGTGTAGAACAGGATCCGCTCGGTAGTGGTGGTCTTGCCCGCGTCAACGTGGGCACAGATACCAATGTTACGGTAGCGGTTAATTGCTGTAGTACGAGCCATAAAGCCCTCGCAAAATGATTGATGCTTGAATTAGAAGCGGTAGTGCGAGAACGCTTTGTTGGCTTCAGCCATACGGTGAACGTCTTCACGCTTCTTGACTGCAGCACCTTTGCCTTCGGCAGCATCCAGCAGTTCACCGGCCAGGCGCAGGGCCATCGACTTCTCGCCGCGCTTGCGGGCGTAGTCTACGAGCCAGCGCATTGCCAGAGCGTTACGACGGGATGGACGAACTTCAACCGGAACCTGGTAAGTGGCACCGCCGACACGACGGGACTTTACTTCGACCAGCGGAGCGATGGCGTCGAGAGCTTTCTCGAAGATTTCCAGGGGGTCGCTGTTCTTGCGTGCTTTGACAGTATCCAGGGCACCGTAAACGATGCGCTCGGCTACGGCCTTCTTGCCGCTTTCCATCACGTGGTTCATGAACTTGGCGAGGATTTGGGATCCGTATTTAGGATCGTCCAGAATCTCACGTTTTGCTGCTACACGACGTCTTGGCATGATAAGCCCTCAAACGGTCTTCAGGTTAGCCCGGGACGTGGGTCTTCGACCCCTGCCCGACCTTACTCTTATCGACTCAAAAAAATGGATGTCTGCAAACGGCCGATTACTTCGGACGCTTGGTACCGTATTTCGAACGACCCTGGTTACGGCCTTTAACGCCCGAAGTATCCAGAGAGCCGCGAACGGTGTGGTAACGAACACCTGGCAAGTCTTTTACACGGCCGCCACGGATCAGGACGACGCTGTGCTCCTGCAGGTTGTGGCCTTCACCACCGATGTACGAGGAAACCTCGAAACCGTTGGTCAGACGCACACGGCATACTTTACGCAGTGCCGAGTTAGGTTTTTTCGGCGTGGTGGTGTACACACGGGTGCACACGCCACGACGTTGCGGGCAGTTCTGCAGCGCAGGAACGTCGGACTTCTCGACCGAACGCTTACGCGGCTGACGTACCAGCTGGTTGATAGTTGCCATCTACTAGCTCCACTGATTGTCTTGCGACTCTATTGTCTTGCAAGAAAGCCAAAAATTGGCGAGACGGAGCCTCACCAAATTTAAGGGTACAAAAGTCTAAAGAGGATCTTGCACCCAGTCAAGACAAGGCCCCGGCCCTCCTCGCCCGATCATCGGCAACATTTTATGTCGCCGATGCCCGTTCGAGGCTAGCCGGGGCCCTGCCCTGTACTTAGTTACCGCTGGAATTCAGCGCTTCGGTCAGTGCGGCTTCCACCTCACTGGCACTCACGCGCAGCGGTTTGTCGGCATCACGGCGACGCTTGCGCTCGCTGTGGTAAGCCAGACCAGTACCAGCCGGGATCAGACGACCCACGACCACGTTCTCTTTCAGGCCGCGCAGGTAATCGCGCTTGCCGGTTACGGCCGCTTCGGTCAGTACGCGGGTAGTTTCCTGGAAGGAAGCCGCGGAGATGAACGACTCGGTCGACAGCGAAGCCTTGGTGATACCCAGCAGCACACGGGTGAACTTGGAGATGAACTTGTCTTCGCCGGCGAGACGCTCGTTCTCAACCAGTACCTGAGTCAGTTCCATCTGGTCGCCCTTGATGAAGCTGGAATCGCCCGACTCGGAGATCTCGACCTTACGCAGCATCTGACGCAGGATGGTCTCGATGTGCTTGTCGTTGATCTTCACGCCTTGCAGACGGTAAACGTCCTGGATTTCGTTGACGATGTACTTCGCCAGCGCACTCACACCCAGCAGACGCAGGATGTCGTGCGGATCGCTCGGGCCGTCGGAGATAACTTCGCCGCGGTTTACCTGCTCACCTTCGAAGACGTTCAGGTGACGCCACTTCGGAATCAGCTCTTCGTACGGATCGCTACCGTCGGTCGGGGTGATTACCAGGCGACGTTTGCCCTTGGTCTCTTTACCGAATGCGATGGTGCCGCTGACTTCAGCCAGAATCGAGGCTTCTTTCGGGCGACGCGCTTCGAACAGGTCGGCAACGCGTGGCAGACCACCGGTGATGTCACGGGTCTTCGACGTTTCTTGCGGGATACGCGCGATAACGTCACCAACACCGATCTGAGCGCCGTCAGCCACACCGACGAGGGCGTTAGCCGGAAGGAAGTACTGGGCAGGTACGTCGGTACCCGGCAGGTACAGATCCTTGCCAGCAGCATCGACCATCTTGATGGCCGGACGGATTTCCTTGCCAGCGGCAGGGCGATCCTTGACGTCCAGGACTTCAATGTTGGTCAGACCAGTGAGTTCGTCGGTCTGACGCTTGATGGTGATGTTTTCTTCCATGCCCACGAAGGTCACGGTACCTTTCAGCTCGGTAACGATCGGGTGGGTGTGCGGGTCCCACTTGGCGACGATTGCGCCAGCTTCGACCTTCTCACCTTCCTTGACCGAAATCACCGCACCGTAAGGCAGCTTGTAGCGCTCACGCTCACGACCGAATTCGTCGGCAATGGCCAACTCGCCGGAACGGGATACGGCAACCAGGTTACCGTCGGCACGCTCAACTTGCTTCAGGTTGTGCAGACGCACCATACCGCCGTTCTTCACCTGGACGCTGTCGGCAGCCGAAGTACGGCTTGCAGCACCACCGATGTGGAACGTACGCATGGTCAGCTGGGTACCCGGCTCACCGATCGACTGGGCAGCGATAACGCCGACAGCCTCACCGATGTTCACCTGATGACCGCGAGCCAGGTCACGACCGTAGCACTTGGCGCAGATGCCGTAGCGGGTTTCGCAGTTGATCGGCGAACGCACAATCACTTCGTCGATGCTGTTCAGCTCGATGAATTCGACCCACTGCTCGTCCACCAGGGTACCGGCCGGAACGATGACGTCCTCGGTGCCTGGCTTGAACACGTCGCGGGCGATGACACGGCCCAGTACACGCTCACCCAATGGCTCTACAACGTCACCGCCTTCGATGTGCGGGGTCATCAGCAGGCCTTGGTCGGTGCCGCAGTCGATCTCGGTAACAACCAGATCCTGCGCAACGTCTACCAGACGACGAGTCAGGTAACCGGAGTTCGCAGTCTTCAATGCGGTATCCGCCAGACCCTTACGAGCACCGTGAGTCGAGATGAAGTACTGAAGTACGCTCAGACCCTCACGGAAGTTCGCGGTGATCGGCGTCTCGATGATGGAACCGTCCGGCTTGGCCATCAGACCACGCATACCGGCCAGCTGACGGATCTGGGCTGCGGAACCCCGCGCACCCGAGTCAGCCATCATGTACATCGAGTTGAAGGACTCTTGGTCGACTTCCTTGCCTTCACGGTCGATGACCTTCTCTTTCGAGAGGTTGGCCATCATCGCCTTGGACACTTCGTCGTTCGCCTTGGACCACAAGTCGATGACCTTGTTGTACTTCTCGCCCTGGGTTACCAGGCCGGAGGCGTACTGACTTTCGATCTCTTTCACTTCATCGGTAGCGCTGTTGATGATGCGCGCTTTCTCATCAGGGATGACAAAGTCGTTCACACCAATGGACACGCCAGAGATGGTGGAATAAGCGAAACCGGTGTACATCAACTGGTCAGCGAAGATAACGGTCTCTTTCAGACCAACCACGCGGTAGCACTGGTTGATCAGTTTGGAGATCGCCTTCTTCTTCATCGGCTGGTTGACCACGTCGTACGGCAGACCTGCCGGCACAACTTGGAACAGCAATGCACGGCCGACAGTGGTGTCGACGATGCGGGTGTTCTTGGTGACGCTACCATCGCGATCTTTCACGGTTTCGTTGATACGAACCTTGATTTTCGCGTGCAGGGCGGCTTCGCCAGCGCGGAATACGCGGTCGACTTCCTGCAGGTCAGCGAACACGCGACCTTCGCCCTTGGCGTTAATGGCTTCGCGGGTCATGTAGTACAGACCCAATACAACGTCCTGCGACGGAACGATGATTGGCTCACCGTTGGCTGGCGACAGAATGTTGTTGGTCGACATCATCAGCGCGCGCGCTTCAAGCTGGGCTTCCAGCGTGAGCGGCACGTGAACGGCCATCTGGTCACCGTCGAAGTCGGCGTTGTACGCGGCACAGACCAGCGGGTGCAGCTGAATAGCCTTACCTTCGATCAGAACCGGCTCAAAGGCCTGGATACCCAGACGGTGCAGGGTCGGTGCACGGTTGAGCAGTACGGGGTGTTCGCGAATCACTTCAGCGAGAACGTCCCAAACCTCTGGCAGCTCGCGCTCGACCATCTTCTTGGCAGCCTTAATGGTGGTCGCCAGACCACGCATTTCCAGCTTGCCGAAAATGAACGGCTTGAACAGCTCGAGAGCCATCTTCTTCGGCAGACCGCACTGGTGCAGACGCAGGGTCGGGCCTACGGTAATTACCGAACGGCCGGAGTAGTCCACGCGCTTACCGAGCAAGTTCTGACGGAAGCGACCTTGCTTACCTTTGATCATGTCAGCCAGCGACTTCAGCGGGCGCTTGTTCGAGCCAGTGATGGCGCGACCGCGACGGCCGTTGTCCAGCAGGGCGTCAACCGCTTCCTGCAGCATGCGCTTTTCGTTGCGCACGATGATGTCCGGCGCCGACAGATCGAGCAGGCGCTTCAGACGGTTGTTACGGTTGATCACCCGACGATACAGGTCGTTCAGGTCGGAGGTCGCGAAGCGGCCACCATCCAGTGGAACCAGCGGACGCAGGTCCGGCGGCAATACTGGCAGGACGGTCAGAACCATCCACTCAGGCAGGTTGCCCGAGCCCTGGAAAGCTTCCATCAGCTTCAGGCGCTTGGACAGCTTCTTGATCTTGGTTTCCGAGTTGGTCTGCGGAATTTCTTCACGCAGGCGACCGATCTCGTGCTCCAGATCGATAGCGTGCAGCAGTTCGCGGACAGCCTCAGCACCCATACGGGCGTCGAAATCGTCACCGAACTCTTCCAGCGCCTCGAAGTACTGCTCGTCGTTCAGCAGTTGACCTTTTTCAAGAGTGGTCATGCCCGGATCGATAACGACGTAGCTCTCGAAGTAGAGCACGCGCTCGATGTCACGCAGGGTCATGTCCATCAGCAGGCCGATACGGGACGGCAGCGACTTCAGGAACCAGATGTGGGCAACTGGCGAGGCCAACTCGATGTGAGCCATACGCTCACGACGAACCTTGGCCAAGGCAACTTCAACGCCGCACTTCTCGCAGATTACGCCGCGGTGCTTGAGGCGCTTGTACTTGCCGCACAGGCACTCATAGTCCTTGACTGGGCCAAAGATTTTGGCGCAGAACAGGCCGTCACGCTCAGGCTTGAACGTACGGTAGTTGATGGTTTCCGGCTTCTTAACTTCACCGAACGACCACGAACGGATCATTTCAGGCGACGCCAGACCGATGCGGATGGCGTCGAACTCTTCGACTTGACCCTGGTTTTTCAGCAAATTCAGTAGGTCTTTCAAGGCCTTTCCTCCTGGCGGAGCAGGGAGCGGGCATTACCTGCCCACTCCCCTTCGCGTCACGTGTTATTCGGTTTCCAGATCGATATCGATACCGAGCGAACGGATCTCTTTGATCAACACGTTGAAGGACTCGGGCATGCCCGGCTCCATACGGTGATCGCCATCCACGATGTTCTTGTACATCTTGGTACGGCCGTTCACGTCGTCCGACTTCACTGTGAGCATTTCTTGCAGGGTGTATGCCGCGCCGTATGCTTCCAGCGCCCACACTTCCATCTCCCCGAAACGCTGACCACCGAACTGCGCCTTACCACCCAGCGGCTGCTGGGTAACCAGGCTGTAGGAACCAGTGGAACGCGCGTGCATCTTGTCGTCCACCAAGTGGTTCAGCTTGAGCATGTACATGTAACCTACGGTCACAGGACGCTCGAACTTGTTGCCGGTACGGCCGTCAAACAGCACCATCTGGCCGCTTTCTGGCAGATCTGCCAGCTTCAGCATGGCCTTGATCTCACGCTCCTTGGCACCATCGAAGACCGGAGTAGCCATCGGCACACCTTTCTTCAGGTTGTTCGCCAGAGCGATGATCTCTTCGTCAGTGAACTCTTCCAGGTTCTCCTGACGACCACCGATCTCGTTGTAGATCTCGGTGAGGAAGGTACGCAGTTCAGCGGCTTTACGCTGCTCTTCGATCATACGGTCGATCTTCTCGCCCAGACCTTTGGCGGCGAGGCCCAGGTGGGTTTCGAGAATCTGACCAACGTTCATACGCGAAGGTACGCCCAGCGGGTTCAGTACGACGTCGACAGGAGTACCGTTGGCGTCATGGGGCATGTCTTCGACCGGCATGATCACCGAGACAACACCCTTGTTACCGTGACGACCGGCCATCTTGTCACCCGGCTGGATGCGACGGCGGATTGCCAGGTAAACCTTAACGATCTTCAGTACGCCCGGTGCCAGGTCATCGCCCTGCTGCAGCTTGCGCTTCTTGTCTTCGAACTTGTCGTCCAACAGGCGACGGCGGTCGACGATGTACTGCTGAGCCTTTTCCAGCTGCTCGTTCAGTGCATCTTCGGCCATGCGCAGTTTGAACCACTGACCGTGCTCCAGACCATCCAGCACTTCATCAGTGATCACGGTGCCTTTTTTCAGGCCCGCGCCGCCATCAACCACTTGGCCGTTAAGGGCCGCGCGCAGACGCTCGAAGGTTGCACCTTCAACGATGCGGAACTCTTCGTTCAGGTCCTTGCGGATTTCGTCCAGCTGCATCTTCTCGATGGCCAGGGCGCGGCTGTCGCGCTCCACGCCATCACGGGTGAAGACCTGAACGTCAATGACAGTGCCCTTGGTGCCAGTCGGCACACGCAGGGAAGTGTCTTTAACGTCGCTGGCCTTCTCACCGAAGATTGCACGCAGCAGTTTTTCTTCCGGCGTCAGCTGAGTTTCGCCTTTTGGCGTAACTTTGCCGACCAGGATGTCACCAGCACCTACTTCGGCACCAACGTAGACAATACCGGCTTCGTCCAGCTTGTTCAGCGCAGCCTCACCCACGTTCGGAATGTCCGCGGTGATTTCCTCTGGGCCAAGCTTGGTGTCACGCGCCACACAGGTCAGTTCCTGAATGTGGATAGTGGTGAAGCGGTCCTCCTGAACCACACGCTCGGACAGGCAGATGGAGTCTTCGAAGTTGAAGCCGTTCCACGCCATGAACGCGATGCGCATGTTCTGACCCAGTGCCAGTTCACCCATGTCGGTGGACGGGCCGTCAGCCATGATGTCACCACGCGCAACCTTGTCACCTTTGCTGACCAGCGGACGCTGGTTGATGCAGGTGTTCTGGTTGGAGCGGGTGTACTTGGTCAGGTTGTAGATATCCACACCTGCTTCGCCGGTCTCGACTTCGTCGTCCGCAACGCGAACAACAATTCGGCTGGCGTCGACCGAATCGATCACACCACCGCGACGAGCAACCACGCAGACACCGGAGTCACGGGCAACGTTGCGCTCCATGCCGGTACCAACCAGAGGCTTGTCAGCGCGCAGGGTCGGTACAGCCTGACGCTGCATGTTCGAACCCATCAATGCACGGTTGGCGTCGTCGTGCTCAAGGAACGGAATCAGCGAGGCAGCAACCGAAACAACCTGCTTCGGCGACACGTCCATCAGGGTGACGTCTTCCGGCGCCTTGACGGTGAACTCGTTGAGGTGACGGACCGCTACCAGCTCATCGATCAGTTGCTTCTTCTCGTTCATCGCGGCCGAAGCCTGGGC
This sequence comes from Pseudomonas sp. PSKL.D1, assembly GCF_028898945.1. Lineage (NCBI taxonomy): Bacteria > Pseudomonadati > Pseudomonadota > Gammaproteobacteria > Pseudomonadales > Pseudomonadaceae > Pseudomonas > Pseudomonas sp. PSKL.D1. The sequence goes on from NZ_CP118607.1 coordinate 5,325,578, forward strand.
GATCACGTGATCAGCTTCTTCGATAGCCGACAGGAACACGATGTCATCGCTGACAACACCCTCTTTCACCACACGGTAAGGGCTTTCCAGGAAGCCGTACTGGTTGGTGCGGGCATAGGCCGCCAGGGAGTTGATCAGACCGATGTTCGGACCTTCAGGGGTCTCGATCGGGCAAACACGACCGTAGTGGGTCGGGTGTACGTCACGGACTTCGAAGCCGGCGCGCTCACGGGTCAAACCACCTGGGCCGAGTGCAGAAACACGGCGCTTGTGGGTGATCTCGGAAAGCGGGTTGTTCTGGTCCATGAACTGCGAGAGCTGGCTGGAGCCGAAGAACTCTTTCACCGCCGCCGCGACTGGCTTGGCGTTGATCAGATCCTGCGGCATCAGGCCTTCGCTTTCAGCCATCGACAAACGCTCTTTGACCGCGCGCTCTACACGCACCAGGCCCACGCGGAACTGGTTCTCGGCCATTTCGCCGACACAACGGACGCGACGGTTACCCAGGTGGTCGATGTCGTCGACGATGCCTTTGCCGTTACGGATGTCGACCAGGGTCTTCAGAACCTCGACGATATCTTCCTTGCTCAGCACGCCCGAACCTTCGATCTCGGTGCGACCGATACGACGGTTGAACTTCATGCGGCCAACGGCGGACAGGTCGTAACGCTCGGCGCTGAAGAACAGGTTGTTGAACAGAGTTTCGGCAGCATCCTTGGTTGGCGGCTCACCTGGACGCATCATGCGGTAGATCTCGACCAGCGCTTCCAGTTGGTTGCTGGTGGTGTCGATCTTCAAGGTATCCGAGATGAACGGACCGCAGTCGATATCGTTGGTGTACAAGGTCTCGATGCGAACAACCTGAGCTTTGGCGATCTTGATCAGCAGCTCGGTGGTCAGCTCGGTATTGCACTCAGCCAGGATCTCACCGGTTGCCGGGTGCACGATGGCCTTGGCAGTGGTGCGACCCAGGACATACTCCATCGGAACGTCCAGCTGGTTGACACCAGCCTTCTCGAGCTGGTTGATGTGACGCGCAGTGATGCGGCGACCCTGCTCGACAATGACCTTGCCGCTGCCATCATGGATGTCCATGACCGCAACTTCGCCACGCAGACGTTGAGGCACCAGTTCCAGGCTGAGCTTCTCGCCGGAAATGTGGAAGACGTTGGTGGTGTAGAAGGTGTTGAGCACTTCTTCAGTGCTGTAGCCCAGCGCGCGCAGCAGCACCGAGGCCGGCAGTTTACGGCGACGGTCGATGCGCACAAACACGCAGTCTTTCGGGTCGAACTCGAAGTCCAGCCACGAACCGCGGTAAGGGATGATACGAGCGGAGTACAGCAGCTTGCCGGAGCTGTGAGTCTTGCCACGGTCGTGGTCGAAGAACACACCAGGCGAACGGTGCAGCTGGGAAACGATTACTCGTTCAGTACCGTTGATAACGAAGGTACCGTTTTCAGTCATCAGGGGGATTTCACCCATGTAGACTTCTTGCTCTTTGATGTCCTTGATCGCTTTGTTCGACGATTCCTTGTCGAAGATGATCAGGCGCACCTTGACCCGCAGTGGGACCGCGAAGGTCACGCCACGCAGGACACATTCCTTCACATCGAAGGCGGGATCGCCCAGGCGGTAGCCTACATACTCCAGGGCAGCATTGCCGGAGTAGCTGATGATCGGGAATACCGACTTGAAGGCCGCGTGCAGGCCGACGTCACGGAACTGATCCTTGGATGCTCCCGCTTGCAGGAATTCGCGATACGAATCCAGCTGGATGGCCAGAAGGTATGGCACATCCATGACGTCCGGCAACTTGCTAAAGTCCTTGCGGATACGTTTTTTCTCAGTGTATGAGTAAGCCATCAGCGTTCCCCAGCTTGGTCACCTGCTTGTTTGGCTTCTCCCGGCGGGAGCAGCCAGAAAATCGTGCAAACCCCTTGGTTTGCGCCACCCACATGGGTGTCTTGCAGCTTGTTATCGGGGCCGGAATGACCGGCCGCCAATAACGGAAAAAGGCCGGTGGCATAAGCCACCAGCCGTCAGCCTTCGCTCAACGCTCCGGCTGGAGTCGCAAGGTCGAGATTACTTCAGCTCGACTTTAGCGCCTGCTTCTTCCAGCTTCTTCTTAGCGTCTTCAGCGGCTTCTTTCGAAACGCCTTCAGCTACAACCTGAGGAGCGCCGTCGACTTTCTCTTTGGCTTCTTTCAGGCCCAGACCGGTCAGTTCGCGAACGGCTTTGATCACGTTCACTTTCTTGTCGCCAGCTTCAACCAGAACAACGTTGAACTCGGTCTGCTCTTCAACTACGGCAGCAGCAGCAGCTGGGCCAGCAGCGGCAACAGCAGCGGTAACGCCGAAGGTTTCTTCCATAGCTTTGATCAGCTCAACAACTTCCAGAACGGTTTTCTGGCCGATTGCTTCGATGATTTGTTCGTTAGTCAGAGACATGACTTAAATCCTGTATTGGGGTGACAGCCTACGCAGCCATCAAATTAAACGTATGATTTTGAAAGAGTTCCGCTTGCCTTAGGCTGCGGTAGCTTCTTTCTGGTCGCGAATGGCTGCCAGAGTACGAGCCAGCTTGCTGGTAGCGCCTTGGATCACGCTCATCAGTTTCGCAATAGCTTCGTCGCGGGTCGGCAGGGTAGCCAACACGTCGATCTGGTTCGCTGCAATGAAATTGCCGTCAAACGCAGCTGCCTTGATCTCGAACTTGTCCTGACCCTTGGCGAACTCTTTGAACAGACGAGCAGCAGCGCCCGGGTGTTCGTTGGAGAAAGCGATGAGGGTCGGGCCTTTGAACGCGTCGTTGAGGATCGAGAATTCGGTGCCTTCAACAGCGCGCTTGAGCAGGGTGTTACGCACAACACGTACGTATACGCCAGCTTCGCGGGCCTCTTTACGGAGTCCGGTCATTGCGCCTACAGTCACACCACGGGCATCAGCCACGACAGCGGACAGAGCGACTTTGGCAGCCTCGTTGACTTCAGCGACGATGGCCTTCTTGTCTTCGAGTTTAATTGCCACGGGTTTACTCCTGGTTTTTACCGTTTCATCTGGCCGGAGCCTGATGTCGTTTTGGTGTCTGATTCGGTAACGAATCGGGAGCACCATCTGCGTGGGCTGGTGTTTTAAGGCTTGCGCCGCCTACGGTCTTGGATAGCCCCCGCCAGGCAGGGACCCCAATTTCTGCTGGTGGCGCGACAGGTCGCGCCACCATGTTCTTACACGTTCAGCGAGCTCTGATCGATGACCAGACCTGGGCCCATGGTGGTGCTCAGGGTAACGCGCTTGACGTAGATACCTTTCGAAGAAGCCGGCTTGATACGCTTCAGGTCAGCGATCAGGGCTTCAACGTTTTCCTTCAGCTTGCCAGCTTCAAAGCCGACTTTGCCAACGGAGGTGTGGATGATACCGTTTTTGTCGGTACGGTAGCGAACCTGACCAGCCTTGGCGTTTTTCACGGCAGTGGCTACGTCTGGAGTCACAGTACCAACTTTCGGGTTAGGCATCAGGCCGCGAGGACCCAGAACCTGACCCAGCTGACCTACAACGCGCATGGCATCTGGCGATGCGATGACGACGTCATAGTTCAGGTCGCCGCCTTTCATTTCGGCAGCCAGATCGTCCATACCTACGCGGTCAGCGCCGGCAGCCAGAGCGGCTTCAGCAGCTGGACCCTGGGTGAAGACAGCAACACGTACAGTCTTGCCAGTGCCGTGTGGCAGCACGGTAGCGCTACGAACGACCTGGTCGGATTTACGTGGGTCAACGCCCAGGTTGACGGCGATGTCGTACGACTCGACGAACTTGGCGGCAGGCAGCGAAGCCAGCAGGGTTGCAGCTTCTTCGAAGTTGTAGGCCTTGCCTGCTTCGATTTTCTCGGCGATAGCCTTTTGGCGCTTGGTCAGCTTAGCCATTACACACCCTCCACGTTCAGGCCCATGCTGCGGGCAGAGCCAGCGATGGTGCGTACAGCTGCGTCCAGGTCAGCGGCGGTCAGATCAGCCTGTTTTGCCTTGGCGATATCTTCCAGCTGAGCACGGGTAACGGTACCGACTTTAACGGTGTTCGGGCGAGCCGAACCACTGGTCAGGCCAGCAGCTTTCTTCAGCAGAACCGAGGCAGGGGTGCTCTTGGTCTCGAAGGTGAAGCTACGGTCGCTGTATACAGTGATGATTACAGGAGTCGGCAGACCGGCTTCTTGACCCTGAGTACGGGCGTTGAAGGCCTTGCAGAACTCCATGATGTTCACACCATGTTGACCCAGTGCTGGACCAACGGGTGGGCTTGGGTTGGCCTGGCCGGCCTTAACTTGCAGCTTGATGTAAGCCTGAATCTTCTTAGCCATGAGCTACTCCAAAATCGGGTACGAACGCCAGATGGCTCCCCGTATGACTTGCGTTTTATCCCAGTGACGACAAAACCCCGCAGCACACAGGGCTGCGGGGTATGGGATGCTTTGTCCGCCTAGACCTTTTCGACCTGGCTGAACTCGAGCTCCACCGGAGTAGAGCGACCGAAAATGAGCACCGCCACCTGGAGGCGACTCTTTTCGTAGTTAACCTCTTCAACACTGCCATTGAAGTCAGCGAACGGACCATCAATGACTCGAACCACTTCACCCGGCTCGAACAGCGTCTTCGGCTTCGGCTTATCACTACCGTCAGCTACGCGACGCAGGATTGCTTCAGCCTCTTTATCGGTAATCGGCGCAGGCTTGTCTGCGGTACCACCAATAAAGCCCATCACACGAGGGGTATCCTTGACCAAGTGCCAAGTCCCTTCGTTCATCTCCATCTGGACCAGAACATAGCCAGGGAAGAATTTACGCTCACTCTTACGCTTCTGACCGTTGCGCATTTCGACGACTTCTTCGGTCGGAACGAGAATCTCGCCAAACCCGTCTTCCATGCCAGCCAGCTTTACACGCTCGATCAGGGAGCGCATTACATGCTTCTCGTAACCCGAGTAAGCATGAACAACATACCAACGCTTAGCCACGGGACACCTTTAGCCTACGATCAAGGAGACCGCCCAGCCGAGCAGGGAATCGAGACCCCACAACAGCAGTGCCATTACCAACACGACAGCCACAACAATCAGAGTGGTCTGGGTGGTTTCCTGGCGGGTCGGCCACACGACTTTACGAATCTCGGTACGAGCTTCCTTCGCCAACGCAAAGAACGACTTACCCTTCGCGGTCTGCAGAGCTACAAAGCCAGCGACAGCTGCCAGGGCGAGAAGTGCAAGGACGCGATACAGGATTGGAGATGCGGAGTAATATTGATTACCCACGACACCAACAACCACCAAAGCCACTACAGCCAGCCACTTGAACAGATCAAAACGCGATTCTTGGGCTTCAGTTTTGGGGGTCATCGAGGAGGATCCTGTAAGAAGAAAGCCATCACACCGAGGTGAAATGGCAGGTCAGGAGGGAATCGAACCCCCAACCTACGGTTTTGGAGACCGTCGCTCTGCCAATTGAGCTACTGACCTGTAACGCTGTATCAGGCCGGCCATTATACCGGCCTGATTAGGAAAATCAACTACTTATTCAATAATTTTAGCTACGACGCCGGCGCCGACGGTACGACCGCCTTCACGGATAGCGAAGCGCAGACCGTCTTCCATTGCGATGGTCTTGATCAGGGTAACAGTCATCTGAATGTTGTCACCTGGCATTACCATTTCAACGCCTTCCGGCAGTTCGCAGTTACCGGTCACGTCAGTGGTACGGAAGTAGAACTGAGGACGGTAGCCTTTGAAGAACGGAGTGTGACGACCGCCTTCTTCTTTCGACAGAACGTAAACTTCTGCGGTGAACTTGGTGTGCGGCTTGACCGAACCTGGCTTGACCAGAACCTGACCACGCTCAACGTCGTCACGCTTGGTACCACGCAGCAGAACGCCGCAGTTCTCGCCAGCACGACCTTCGTCCAGCAGCTTGCGGAACATCTCAACACCGGTGCAGGTGGTGGTGGTGGTGTCACGCAGACCAACGATTTCCAGCGGGTCTTGTACGCGAACGATACCACGCTCGATACGACCGGTAACAACGGTACCACGACCCGAGATCGAGAATACGTCTTCGATCGGCATCAGGAATGGCTGGTCGATAGCACGAACTGGCTCAGGGATGTAGGCATCCAGAGTTTCTACCAGCTTCTTAACAGCGGTAGTACCCATTTCGTTGTCGTCTTTGCCTTCCAGCGCCATACGAGCCGAACCGATGATGATCGGGGTGTCGTCGCCTGGGAAGTCGTAGGTGGACAGCAGGTCGCGAACTTCCATCTCGACCAGTTCCAGCAGCTCAGCGTCGTCTACCAGGTCAGCCTTGTTCAGGAAGACCACGATGTACGGAACGCCAACCTGACGGGACAGCAGGATGTGCTCACGGGTTTGTGGCATCGGACCATCGGCGGCCGAGCAAACCAGGATCGCGCCGTCCATCTGGGCAGCACCGGTGATCATGTTCTTCACGTAGTCAGCGTGACCTGGGCAGTCAACGTGAGCGTAGTGACGAATGTTCGAGTTGTACTCGACGTGAGCGGTGTTGATGGTGATACCGCGCGCTTTTTCTTCCGGAGCCGAGTCGATCTTGTCGAACTCAACGACTGCCGAACCGAAAACTTCGGAGCAGACGCGAGTCAGAGCTGCGGTCAGAGTGGTCTTACCGTGGTCAACGTGGCCGATAGTGCCGACGTTAACGTGGGGAAGGGAACGATCAAACTTTTCCTTAGCCATCGATACAATCCTCCGCAGAAGAAATAGTCAAAGCGCTGATAAAACAAAGGCAGATATTTTCATATCTGCCTTGTTTATATGGAGCTCTTGAGCGGACTTGAACCGCTGACCTCACCCTTACCAAGGGTGTGCTCTACCAACTGAGCTACAAGAGCGAAACACTTTCTGCAAAATCCAGCAAACTTGGAGCGGGTAGCGGGAATCGAACCCGCATCATCAGCTTGGAAGGCTGAGGTTCTACCACTAAACTATACCCGCGGAGCTTGCGGCTCTCGCTAAAACTGGTGGAGGGAGAAGGATTCGAACCTTCGAAGCTCTCGCAACGGATTTACAGTCCGTCCCCTTTGGCCGCTCGGGAATCCCTCCAGATGTGGCCGGCATTCTATTTGCCTGCCGCCCTAGTGTCAAGCTTTTTTTCAAATTTTCTCAATCAAATCTGAAACTTAGCTACTTTGACACTGCCTCCAGATCTACCGCCTTAGCGGTGTTCCCTGTGAAGCGGGCGCCATTCTATCAAGCTATTCGCCAGTTGCAATACCCTGGCAGAAAATAATTTTATGTTTTAAGTCTTTGAAATCGTTGGAAAGTGTCGCTAGAACCGTTTGATCCAGCAAACGCTCGCTTTCCGGGGCAATCTTCACCCATAGCCCATCCGCCCCAGGCACCTGCCCCACGACCGGAGCTGCCGAAATATCCAGGCTCAATAGACGCTGGCGCAGCGCGTCAAGCTGCTCGCGCCCAGGCAATCCACCGACGATCAGACACTCATCTCGGCGGCGCGGCACGTTAGAGGCGCCCGTTTCACGCAACAACCGAATTTCTTGCTGATTTCCTTTGTATAAAGAAAGCGGGGCAACATCCTTGGCCTTGAGTGGAGCTTGCTGTTGGTGCCATACGTAATAGAAGGCGTTGAGTACCAACAGCAGTAGAAACAACCAGCGCATAAGCACCTCAGCCCAATGGGCAAGCCATTGCCAAGCCCACAAAAACCAAATCAGGCACGACACGCGCGTGTGGCGCCGCCCCACGCACCAACGGCGCATCGCCACCGGTTAAAAATACGGTAAAGTCAGCCCCCAAGAGCGCCTCTGCCTGCGCAAGCTGAGCATGGACAAAGCCTTGCAGCATGAGCACACAGCCACGCTCGACGGCCTCTACGGTCGACCGCCCCGGTGCCAAGCTGCTCAAAGCGCGCTCGGCAGATGCATCGTCGTATCGAATCCTTCTGGTATGGGTGCGCAACTGGCTGCGCATCAATGGCATACCAGGACAGATATAGCCACCCAGATGCTCGCCATTGGCCGCAACGAAATCTGCCTTGGCTGCAGTCCCGAGATCAATCACCAGACAAGCGCCCCTCGCCAGGTGAAACGCGCCAAGTGTCGCTAACCAGCGATCCATGCCCAGACGCTGGAAATCAGCATAGCCATTGCGCACGCCTGCCATTTGCTGAGCAGGGGCTGCCACTTTTGCGTCAATGGTAAAAGCCTGAGCAATCAACGCACAGAGTGCAGCCGTCTCCTCCTCACTGCGCACACTGACCATACGGCAGCCCGAAAGCCGCAGAGACACGAGAGCACTGACGTCTTCCAGCAGCGCTTTATCGGTGTCAACAATGCCACCACCCACGATGGTCGCGTCAGCAGCATGAATCACACGCCACTTGATGAAGCTATTTCCGCAATCGAGCTCAAGTATCATCACGCAACCTCAAACTGAGCTCACCACCACTGAAGCTCTTTTCCATACCATCAACCTGAAGGCGCAAACCGCCCTGCCCGTCCACCCCAAGTACCACACCATCAACTTGAGTAGTGCCAGCGATTAGCGATACGTTCCGCCCCTGCCAAGCATGCGCCAGTTCCCACTCTTCCTGGAATGCAGCAAAGCCGTAGCGGCGATGGCGCTCAAGTTCATGCTGAAGCTGGCTATTAAGCTTGGCCACCAAACGGTTGCGATCTATTAATGCCCCTAGCTCACGACACATCGAGGTCCATTGCTGATCGACCTGCGTATTCGACTGCATATTCACATTGATGCCAATGCCGAGCACGACGTGGCAGACATCTGCCGGATCTCCCACCAACTCAAGGAGAATGCCAGTGATCTTCTGACCTCCAACCAACACATCATTTGGCCACTTCAGCCCAACGTCCTTGATGCCAAAAGCCTGGAGGGTGCGCATCACGGCCAAACCCACTACCAGGCTCAAACCCTCTAGCTGACGCATTCCTCCGTCGACACGCAAAACCAAGCTGTAATACAGGTTTTCAGCGAAGGGACTGACCCATGCTCGGCCTCTGCGACCACGCCCGGCATTCTGACGCTCAGCCAGCACCAAAAATGGAGCCGCTTGACCTTCGCCGGCAAGCCTGAGGCCTTCGGCATTGGTCGAGCCAATGACTTCATGAATGAAAACTGGCCACTGCTCACCCTCCGCCAATTCGGCAATCATCTGGGCGTCCAGCAGGGTCAAAGGCGCGGCCAACTGATAGCCGCGTCCACGCACCTTATGAATAGTGAGGTTCAGTTCGCTTTCCAGGTGTTGCAGCTGCTTCCAAACAGCGCTGCGACTTACCCCGAGGGCTGCCCCCAAGGCTTCTCCGGAGTGGAACCGGCCATCCCTGAGGAGATTCAACAACTTCAGCATGCCAGTCTCGACTTGGAATTAGGCTGGCATGATAGCTATGGGTAGTGGGCTTGCATAGGAAAAGGGCGAGCACTGATCGCCGTTATCGAGGATCGCTTCAACCCGAAAAGACAAAACCCCTACCTGCTCGCGCAGATAGGGGTTTTGCGAAATGAATCTTGACGATGACCTACTCTCACATGGGGAAACCCCACACTACCATCGGCGATGCATCGTTTCACTACTGAGTTCGGGATGGGATCAGGTGGTTCCAATGCTCTATGGTCGTCAAGAAATTCTGTTGCCAGAATGTCCAGCTGGACAGCCTAGCGAATTCGGATATGCGATTTGTGATGTTGCGAACTTTCGGGTCTTTCGTCTTCACCACCACAATTTGGCGCTTCTTGTTCAGAGGCCTGCGCAAATTGCTTGGGTGTTATATGGTCAAGCCTCACGGGCAATTAGTATTGGTTAGCTCAACGCCTCACAGCGCTTACACACCCAACCTATCAACGTCGTAGTCTTCGACGGCCCTTTAGGGGATTCAAGATCCCAGTGAGATCTCATCTTGAGGCAAGTTTCCCGCTTAGATGCTTTCAGCGGTTATCTCTTCCGAACATAGCTACCCGGCAATGCCACTGGCGTGACAACCGGAACACCAGAGGTTCGTCCACTCCGGTCCTCTCGTACTAGGAGCAGCCCCTCTCAAATCTCAAACGTCCACGGCAGATAGGGACCGAACTGTCTCACGACGTTCTAAACCCAGCTCGCGTACCACTTTAAATGGCGAACAGCCATACCCTTGGGACCGGCTTCAGCCCCAGGATGTGATGAGCCGACATCGAGGTGCCAAACACCGCCGTCGATATGAACTCTTGGGCGGTATCAGCCTGTTATCCCCGGAGTACCTTTTATCCGTTGAGCGATGGCCCTTCCATACAGAACCACCGGATCACTAAGACCTACTTTCGTACCTGCTCGACGTGTTTGTCTCGCAGTCAAGCGCGCTTTTGCCTTTATACTCTACGACCGATTTCCGACCGGTCTGAGCGCACCTTCGTACTCCTCCGTTACTCTTTGGGAGGAGACCGCCCCAGTCAAACTACCCACCATACACTGTCCTCGATCCGGATAACGGACCTGAGTTAGAACCTCAAAGTTGCCAGGGTGGTATTTCAAGGATGGCTCCATGAGAACTGGCGTCCCCACTTCAAAGCCTCCCACCTATCCTACACAAGCAAATTCAAAGTCCAGTGCAAAGCTATAGTAAAGGTTCACGGGGTCTTTCCGTCTAGCCGCGGATACACTGCATCTTCACAGCGATTTCAATTTCACTGAGTCTCGGGTGGAGACAGCGCCGCCATCGTTACGCCATTCGTGCAGGTCGGAACTTACCCGACAAGGAATTTCGCTACCTTAGGACCGTTATAGTTACGGCCGCCGTTTACCGGGGCTTCGATCAAGAGCTTCGCTTGCGCTAACCCCATCAATTAACCTTCCGGCACCGGGCAGGCGTCACACCCTATACGTCCACTTTCGTGTTTGCAGAGTGCTGTGTTTTTAATAAACAGTCGCAGCGGCCTGGTATCTTCGACCGGCGTGGGCTTACGCAGCAAGTGCTTCACCCTCACCGGCGCACCTTCTCCCGAAGTTACGGTGCCATTTTGCCTAGTTCCTTCACCCGAGTTCTCTCAAGCGCCTTGGTATTCTCTACCTAACCACCTGTGTCGGTTTGGGGTACGGTTCCCAGTTATCTGAAGCTTAGGAGCTTTTCTTGGAAGCATGGCATCAACCACTTCGTCGCCTAAAGGCAACTCGTCATCAGCTCTCGGCCTTGAGATCCCGGATTTGCCTAAGATCTCAGCCTACCACCTTAAACTTGGACAACCAACGCCAAGCTGGCCTAGCCTTCTCCGTCCCTCCATCGCAATAACTGGAAGTACAGGAATATTAACCTGTTTTCCATCGACTACGCTTTTCAGCCTCGCCTTAGGGACCGACTAACCCTGCGTCGATTAACGTTGCGCAGGAAACCTTGGTCTTTCGGCGTGCGAGTTTTTCACTCGCATTGTCGTTACTCATGTCAGCATTCGCACTTCTGATACCTCCAGCAAGCTTCTCAACTCACCTTCACAGGCTTACAGAACGCTCCTCTACCGCATCACCAGAGGTGATACCCGTAGCTTCGGTGCATGGTTTGAGCCCCGTTACATCTTCCGCGCAGGCCGACTCGACTAGTGAGCTATTACGCTTTCTTTAAAGGGTGGCTGCTTCTAAGCCAACCTCCTAGCTGTCTAAGCCTTCCCACATCGTTTCCCACTTAACCATGACTTTGGGACCTTAGCTGACGGTCTGGGTTGTTTCCCTTTTCACGACGGACGTTAGCACCCGCCGTGTGTCTCCCATGCTCGGCACTTGTAGGTATTCGGAGTTTGCATCGGTTTGGTAAGTCGGGATGACCCCCTAGCCGAAACAGTGCTCTACCCCCTACAGTGATACATGAGGCGCTACCTAAATAGCTTTCGAGGAGAACCAGCTATCTCCGAGCTTGATTAGCCTTTCACTCCGATCCACAGGTCATCCGCTAACTTTTCAACGGTAGTCGGTTCGGTCCTCCAGTCAGTGTTACCTAACCTTCAACCTGCCCATGGATAGATCGCCCGGTTTCGGGTCTATACCCAGCGACTAAACGCCCTATTAAGACTCGCTTTCGCTACGCCTCCCCTATTCGGTTAAGCTCGCCACTGAATATAAGTCGCTGACCCATTATACAAAAGGTACGCAGTCACCTAACAAAGTAGGCTCCCACTGCTTGTACGCATACGGTTTCAGGTTCTATTTCACTCCCCTCTCCGGGGTTCTTTTCGCCTTTCCCTCACGGTACTGGTTCACTATCGGTCAGTCAGTAGTATTTAGCCTTGGAGGATGGTCCCCCCATGTTCAGACAAAGTTTCTCGTGCTCCGTCCTACTCGATTTCACTGGCAAGAGATTTTCGTGTACGGGGCTATCACCCACTATGGCCGCACTTTCCAGAGCGTTCCACTAATCTCAAACCAGCTTAAGGGCTGGTCCCCGTTCGCTCGCCACTACTAAGGGAATCTCGGTTGATTTCTTTTCCTCAGGGTACTTAGATGTTTCAGTTCCCCTGGTTCGCCTCTTGCACCTATGTATTCAGTACAAGATAACCAGCTTATGCTGGCTGGGTTCCCCCATTCAGAGATCTCTGGATCACAGTCTGTTTGCCGACTCCCCAAAGCTTTTCGCAGGCTACCACGTCTTTCATCGCCTCTGACTGCCAAGGCATCCACCGTATGCGCTTCTTCACTTGACCATATAACCCCAAGCAATCTGGTTATACTGTGAAGACGACATTCGCCGAAAATTCGCATTTCGCTCATTACTGAGCAGAACTCACAAATTTTACCTTAGCCTGATCCACCAGCAGTGAAACTGGTGTTCAGTCTATATCTATCACATATCCGAATTTTTAAAGAACGATCTGACAAAAGTCAGAAATCAACATTCAAACTGAATGTTCATTTCTGAGTTCTGACCAGGAACATCATTAGACCCACGCAGGGCCTAAGTCGCCTTTACATCTGAATCAAGCAATTCGTGTGGGAGCTCATCAGCAGGCTGATGTCGTCGATTAAGGAGGTGATCCAGCCGCAGGTTCCCCTACGGCTACCTTGTTACGACTTCACCCCAGTCATGAATCACACCGTGGTAACCGTCCTCCCGAAGGTTAGACTAGCTACTTCTGGTGCAACCCACTCCCATGGTGTGACGGGCGGTGTGTACAAGGCCCGGGAACGTATTCACCGCGACATTCTGATTCGCGATTACTAGCGATTCCGACTTCACGCAGTCGAGTTGCAGACTGCGATCCGGACTACGATCGGTTTTGTGAGATTAGCTCCACCTCGCGGCTTGGCAACCCTCTGTACCGACCATTGTAGCACGTGTGTAGCCCAGGCCGTAAGGGCCATGATGACTTGACGTCATCCCCACCTTCCTCCGGTTTGTCACCGGCAGTCTCCTTAGAGTGCCCACCATTACGTGCTGGTAACTAAGGACAAGGGTTGCGCTCGTTACGGGACTTAACCCAACATCTCACGACACGAGCTGACGACAGCCATGCAGCACCTGTGTCAGAGTTCCCGAAGGCACCAATCCATCTCTGGAAAGTTCTCTGCATGTCAAGGCCTGGTAAGGTTCTTCGCGTTGCTTCGAATTAAACCACATGCTCCACCGCTTGTGCGGGCCCCCGTCAATTCATTTGAGTTTTAACCTTGCGGCCGTACTCCCCAGGCGGTCAACTTAATGCGTTAGCTGCGCCACTAAAATCTCAAGGATTCCAACGGCTAGTTGACATCGTTTACGGCGTGGACTACCAGGGTATCTAATCCTGTTTGCTCCCCACGCTTTCGCACCTCAGTGTCAGTATCAGTCCAGGTGGTCGCCTTCGCCACTGGTGTTCCTTCCTATATCTACGCATTTCACCGCTACACAGGAAATTCCACCACCCTCTACCGTACTCTAGCTTGCCAGTTTTGGATGCAGTTCCCAGGTTGAGCCCGGGGCTTTCACATCCAACTTAACAAACCACCTACGCGCGCTTTACGCCCAGTAATTCCGATTAACGCTTGCACCCTCTGTATTACCGCGGCTGCTGGCACAGAGTTAGCCGGTGCTTATTCTGTCGGTAACGTCAAAACAGCAAGGTATTAACTTACTGCCCTTCCTCCCAACTTAAAGTGCTTTACAATCCGAAGACCTTCTTCACACACGCGGCATGGCTGGATCAGGCTTTCGCCCATTGTCCAATATTCCCCACTGCTGCCTCCCGTAGGAGTCTGGACCGTGTCTCAGTTCCAGTGTGACTGATCATCCTCTCAGACCAGTTACGGATCGTCGCCTTGGTGAGCCATTACCCCACCAACTAGCTAATCCGACCTAGGCTCATCTGATAGCGCAAGGCCCGAAGGTCCCCTGCTTTCTCCCGTAGGACGTATGCGGTATTAGCGTTCCTTTCGAAACGTTGTCCCCCACTACCAGGCAGATTCCTAGGCATTACTCACCCGTCCGCCGCTGAATCAAGGAGCAAGCTCCCGTCATCCGCTCGACTTGCATGTGTTAGGCCTGCCGCCAGCGTTCAATCTGAGCCATGATCAAACTCTTCAGTTCAATACTGCTTGGGTTTTTAAGAAACCCTAAACTTGGCTCAGCAATCTCAAATGACTATGTGATTTCTCGCATGGCCACTTGTGATGCTGATAATCTTATTGACTATCAGTCCGTACTCACAAGCACCCACACGAATTGCTTGATTCAATTTGTTAAAGAGCGTTTGGTTAAGAGCATTTCGTCTCAACCGAGGCGCGCATTCTACGCTTTCCTCATTGCCTGTCAAGCGTTTATTTTGAAGTTTTTTGCGAGAAACTCGTTTAGCTTCAAACACTTGACTCGCTGCGATCTCTCGTAGCGGGAGGCGAATCATACAGCATTCGAAAACGCTGTCAACCACCTCTTTACAACCCTCCACTTTCGACCGAATCGCTCAACCTGTTGATTAACAAGGAGTTTTTCGTTCCGGCTACGCTGGAAGTGGGGCGCATTATAAGGAGATTCGAAACCACGTCAACCGTTAATTTCAACAAAGTGAAACATTCCCTCAAAAACAAAGCGGGGGAGGCCTGCCGGCCTCCCCCGCTTCTATATAGCTACAACGCCGTTCAATCACTCAGGCTTGAGCGTAACCCGGCCAAATGACTTCTTACCCGCCTGGCACACGTGCGTCGCCCCCAATGCAAACATGAAGTCGCGACTAACCACCTCGCCATCAACCTTCACTGCACCACCACTGAGCAAATCCTTGGCTTGAGCCGAGTTTTTCACCAGCCCTGCGCGGTTAAGCACAGCAGCAATCGGCAAGCTCTCAGCCGCAACTACCTCAATCTCCGGCAAGTCCTCTGGCAACTCGCCATCTTTCATGCGATTACCAGCCGCACGATGGGCGTTGGCCGCGGCCTCTTCACCATGGAAGCGAGCCACAATCTCTTCCGCCAGCTTGATCTTGATATCCCGAGGGTTCGCACCCTGCTCAACATCAACGCGGAACTGATCGATCTCTTCCATCGAACGGAAGCTCAGCAGCTCGAAGTAACGCCACATCAGGGTGTCCGGGATCGAAACCAGCTTGCTATACATCACACCTGGCGCTTCCTGGATACCAACATAGTTACCCAGGGACTTGGACATTTTCTTCACGCCATCAAGCCCTTCGAGCAATGGCATGGTTACGATGTTCTGCGCTTCCTGCCCATAAGCACGCTGCAGCT
Organism: Pseudomonas sp. PSKL.D1; assembly: GCF_028898945.1. Taxonomy (NCBI): domain Bacteria; kingdom Pseudomonadati; phylum Pseudomonadota; class Gammaproteobacteria; order Pseudomonadales; family Pseudomonadaceae; genus Pseudomonas; species Pseudomonas sp. PSKL.D1. The sequence goes on from NZ_CP118607.1 coordinate 5,341,299, forward strand.
CACGCCCCATCAGCAGATTGAACTTCTGATCGGTACCACCCAGCTCAACGTCAGCCTTCAGCGCCACCGAGTCATAGCCTTGCACCAGCGGGTACAGGAACTCATGGATAGCAATCGGCTGGTTGGAGGTGTAACGCTTGTCGAAGTCATCACGCTCCAACATGCGCGCCACGGTGTACTGCGAAGCCAGGCGGATGAAGTCGGCAGGTGTCAGCGTATCCATCCAGGTGGAGTTGAACGCGACTTCGGTCTTTGCCGGGTCAAGAATCTTGAAAACCTGCTGCTTGTAGGTTTCGGCATTGTCCAGCACCTGCTCGCGGGTGAGCGGGGGGCGCGTAGCGCTCTTGCCGCTCGGGTCACCGATCATGCCGGTGAAGTCACCGATCAGGAAGATGACCTGATGCCCCAGCTCTTGGAACTGGCGCAGCTTGTTAATCAGTACCGTGTGCCCCAGGTGCAGGTCGGGCGCAGTCGGGTCGAAGCCTGCCTTGATACGCAGAGGCTGGCCGCGCTTGAGCTTCTCGACCAGTTCCGACTCGACCAACACCTCTTCCGCACCGCGCTTGATAAGCGCCAGCTGCTCTTCAACCGACTTCATAGACAGACCCGCAAGGCTCAGATTCAAAGGGAGCCAACCATACAAGATCGGCCATCAAATACAAGTTTTGCAATGGAATGTGACCTGACCGCAACCCTGCGGCGTCTACGCGCCCTTGCGTGAAAATGGATTTGGTTATATTTTATACAGTTATTTCATCTTCATCATGTCATTCATCTTTTCCATATTCACTTTTCTTCAAAGTCACCACGCTTATGACCAACGAAACGCCTAAAGCGCCACCGCTTTATCCGAAAAGCCATCTGTTGGCCGCCAGCGGCATTGCCGCGCTGCTCAGCCTGGCCCTGCTGGTATTCCCCTCCAGCGAAGTCGAAGCCAAGAAAACCACCCTCAGCCTCGAGCTTGAAAGCCCAGCCGAGCAGTTGAAGGACGAAACCAACGCCGCTCCCTTGGTACAGACCGGCACCGATCAAGGTTCACCGTTCGCACAGATCGAAGGCGCCGAACCCAAAACGGAACAGGCGACCCAAGATGCACCCTCCACCGAGGCAAAACCTGAAGCCAAGGAGCCTGGCCACCGCGAGGTAACCGTAGCGCGTGGCGATACCTTGTCGACACTGTTCGCCAAGGTAGGCCTGCCAGCCAACGTGGTTCATGACGTTCTGGCGAGCAACAAGCAAGCCAAGCAGTTCAGCCAGCTCAAACATGGCCAGGTGTTGCAGTTCGAACTGGACAAGGATGGCCAACTGGCCAGCCTGCACAGCAAAGTCAGCAACCTCGAAACCATTCGCCTGAACAAAACTGAAAAGGGCTACACCTTTGACCGCGAAATCAGCAAGCCTGTAGTGCGCACCGCCTATGCTCACGGCGTGATCAAAAGTTCCCTGTCAGCATCCGCCCAACGTGCAGGGCTGTCGCACAGCCTGACCATGGACATGGCGCGAGTGCTGGGCTACGACATCGACTTCGCTCAGGACATCCGCCAAGGCGACGAATTTGACGTGGTCTTCGAGCAGAAGGTCATGGACGGCAAAGTCGTCGGCACCGGCAACATTCTGTCCGCCCGCTTCACCAACCGCGGCAAAACCTACACCGCCGTGCGCTACACCAACAAGCAGGGCAACACTAGCTACTACACCGCTGACGGCAATAGCCTGCGCAAGGCATTCATCCGCACCCCGGTTGACTTTGCGCGCATCAGCTCGCGCTTCTCCGCCGGCCGTAAACACCCGATTCTGAACAAGATCCGGGCGCACAAGGGTGTCGACTACGCAGCCCCGCGCGGTACGCCTATCAAAGCAGCAGGCGACGGCCGCATTGAACTGGCCGGCCGACGTGGCGGCTACGGCAATACCGTCATCATTGCCCACGGCAACAGCTACAAGACGCTTTACGGCCACATGCAAGGCTTCGCCAAAGGCATCAAGACCGGCAGCAGCGTAAAGCAGGGGCAAATCATTGGTTACATCGGCACCACCGGCCTGTCCACTGGCCCGCATCTGCACTATGAGTTCCAGGTAAATGGTGTACACGTCGACCCGCTGAGCCAGAAGGTACCAATGGCAGACCCGATCGCCAAAGCCGAGCGCCAGCGCTTCCTGCAGCAGAGCCAACCACTGATCGCACGCATGGATCAGGAAAAGGCTACGCAGCTCGCTGCAAACAAGCGCTGATCCTATGGCGCTCTACTTGGGGGTGATGTCCGGCACAAGCCTTGATGGCCTGGACGTCGCCCTGATCAAGCAAGGCGAGCAGCTCAAACTGCTCGCTTCCCACTACCTTCCCATGCCCTCCGATCTACGCCAGGAACTGCTCAGCCTTTGCAGCAGTGGCCCTGACGAGATTGCCCGGGCAGCTCTTGCTGAAAACCGCTGGGCCAGCCTCGCAGCCGAAGGTATAACGCAACTACTCGCTCAGGAAGGGTTACAGCCCACTGATATCCGCGCAATTGGCAGCCATGGCCAGACCATACGCCATGAGCCTGCCCGCGGCTTCACAGTGCAGATTGGCAACCCCGCGTTGCTCGCTGAGCTCACTGGTATCAGCGTGGTCGCAGACTTCCGCCGGCGCGATGTGGCGGCTGGCGGCCAGGGAGCGCCGCTAGTGCCGGCGTTCCACGACTCGCTGTTCAGCCATATAGGCAAACACGTCGCAGTCTTGAACGTAGGAGGGTTCAGCAATCTCAGCCTGCTGCAGCGGGATAAGCCCGTGCATGGCTTCGACTGCGGCCCCGGCAACGTTCTGCTGGATGCCTGGATTGAACGCAAACGTGGGCTGACCTTCGATGCCGGCGGTGCTTGGGCTGCCAGCGGCAAAGTCCAACCCGATTTGCTAGAGGCAATGCTGAGCGACCCGTTCTTTGCTGGCAGTGGCCCTAAAAGTACGGGACGCGAAGTGTTTAACCTGCCTTGGCTGGACAGCCATCTTGCAGAGTTGCCGGCTTACCGTGGCGAGGATGTGCAAGCGACGCTGCTGGAATTGACGGCGCGCTCCATCATCGAGTCGCTGAACAATGCCCAGGAAAACACCGAGGCACTGTTGGTATGCGGCGGCGGAGCCCGAAACGGGGCTCTGATGTCACGCCTGGCTGCATTGCTACCAAACGCCAAGGTTTCCACCACTGGCGCCTATGGCGTAGACCCCGATTGGGTAGAAGCAATGGCCTTTGCCTGGCTCGCCCATTGCTGCCTTGAGGGCATCCCAGCAAACCGCCCCAGCGTCACTGCAGCCAAGGGCCTTAGGGTGCTCGGGGCGATTTACCCGGCTTGAGCCCATAATGCAAAACGCCGCGCAATTGCGCGGCGTTTTCTTACAGCAGGTGTTAGATCGAGAACGAAGAGCCACAGCCGCAAGTAGTTGCAGCATTAGGGTTCTTGATCACGAAGCGCGAACCTTCCAGGCCTTCCTGATAGTCCACCTCTGCGCCAGCCAGGTACTGGTAGCTCATTGGGTCGACGACCAGCGACACACCTTCGCGCTCAACGATGGTGTCATCTTCAGCCACATCCTCATCGAAGGTGAAGCCGTACTGGAAACCCGAGCAGCCACCGCCCGTCACGAAGACGCGCAGCTTCAGACGCTCGTTACCTTCCTCGGAAACCAGAGTCTTCACCTTGTGCGCGGCGCCTTGAGTGAACTCCAAAGCCGTGGGGGTGAAGGTTTCGACGCTCATGTTGATTCTCCCGGCGCGGTAGCCGCCATAAAACTCGATGCGCGCATTATCCGCTTCTCCGAGAAAATCGGTCAAGAATTGTGCGGCTTTAGTCGCGAGATAAGAAAAAGCCCGCGCTGGGCGGGCTTTTTCAAAGCATCAACCGTTACGGCAGCAGGCCGGCGTGGGACAGCCCCATCCGCTCATCGAGGCCAAACAGGATGTTCAAGTTCTGCACAGCCTGGCCCGACGCGCCCTTGACCAGGTTGTCGATGACCGACAGTACCACCACCAAATCACCACCCTGCGGGCGATGAACCGCGATACGGCAGACGTTTGCACCGCGCACGCTGCGAGTTTCAGGGTGGCTACCAGCGGGCATTACGTCGACGAACGGTTCGTCGGCATAGCGTTTCTCGAACAGTGCCTGCAAATCGACCGATGTATCGACAACAGTTGCGTACAAGGTCGCGTGGATGCCTCGAATCATAGGGGTCAGGTGCGGAACAAAGGTCAAGCCGATGTCCTTGCCGGCAGCCTGGCGCAGGCCTTGGCTGATTTCGGGCAGGTGGCGGTGCCCTTTGACCGCATAGGCCTTCATGCTTTCGCCCGCCTCGCAGAACAGCGACCCGACAGCCGCGCCACGGCCGGCACCACTAACCCCGGACTTGCAGTCGGCGATCAAGCGTGACGGGTCGGCCAGGCCTGCTTCCAGAAGCGGCAGGAAACCAAGCTGCGTAGCGGTAGGGTAGCAACCCGGCACTGCAATCAGGCGCGCCTGACGAATCTTCTCGCGGTTGACCTCCGGCAGGCCGTAAACCGCATCTTTGAGCAGTTCTGGCGCGCCGTGCGGCTGGCCATACCACTTACCCCACTCCACCGCATCCTGCAGGCGGAAGTCGGCGGACAGGTCGATTACTTTGGTGCCAGCGGCCAGCAGCTCACCGGCCAGTGCATGGGCAACACCGTGCGGGGTTGCAAAGAACACCACATCGCAAGCAGCGAGGGTTTTGCTGTCCGGTACGCTGAAGGCAAGCCCATCATAATGGCCGCGCAGGTTCGGATACATGTCAGCGACCGCCACGCCCGCCTCGGAGCGCGAAGTGATGACCGCCACTTCGGCCTGTGGATGCTGTGCCAGCAGACGCAACAGTTCGACGCCGGTGTAACCCGTGCCGCCGACGATACCGACCTTGATCATAACGCTTGCCCCTTATCAACGAACCGTCTGGAAAGCGCACGATGATAGGGGTGCAAGGCGTCTGTAACAACTCTTCAGGTGACCCTTCGGGCGCTGGAACACTACTATCTGACGACCGTGAATACCTGAAGGAACTCCCTCAATGCTTTACCTATGGATCAAAGCGCTGCACATCGTCAGCGTGGTCTGCTGGTTTGCCGGCCTGTTCTACCTGCCGCGGCTATTCGTCTACCACTCCCAAAGTCAGGACAGCATCAGCCAGGAACGCTTCGTGACCATGGAGCGCAAGCTGTACCGGGGCATCATGAACCCCGCGATGATTGCTACCTACGTGTTTGGCGCCTGGATGCTCTACCTCAACCCAGGCTGGCTCAGCCAAGGCTGGCTGCACGCCAAACTGACCTTGGTGATTCTGCTGACCGGCTACCATCACATTTGCGGCGCCCAGCGCAAACGCTTCGCCAATGGCACCAACACTCGCAGCCACGTGTACTACCGCTGGTTCAACGAGGTGCCTGTGCTGTTCCTGCTGGGCATCGTAATTCTCGTGGTGGTCAAACCGTTCTGATTTCAAGCGTTCTGTACTGGAGCCCAACCCATGCCATTGCCCGCCTCGCTCGATCAACGCCTGCGTTTACCGGTGGTTGCCGCGCCGATGTTCCTGATCTCCAACCCCCAGTTGGTGCTCGCCTGCTGCGGTAATGGTGTGGTGGGTAGCTTTCCAGCACTCAACCAACGGGACAGTGCGGGTTTCAAAGCATGGCTTGAAGAGATAGAGGCTGGCCTGGCGCAGCTGAGTGAAGCTGCGCCTTACGCCGTCAACTTGATCGTGCACCCCACCAACCCACGTCTGGAGGCTGACCTGGCGCTGTGCGTGGAGCATCGTGTGCCGATTGTCATCACCAGTCTTGGGGCAGTGAAAGAAGTCGTGGATGCGGTACATAGCTATGGAGGCCTGGTGTTCCACGACGTCACCACCCGGCGCCACGCAGAAAAAGCCGCCGAAGCGGGCGTAGATGGCCTGATTGCCGTTGCTGCAGGTGCTGGCGGGCATGCTGGCACCTGGAGCCCTTTTGCGCTGGCTGCAGAAATTCGACAGTTCTTCGACAAAACCTTGTTGCTGGCAGGCTGCATCAACCACGGAAAGGAGATTCTTGCCGCCCAGCTTCTGGGCGCAGATTTGGCGTACATGGGCACACGCTTCATCGCCACCCAGGAAAGCCGGGCGCAAGAGGCCTACAAACAAATGCTGCTAGACGCCCATGCCGCCGACATCATCCACACCCCAGCAGTATCGGGGATCCCTGCAAGTTTCCTGCGAGCAAGCCTTGAGCAGGCCGGTTTTGACATGGCAGCGCTAAAGAGCGGCCATGAGCAAGGCAAACTCAAGCCCATCGATGAGGAAGCCAAAGCCTGGAAAACGGTGTGGTCGGCAGGCCAGGGTGTAGGCGACATCCATGACCTGCCAAATGCAGGAGTGCTGATTGCGCGACTGCACCAAGAGTATCAGGACGCCCTGAGTTACACCCGAACACTGCAAGGTAAAGCCTTGTAGCAAAACGCAACACCTTCCCCGGCCAAGCTGTACACTAGCCGCCCTCTTCAACCCCCAGGAGCCTTGCATGACCCGTTACGCCATGATCACCGGTGCTTCCAGCGGCCTGGGCCTGGCCCTGGCGGAAGCCCTGGCGAGGCGCGGGCGCAATCTGATCCTGGTGGCACGTCACCGTGAAACCCTTGAGCCCGTGGCCATCGAGCTGACCCAGCGTTTCGGCGTCGAAGTACTCTTCCGTGCCTGCGACCTGAGCCAGCCCTTGCGTCTTTCAGGGTTTGTTCTGGAACTGGAAGAAGGCGAGCGACGCATCGACCTGCTGGTCAACTGCGCCGGCCAGCGCACTTATGGCCCGTTCCTGGCCCATGAATGGGCTGATGAACAGGACCTGCTGGAGGTCAATGTTCTGGCCATGAGCCGGTTGTGCCATGCAATCGGTAACTTGATGGCCGTACAAGGCGGCGGGCAAATACTCAATGTCGCGAGCCTTGCCGCCGTAGCGCCCGGCCCAAGCATGGCAACCTACGCAGCCAGCAAGGCTTATGTCATGAACTTTACCGAGGCCTTGCGCGAAGAACTCAGGCCCACTGGCATCAAAGTCTCGGTCTTGTGCCCCGGCCCGGTACGCTCATCGCGACGGCGTATTCCCAGGCTTGAGGGCAGCCGACGCTGCCTGAGCCCGGAGGAAGTCGCGCTCTATACCGTGCGCGCGCTGGACAAGAATCGCGCACTGATCATGCCCGAAAGGCGCAACCGCTGGCTGGCATTTACCCCTCGCCTGTTACCTCGCTGGCTGGTGCGCAAGCTTGCCGGTTTTATCCACCGCCGCTACTGCCCCGCAGGCATGGAATAGCCACTGGGCGCCGGGCTGAGTACACTCGGGCCCAACCCTCACCATGGAGCAAGTGCTGTGGAAGACCTATTCATCAAGATCATCAACCGGGAAATCCCGGCCAAGATCATCTACGAGGACGACCAGGTTCTGGCGTTCCACGATATTGCGCCCCAGGCGCCGGTGCATTTTCTGGTTATCCCGAAAAAGCACATCCGTACCCTTAATGACCTGACTGAAGAAGACAAAGGCCTGGCCGGGCACATTCTGTTCACTGCGCAGCGCTTGGCCAAGGAGCTGGGCTGCGAGGACGGCTTCCGCGTGGTCATGAACTGCAATGAGCTGGGCGGCCAAACCGTTTATCACATCCACATGCATGTACTGGGTCAGCGCGCCATGCACTGGCCGCCGGGCTGATTCAACGCAAGCGACCCCTCCTCGATTGCGGTAAACTGTCGGGCACACTCTAGCGGAGGTGCCCGATGGCTACCGAACGTCACTATTCGCCGCTCGACCGCTTGTTGCTGCAGGCCGATACCGCCATGCGCACCTTGCTGCCCTTCAGCGGCCAACCGTCCCGGCCCTCCCCGGCCATCGTGCAGCCGGATGCCGAGCTGGACGACACCCAGACCCGCCACATTGCAGGGCTGATGCGGATCAACCACACCGGCGAAGTCTGCGCCCAGGCGCTGTACCAGGGCCAGGCCCTTACCGCCAAGCTGCCGGAAGTGCGCAAGGCCATGGAACATGCCGCCGAGGAAGAAATCGACCACCTGGCCTGGTGCGAACAACGCATCCGCCAGCTGGGCAGCCACCCAAGCGTGCTCAACCCGTTGTTCTACGGCATGTCGTTCGGCATCGGTGCCCTCGCGGGCCTGGTCAGCGACAAAGTCAGCTTGGGCTTCGTGGCGGCTACCGAGCATCAGGTGTGCAAGCATCTGGATGAACATCTGGAGCAACTTCCGCACGAAGACGAAAAATCTCGCGCCATTCTTGAGCAGATGCGCGTGGATGAGGAGCAGCACGCCGAATCCGCGCTGGAAGCGGGCGGCTACCGCTTCCCGGCACCGGTGCGCTTTGGCATGAGCCTGATGGCCAAGGTCATGACCAAGAGCACCTATCGCATCTAAAGGCACGCCCATGACGGACCGTATCGACGCCAAGGACCTGGCGCGCGCCGTGCAAGCCGGCATTCTCCAGCCAGGCCAGGACCAAGCTCTTCTGGCCTTTCTGCACAGCCAGCAGCCAATTCGCGGCAATTTCCAACTGGCGCATGTCGCATTCTATTTTGGCGCCCTGCTGATCATGGGTGCGATGGGCTGGTTGCTCACCGAAGCCTGGATGCGTGTCGGTGACTGGGCGCTATTGGCCATTGCCACCACTTACGTTGCACTGCTCACCCTGTTCGCCCTTAGCCTTCAAGGCCGGGGGCAGCCCATTGCTGCAGGGGTATTGGCAGCTGTAGCGGTCAGCATCGTGCCCTTGGTGGTGTTCGCCATCCAGCGGCTGGCCGGCTGGTGGCCGCTGGATGATAGGCAGACGGACTACCACCAGTACTTCACCTATGTTCAGGGTGGCTGGCTACTGATGGAAGCAGCCACCGTGGTTGCCGGGCTGCTGATGCTGCGCCTCATCCCCTACCCCTTCATCGTCATGCCAATCGCTGTCGCGTTGTGGTTCATGTCGATGGATTTGAGCGAATGGGTTTACGGCTCGCCGTTCACCTGGGATCAACGACGCACGGTTTCTTTGTGGTTCGGGTTCGGATTGCTGCTGGCCTTTCTCGTCGTGGACGGGCGTACGCGAGAAGACTACGCGCGCTGGGGCTATCTCGCAGGGCTGGCGGCGTTCTGGGGAGGCCTGACGATGATGGAAAGCGACAGCGAATTGGGCAAAGCGCTTTACTGCCTGATCAACCTTGGATTGATGGGGATGGCGGTGCTGCTGCGCCGGCCGGTCTTCATGGTGTTTGGCGCGCTGGGGGTGGCTGCGTATCTGGGGTATCTGTCTTACGAGGTGTTCGCCGAGTCGCTGATGTTCCCGGTAGTGGTAACCCTGATCGGGCTGGGGGTTATCGGGCTGGGATTGGGGTATCAGAAGCGGCGGGAGCAGTTGAGCCGAGCGGCCAGAAACTGGCTGCCAGGGTGGTTGAAGGCTGCGTTACCAGCCTTGCGTGAGTGAGCCATTTTTTGGGGCCGCGTTGCGGCCCATCGCGGCTGAAGCCGCTCCTACAAGGGATAGCGGCTTCAGGCGCGAAAAAGCTGCCCATCAGTAGCTAAAGCTCGAATCAGCCCAGTTCTACGATTTCATAACCGTGGGTGATTTCTACGTTTGCGCGCTCAAGCATGATGGATGCCGAACAATACTTCTCAGCCGACAGCTCAACCGCCCGCTTCACCTGCGCTTCTTTCAGCCCGCGCCCCTTCACCACGAAATTCATGTGGATCTTGGTGAATACTTTCGGGTCTTCGCTGGCACGCTCAGCTTCCAGAAACGCCTCACAACTTTCCACCGCCTGGCGAGATTTCTTGAGAATACTCACCACGTCGAAACTGCTGCAGCCACCCAAACCCAACAGGAGCATTTCCATCGGGCGCACGCCCAGGTTGCGGCCACCCGCTTCAGGCGGGCCGTCCATCACCACCACGTGGCCGCTCCCCGATTCACCGAGGAACATCGCTTCACCGGCCCACTGGATGCGTGCCTTCATCTTCCGTACTCCTGGATTTCGCAAAAGGGTGTCAGCTTAAGCCTTGTGTGCTTGTCGGAAAAGCTCAATACGCGTCGTATTTCTGCCGTAACATTCAGCGCTGTCTGATAAGCTGGCGCCAATTGACTGGCGCGTCGCGTCAGGCAGTTGCTAACAAGAGCCTATGCGTCGCATCGAACAGGATTTCGTGATGGTTGCCTCCGCCCTACCCGCCAAGATCAAGAACATCGACAAGCTGCTGGTCCACTGCCAGCGTCGCCGGTACACCGCCAAGAGCAATATCATTTGCGCCGGTGACCGCGCTGAAACGTTGTCGTTCATCGTCAAAGGCTCGGTCACCATCCTGATCGAAGACGATGAAGGCCACGAGATGATCATTGCCTACCTCAATAGTGGTGACTTCTTCGGCGAATTGGGCCTGTTCGAACCTGCGGGCAGTGAACAACAGCGCAGCGCCTGGGTACGGGCCAAGACCGAATGCGAAGTGGCCGAGATCAGCTACGACAAGTTCCGCGAGCTGGCCCGCCTCGACCCTGACATCCTCTACGCCCTCGGCAGCCAGATGGCTCAGCGCCTGCGCAATACAACGCGCAAAGTTGGCGACCTGGCCTTCTTCGACGTCACCGGCCGTGTAGCCCGCTGCTTGCTCGACCTGTGCAAGCAGCCGGACGCCATGACCCACCCGGACGGCATGCAAATCAAGATCACCCGCCAGGAAATCGGGCGGATTGTCGGTTGCTCGCGGGAAATGGTCGGCCGCGTCCTCAAAGATCTGGAAGAACGCAGCCTGGTGCAGGTCAAGGGCAAGACCATGGTGGTATACGGCACCCGCTAATCTTTGGGCCGCGCTGCCAGCACTTCGCTGTAGGCCTGCGAAAGGCGCTCGAACCAGGGCGCCTCGGGCACTACTTCGTGCAGGGCGATGTGGCTGTCGGCACGGCAGCGCTGCTCAAGTTCACAGCATTCGTTGAAGCGGTTGACTGCTGCAATCATCGACTCCCGTTCGTTATCCAGCAGCAATGCCCCGTGTACCAGTACTACCGGGCGTTTTCCACCCAAGCCCTGGCGCCAGCGCTGGGCGGTACCGACCAACTTCCGGCCATTGAGATTGACGTTGTAGCGGCCGTCGCAGAAGGCGCCGTCGATCTCGCCGACCGAGGCCACGCCACCCCACTCTCGCAACACATCGCACAGCGGCAGGCAAAGGCGCTCGTAGGCGTTTTCGATGCGGCCATGGTCGCCTTCGCTGCGCGGGGCGACATAAACCAATGCGATGTTCACGGTGGAATGGGATTGGGGGACAGGTTCGCCACCGGTTTCACGCAGCAGCACTGGCCAGCCTGCAATGGCAAGTTCCGAACAGGCTGCTTCGAAGTTGTCCAATCGGCTCATGCGGCGGGGCATGACCAGGGCGTGGTCAGTGGGGCGCCAGAACAACACGCCATTATCGCGCTCGCCTCGGCAGACGGCGGCCAGCAGGTCCTGTTCGGCGTGCAGGCCCTGTTCGACGGTCAGGGCCAGGGGTTGATCGGTCATTGATCCACCTTTTTTGTTGGTTTGCCTCTTCGCGGATAAATCCGCTCCTACAGGTCGTGCATGCTCCCTGAGAGCGGCGCGATTCCTGTAGGAGCGGATTTATCCGCGAGAGGCCGGTACAGGCTTACAAAAAAGCCGGCAATAGTGCCGGCTTGGTTAGTCGATCAGTCCAGTTGCTGAACAGTCTTCTTCACTTGATCAGGGAAAAACAACCGCTGCAACTCCAGCCCCGGCTGCTCAGCCCGCATGAACGCCTCACCAACCAGGAACGAATACACCTCGTTGATTTCCATCAGCTCGACGTCGGCACGGTTCAAAATGCCACTCTCGGTAATGGCCAGCCGGTCACGCGGAATACGCGGCAGCAGGTCGAGCGTGGTGTCCAGGCTGACTTCAAAGGTATGGAGGTTACGGTTGTTTACACCCACCAGCGGCGTATCAAGCGTTTTCAAAGCGCGGTCCAGCTCATTACCGTCATGCACTTCAACCAGCACATCAAGGCCGACGTCCTTGGCAGTGGCTGCCAGTTCGGCCATCTTCACGTCATCCAGCGCCGACACGATCAACAGCACGCAATCGGCGCCCAAGGCCCGGGCTTCGACGATCTGGTACGGGTCAACCATGAAGTCCTTGCGGATAACCGGCAACGAAACGGCAGCACGTGCCTGTTGCAGGTACTCATCAGCTCCCTGGAAGTAATCCACATCCGTCAGCACCGACAGGCAAGTCGCCCCGCCCTTCTCGTAACTGACGGCAATTTCCGATGGTACGAAGTTCTCGCGGATAACACCTTTGCTCGGCGATGCCTTCTTGATTTCGGCAATGACCGCAGGCTTTTTGCGGTTGGCCTGCTCGATCAAGGCGTTGGCGAAGCCACGCGGCGCATCAGCGGCCTTGGCCAGGCGCTCCAGTTCGGCAAAGCTGACGCGCGCACTGCGCTCGGCCACTTCCTGAAACTTACGGGCAATGATCCTTTCCAGCACCGTCGGCACGCTCATGCTTCGTTCTCCACTTTGAATACCGCGGTAAAGGCGCCCAGCTCCTGCAGTTTTTCCCAGGCAAGGCCGGTGTGCAGCACATCGTGGGCCAACTCAACGCCCGCTTTCAGGCTCATGGCATGGTCAGCGGCGTAGAGTGCCGCGCCAGCGTTGAGCACAATCATCTCGGCCGCCTTCTGACCGTTTTCGGTTTTGCGACGGCCAAGGGCATCGCGAATCAGCTCCAGCGAGGCCTGCGGGTTTTCCACAGCCAAGCCATGCAGGCTCTGGCTCTTCATACCGAGGTCTTCAGGTTCGACCCAATACTCAGTGATCTGGTCGTTCTTCAGTTCAGCTACAAAGGTTGGCGCTGCCAGGCTGAACTCGTCCAGGCCGTCTTTCGAGTGCACTACCAGCACATGCTTGCTGCCCAGCCGCTGCAGTACTTCGGCCAGAGGGCGGCACAGCGCCTGGTTGAATACGCCGACCACCTGGTGCTTCACACCGGCCGGGTTCGTAAGCGGGCCTAGCATGTTGAACAAGGTACGCAGCCCCAGGTCACGACGCGGGCCGGCAGCATGCTTCATGGCACTGTGATGGCTCTGCGCGAACATGAAGCCGATACCCAGGCTGTCGATGCAACGTGCAACCTGAGCAGGCGTAAGGTTCAGATAGATGCCGGCCGCTTCCAACAGGTCAGCGCTGCCGCTTTTGCCCGAAACCGCACGGTTACCGTGCTTGGCTACCGTGCAGCCAGCTGCCGCCAGCACAAACGAAGATGCCGTGGAAACGTTGAAGATGTTGGCACCATCACCACCGGTGCCAACGATGTCGACCACTTTATCCAGGCTTTTGAGTTCAACCTTGTCCGCCAGCTCACGCATCACCGAAACGGCGCCGACGATTTCGTCGATGCTTTCGCTTTTCATGCGCATGCCCATCAGGAAAGCGCCAATCTGCGCCTCGCTGCATTGGCCTGTCATGATCTGGCGCATCACATCGCGCATTTCTTCGGTGGACAGGTCCAGGTGGCCGACGATACGGCCCAACGCGGTCTTGATATCCATGTTCGGTCCTTAGCGGTGGCCGCCGGTCTGCTTGAGGAAGTTGGCGAACAGCTCGTGGCCCTGCTCGGTGAGGATGGACTCAGGGTGGAACTGCACCCCTTCAATGTTCAGCGTCTTGTGGCGCAGGCCCATGATTTCGTCGACTGAGCCATCGTCATGAGCAGTCCAGGCAGTGACTTCCAGGCAGTCCGGCAGTGTCTCGCGCTTGACCACCAAGGAGTGGTAGCGGGTCACGGTCAGCGGGTTGTTAAGCCCGGCGAACACGCCCAGGTCGCGGTGGTGCACCGGGCTGGTCTTGCCGTGCATCACCTGGCGCGCGCGCACCACATCGCCGCCAAAGGCCTGGCCGATGGACTGGTGGCCCAGGCACACGCCCAGGATCGGCAGCTTGCCGGCAAAGTGCAGGATGGCCTCGATGGACACGCCGGCCTCGCTCGGGGTGCAAGGCCCGGGGGATACGACGATGCGCTCGGGGTTGAGGGCTTCGATCTGGGCGATGGTCATTTCGTCGTTGCGAATGACCTTGACCTCTGCACCCAGCTCGCCAAGGTACTGCACGACGTTGTAGGTGAAGGAGTCGTAGTTGTCGATCATCAGTAACATCGGGTGGAACCTCTTGAATCTACTGACTTTGGATTCGAACCTTCCCCATTGGCCACGGCGCGATGCGGCGGCTGTTTAAACGGATGGGAAGGTAAACGGGGGCGGGCCGGACGAACCGGCAAGAGAAAAAGTCAGGCGCGCCAACGCCAACGGGCGTGGGCCTTGATTACGCGCATCAAGAGTTTGCTGACGATCAACACAGGATAGGTCTCGCTCATACGTCCCGGCACAGTAGCCTACCGGGGCGACGCGTGCAATATGCCGATAAACACGGGGAAACGGACACCCTTGCAAGGTAAGCCCTTCAATTTGCTAAGGTCCACCGGGTTGTCCCTATAAAAACAATGAAAAAGGATATTCATCGATGCGCAAAGCACCGTTGCTACGCTTTACCCTTGCCAGCCTGGCCTTGGCCTGCGCCCAGGCAATCGCTGCACCCTCTCCTTATTCAACCTTGGTCGTGTTCGGCGACAGCCTTGCCGATGCCGGTCAGTTTCCCGACCTGACGGGCGGTACAGCCGGGTTGCGATTCACCAACCGAGATGCCGATGGCAACTTCGCGCCGGTCTCACCGATGATTCTCGGTGGCAGGTTGGGTTTGGGCGCCAGCGAGCTTGGCCCCTCCACCTCCATCGGCAACCTCGTGGGCGGCCAGCCGGACGGCAACAACTGGGCGGTTGGCGGGTACACCACCGAGCAGATCCTGGCGTCGATCATCAACTCGTCCCAAGCCGTCATACCGCCCGGCCAACCGGGTGCTGGTACGGTTTTGAGAGAACGCCCGGGCTACCTCGCCAATGGCCAACTGGCTGACCCCAACGCGCTCTACTACCTGACTGGCGGGGGCAACGACTTCCTCCAGGGCCTGGTGAACAGCCCCGCCGATGCCGCAGCAGCAGGTGCACGGCTGGCCGCCAGCGCCCAAGCCCTGCAACAAGGAGGCGCCCGCTACATTGTGGTCTGGTTGCTGCCTGACCTTGGCCAAACCCCTAACTTCAGCGGCACGCCGCAACAAAGCCCACTGTCGCAACTGTCCAGCGTGTTCAACCAGTCGCTGGTCAATCAGCTCGCGGGGATCGATGCCGAGATCATCCCGCTGAACATCCCGGTGCTGCTCAGCGAGGCAATCGCCGACCCGGCCCAATATGGCCTGGCCAGCGGGCAGAACTTGGTCGGTACCTGCTACAGCGGCGACGGCTGTGTGGAAAACCCGCTGTACGGCATCAACAGCGCCACGCCCGACCCGACCAAACTACTGTTTGACGACTCCGTTCACCCAACCATCGCCGGCCAGCAACTGATTGCCGACTACGCCTACTCGATCCTGTCCGCCCCCTGGGAGCTGACCCTACTGCCGGAAATGGCCCACACCACACTTCGCGCTCATCAGGACGAACTGCGTAACCAGTGGCAAACGCCCTGGCAGCCGATCGGCCAATGGCAAGCCTTTGTCAGTACCGGCGCCCAGAGCCTGAACATCGATGATCAGAGCAGTAGCACAGATGCCGACGGGCGCGGCTATAACCTGACCTTGGGTGGCAGCTATCGGCTGAACGAAGCCTGGCGTCTTGGCTTGGCCGGTGGCGTGTATCGGCAGAAGCTGGAGGCTGGCGAACAGGATTCGGACTACAAACTGGACAGCTACCTAGCTACGGCATTTGCCCAATTCCGCCAAGACCGCTGGTGGGCCGATGCTGCCCTCAGCGCCGGGCACCTGGACTATCACGACCTCAAGCGCACGTTTGCACTAGGCGTGAATGACCGCAGCGAGAAAGGGGATACAGACGGCGAGGCGTGGGCCATCACCACTCGCCTGGGCTTCAACCTTGTGCAGGATGCCAGCAACTGGCAGTTGGCTCCGTTCATCAGCGCCGACTACGCGCGGGTCAAGGTCGATGGTTACGAAGAAAAGAGCGGGCGCTCCACGGCGCTGGCGTTCGGTGACCAGGAGCGTACGTCACGACGCCTTGGCGCCGGGCTCTTGGGTAGCGTGCAGATATTGCCCACCACGCGGCTGTTTGCCGAAGTGGCGCAGGAGCACGAGTTCGAGGATGACCAGCAGGATGTGACCATGCACTTGAGCACGCTTGCGGGGAATGACTTCACGTTGACCGGGTTTACGCCGGACAGTGACATGACGCGCGCAAGCCTTGGGGTTAGCCATGAGCTGGTGGCGGGGGTGCATGTGCAGGGGAATTACAACTGGCGCAAGAGTGGGGAGCTGGCGCAGCAGGGGGTGAGTTTGGGGGTTAGTGTGGACTTCTGAGATCTTGGGCCCGCTTTGCGGGCCATCGCGGATGAATCCGCTCCTACAGGGATTGCGAAATACCTGTAGGAGCGGATTTATCCGCGATGGGCCGCCTTGCGGCCCCAAACAATTACTCGCCGGACGTCTGCTCAGCCAGCGCCACAGCCCGGAACATCGCACGGCGCTTGTTGATGGTTTCTTCCCATTCCAGCGCCGGCACCGAATCTGCCACGATGCCGCCACCGGCCTGCACGTGCAGTTCGCCGTCCTTGATCACCGCCGTACGGATGGCAATTGCCGTGTCCATGTTGCCGTTCCAGGCAAAGTAACCCACCGCACCGCCGTAAACACCGCGCTTGACGGGTTCGAGCTCGTCGATAATCTCCATCGCCCGGATCTTTGGCGCGCCCGACAAGGTGCCCGCTGGCAGAATGGCACGCAACGCGTCCATCGCCGTCAGCCCTTCACGCAGTTGCCCGGTGACGTTCGAAACGATGTGCATCACGTTCGAGTAACGCTCGATCACCATTTTCTCGGTCAGGCGCACGCTGCCAGTGGACGACACGCGCCCCACATCATTGCGGCCCAGGTCGATGAGCATCAGGTGCTCGGCAATTTCTTTCTCGTCCGACAGCAGGTCGTCTTCAAGCGCGCGGTCTGCTTCCTCGGTAGCGCCGCGTGGGCGGGTGCCGGCGATCGGGCGTACCGTGACCAGGTTGTCCTCCACCCGCACCAGCACCTCGGGCGAGCTGCCAACCACATGGAAGTCGCCAAAGTTGAAGAAATACATGTAAGGCGTCGGGTTGAAGCAGCGCAGCGCACGGTACAGGTCGATGGGCGCAGCCTTGAAATCGATCGACATACGCTGCGACGGCACCACCTGCATGCAGTCACCCGCCAGGATGTACTCCTTGATACGGCCAACCGCGTTTTCGTAGTCGTCACGGGTGTAGCTCGAGCGGAACTCCGGCTCGGCCGCCATCGGGCCGCTCAAATCGAGGCCGCGACGAGGGGTGATCGGCTGACGCAGCGTTTCGAGCAAGGCTTGCAAACGTGCCTGGCCCTGTTCGAAGGCGTGATCTTCAGCCGGGTCTACCAGCACGATGGCGTGCATCTTGCCAGCCAGGTTGTCGAACACCACCACGGCGTCAGAAACCATCAGCAAAATGTCCGGTACACCCAACGGGTCCGGGTTGGGGCTCGCACCCAGGCGCTTTTCTACATAGCGCACGCAGTCATAGCCGAAGTAGCCGACCAAGCCACCGTTGAAACGCGGCAGGCCCGGGATGTCTGCAACCTTGTAGCGGTCCTTGAAGGTCTCGACGAAGGCCAGCGGGTCTTCGACATCGTGGCTCTCCACCTCAACGCCGTCTTGCAGGATGCTTACATGGTAGCCGTGCACCCGCATGACGGTGCGCGATGGCAAACCGATCATCGAGTAACGGCCCCACTTCTCGCCGCCCTGCACGGACTCAAGCAGGTAGGAGTTGGGCTGGTCAGCCAGCTTCAGGTAAATCGACAGCGGTGTGTCGAAGTCGGCCAGGGTTTCACAGGCCAGGGGGATGCGGTTATAGCCGGCAGCGGCCAGGCGCAGGAATTCTTCGCGGGTCATGGGTAGCCTCGTGGCAAGCAGCAATAGGGTCGGGCAAGCGGACGGGCCGGCAGGCGCCGGCGGGCAAATGTCAGGCGCGCCAGCGCCAACGGGCCAATGCCTTGATGACTTTCATCCACAATTTGCCAGTGACTGCCACGTTGGACGCTCTGCTTGGTGAGGCTTCAAGATCCGCCAACGTTATCCCAGTGGCAGGGTCTGCGCAACCGGGCAGCAGTGCGCGCAGGTCGTCGATCACCAGGCTGGGCGCTTCGTCGTCAATGGGGCGGCCATGGTTATAGCCGTACGTCAGGCCGACGCACTTCACACCAGCAGCCTTGGCAGCCAGTACATCACTACGCGAGTCACCAACGAACAGTGATTCCTGCGGGGTAACACCGGCCATTTTCATGACGAACAGCAAGGCAGCCGGGTCTGGCTTTTTCTGCGGCAGGGTGTCACCGCCGATAATCCAGCGGAAGTAACGGCCAATCTTCATCTGGTCCAGCAGCGGGCCGACGAAGCGCTCGGGCTTGTTGGTGATGAGCGCCATTTCCACCCCCTGCTTGCGCAGCCAGCGCAGAGTGTCCTGCACGCCGGGGTAAATGACGGTCAGTTCATGGCTTTCGGCATAGGCCTCCATGAACAGCGCCAGGCCCTGTTCGGCCAGTTCATCATCCACGCTGGCGTGGTCGATGCTGCCGGCCAGGGCCCGGCGCACCAGCACCGGGGCACCATTGCCGACCCACTGGCGCACGGCCTCAAGGCCGGCCGGTGGCCGACCGAGTTCGAGCAGCATGCGGTCCACGGCAGCGGCCAGGTCTGGTACCGAGTCGATCAGGGTGCCATCCAGATCGAACATCACCAGCCTGGGCAGCGTCCCCGGAAACAGCTGCTCGAAGCCGCTCATGGGCGTGCCTGAGCCAGTTCGGCGCGCATCTTGGCGATCACTTCCTGGTAATCCGGCGCATTGAAGATGGCGGAACCGGCCACGAAGGTGTCGGCGCCAGCGGCAGCGATTTCGCGGATGTTGTTTACGTTGACGCCGCCGTCGATTTCCAGACGGATGTCACGGCCACTGGCATCGATCAGCGCACGCGCTTCGCGCAGCTTGTCCAGGGTGCCGGGGATGAACTTCTGCCCGCCAAAGCCCGGGTTGACGCTCATCAGCAGCACCATGTCGACTTTGTCCATCACGTACTTCAGCGCATCGAGGCTGGTAGCCGGGTTGAACACCAAGCCAGCCTTGCAGCCGCCGTCCTTGATCAGTTGCAGCGAACGGTCGATGTGCTGCGAGGCTTCCGGGTGGAAGGTGATGTAGGTGGCGCCGGCTTCGATGAAGTCGCCGATGATGCGATCGACCGGGCTGACCATCAGGTGCACGTCGATCGGTGCGGTGACGCCGTACTTGCGCAGGGCGGTGCAGACCATCGGGCCGATGGTCAGGTTGGGCACGTAGTGGTTGTCCATGACATCAAAGTGAACGATGTCGGCACCAGCGGCCAGTACCTTGTCGACGTCCTCGCCCAAACGGGCGAAATCGGCGGAGAGAATGGAGGGGGCAATAGCGTAGGGCTGCATGGCGCACCTGTTGGCAGAATCACGGTGGCGCGCATTGTAACCGTTTTAGCCTGTTGCGGCCTCTTCGCGGCTAAAGCCGCTCCTACAGGGACCACACAATTCCTGTAGGAGCGGCTTTAGCCGCGAAGAGGCCGGCTCAGGCAACCTCTATCAGGCAGGCTGTTGGGTCCTCAATTTCTCGCTGCGCCCCCGCAACCACTCCAGGGTCAACAGCAGCACCACCGAAAACGCAATCAGCAAGGTCGCTGCCGCAGCGATGGTCGGGCTCAGGTTCTCGCGGATGCCGCTGAACATCTGCCGCGGCAGGGTCGCTTGCTCCGGCCCGGCCAGGAACAGCGTCACCACCACTTCGTCGAACGAGGTGGCAAACGCAAACAGCGCCCCGGAAATCACCCCCGGCGCAATCAGCGGCAGAGTAACGCGACGGAAGGTCAGCAATGGCGACGCCCCAAGGCTCGCCGCAGCGCGTACCAGGTTGTAGTTGAAGCCCTGCAAGGTCGCCGACACAGTAATGATGACAAACGGCACACCCAGCACCGCATGCACCAGAATCAGCGAGATGAAGCTGTTACCCATCCCCAGCGGAGCAAAGAACAGGTAGCTGGCCACACCGATGATCACCACCGGCACCACCATCGGCGAAATCACCAAAGCCATCACCAGCGACTTGCCCGGGAAATCGCCACGGGTCAGGCCGATGGCGGCCAAGGTGCCGAACACCATGGCCAGCACCGTGGCCGCCGGGGCCACGATGATGCTGTTCTTCAATGCCCGCATCCATTCGGCTGAGGCGAAGAAGTCCTGGTACCACTGCAGCGAGAAGCCCTGCAACGGGTACACCAGGAAGCTGCCACTGTTGAACGACAACGGCACGATCACCAACACCGGCAAAACCAGGAACAACAGGATCAGGCCGCACAGAATACGCAGGCTGTAGAACCACACCCGCTCGACGGGCGACATGTATGGGCTCAGCATCACAAGGCTCCTCAGCTCAGGCGCAGGCGGCTGGCGCCGACCAGCCAGCTATAGATCAGGTACAACAGCACGGTCGCCAGCAGCAACAGCCCACCCAACGCGGTGGCCATGCCCCAGTTGATGCTGGTGTTGGTGTAGAAGGCCACGAAGTAGCTGACCATCTGGTCGTTGGGGCTGCCGAGCAGCGCCGGGGTGATGTAGTAGCCGATGGCCAGAATGAACACCAGCAAGCAACCGGCCCCCACGCCTGCGTATGTCTGGGGGAAGTAAACCCGCCAGAAGCTGGCGAACGGGTGGCAGCCGAGCGAAATGGCTGCACGCATGTAGCTGGGCGAGATGCCTTTCATCACGCTGTACAGCGGCAGAATCATGAATGGCAGCAGGATGTGCACCATCGAGATGTAGACACCAGTGCGGTTGAACACCAGTTCCAGCGGCTGATCGATGATACCCATCGCCATCAGCGCGCTGTTGATCAAGCCACCCGACTGCAACAGCACGATCCACGCGGCAACGCGCACCAGGATGGAGGTCCAGAACGGTAGCAACACCAGGATCATCAGCAGGTTGCTCTGCCGGGTCGGCAAGTTGGCCAGCAGATAAGCCAACGGGTAGGCAAGCACCAGGCAGATGGCCGTGATCACCACACCCATCCACAGGGTGCGGGCAAAGATATCCAGGTAGATGGCCTGGTCGGGCGTGGTTTTGGCCAGTTCACCCAAGTCATCGATGCGATGGTCGACCGAAGCCAGCAGGTAGAACGAGGTCACCGAACTGGTGTTGCGGCGAATGGCCTGCCAGTAGGCCGGGTCGCCCCAACGCTCGTCCAGCGCCTGCAAGGCGTCTTTATAAGAAGCAGGCTCTGCCTTGAACGGCAACGCCCGTGCGGTCTTGGCCAACAGGCTGCGGTAGCCGGCCAGCTCCATGTTCAAGCGCTTGGACAGGTCGCCCAGCGTCTGATTTTTCCGTGACTCGGCCAAGTCCAGGCTCAAGGCCTTGTAGACCTCCTCGCCCGGCAGGCTCTTGCCGTCCCACAGCTTCACGGCCTCGACCGTTCGTGGCAGGCCGCTGACCACTTCCGGGTTGCCGACGCTCTTGTACAGCAGCGCGGCGATCGGCACCAGGAACACCAGCAGAAGAAACAGCGCCAGCGGCGCGATCAACGCCTGCGCCTTCCAGCGGTTGACCCGCTCGGCGTGCTTGAGGCGCTGCTTGAGACTTGGACCGGCGCCTTCGTTGAGGGGCACTGCAATGGCCATGGCGAACTCCGCAAAACAGGGGAACGGGGGGCGCCAGCCAAATGGCCGACGCCCCGGCAAGGCGCTTTACTTCTTCGCCGCCCAGGCGTTGAAGCGTTGCTCCAGTTGCTCGCTGTTGTCAGCCCAGAAGGCCACGTCGATCTGCACCTGGTTGGCAATGTTTTCAGGTGTGGTCGGCATGTCCTTCTTCACCTCGTCCGACAGCAGGCTGACGGCCTTGGAATTGGCCGGGCCGTAAGCGATGTTCTCGGAGTAGGTTTTCTGCTGATCGGGCTGCACGCTGTAGGCGATGAATTTCTTCGCCTCTTCTGCATCCTTGGCGCCTTTCGGGATGGCCCAGGCGTCGAAGTCGTAGATGCCGCCGTTCCATACCACCTTCAGGTTGCTCTCCTTCTGCACGGCAGCGATGCGGCCGTTGTAGGCGGAGCTCATGACCACGTCACCCGAGGCCAGATATTGCGGCGGCTGGGCGCCGGCTTCCCACCACTGGATGCTCGGCTTGAGTTCATCGAGTTTCTTGAAGGCGCGGTCCACGCCCTCTTTGGTGCCCAGCACCTGATAGACATCCTTCGGCGCAACGCCATCGGCCATCAGTGCGAACTCGAGGGTGTATTTGGCGCCTTTGCGCAGCCCGCGCTTGCCCGGGAATTTCTTGGTATCCCAGAAATCGGCCCAGCTGGTCGGGGCGGTCTTGAGCTTGTCGGCGTTATAGGCCAGCACGGTCGACCACACGAAGAAGCCAACACCGCACGGCTGGATGGCACCCTTCACATAATCACTTTCGTTACCGAACAGGGCTGGGTCCAGCTCTTCGAACATCCCCTCGTCGCAACCACGCGCCAACTCTGGCGACTCCACCTCCACCAGGTTCCAGGACACACTGTTGGTGTCGACCATGGCTTTGATCTTGGCCATTTCACCGTTGTATTCACCGGCCACGATCTTGCCCTTGCCGGCTTTCTCCCAAGGTTCATAAAACGCTTTGACCTGGGCTGCCTTGTTGGCACCACCGAAGGACACCACGGTCAGGTCCGCCGCCATGGCCTGGCCGGCGGCGAACAGGCCAAGGGCCAGGGCGGTCAGTTTCAACTGCTTGCGCATTCTTATTCTCTCCACAGTACAGGGTTGGTGAAGCAATCCATCAGTGGGCTTCGGCAATCGGATCGAGCGCGCGAGCGTGCTCCACCTCCCAGCCCAGCGGTACCACATCGCCCACGGCCAATGCCGGGTCGAGTTCGGCGATTGGCTGCTTCACGAAGAAGTCAGCCTTGCCACAGACTTCCAGGCGCACCCGCACGTGGTCGCCCAGGTAGATGAATTCGGCCACACGGCCAGAGAAGCGGTTTACGCAGCTTTCGCTGTGGCCGTTGAGGCGCACGCGCTCCGGGCGCACCGACAGGGTCACCGGCTCGCCGGCCTGGCCGACGTTCACCGCCAGCGCCTCGACCCGCTCACCCCGGGCCAGCTGCACCTGGCAGCGCTTGCCATCGCTGGCCAGCAGCGTGCCGTTGATGCGGTTGTTTTCGCCGATGAAGTTGGCGACGAAGGTGTTGCAGGGTTCTTCGTAGAGGGTGCGCGGGTCGGCAATCTGCTGGATCTCGCCCTGGTGGAACACCGCCACCCGGTCAGACATGGTCAGCGCCTCGCCTTGGTCGTGGGTCACATAGACCACGGTCACGCCCAAACGCTGGTGGATGTGCTTGATTTCCATCTGCATGTGTTCACGCAGCTGCTTGTCGAGGGCGCCGAGCGGCTCGTCCATCAGCACCAGCTGCGGCTCGAACACCAGCGCACGGGCCAGTGCCACCCGCTGCTGCTGGCCTCCGGACAACTGGCCGGGGTAGCGCTTGGCGAAAGCGTCTAGCTGGACCATGTTCAGCACGCGCTTGACCCGCTCGCTGATGTCGGTTTTGCTCAAGTTGCGCACGCTCAGCGGGAAGGCCAGGTTTTCGGCCACGGTCATGTGCGGGAACAGCGCGTAGTTCTGAAACACCATGCCGATGTCGCGCTTGTGCGGCGGCACGTTGTTGATGGAGCGGCCGGCCAGCTGGATTTCACCGGCGGTGGGGGTTTCGAACCCGGCCAGCATCATCAGGCTGGTGGTCTTGCCCGAGCCGGATGGGCCGAGCAAGGTCAGGAATTCACCTTTGCGAATGTCCAGGTTGAGGTCTTTGACGATCAGCGACTCGCCGTCGTAGCTCTTCTGCACACCACGGAAGCTGACCAGCGTCTCGCTGGTTGCCGCGTTCGAATTCGCCTCGCTCATGCCTGCACCTTCGTTGTTGGATGACTGCGTAGGCAAAAGACTAAATAAACGGCAAGCGCCCGAAAATCGGGGGGGCTGAGAGAATGCCCTCATCCGGATGGAAGATTACGTGTAGGGAATGCCCTACAAGGATGACGCTCCCAGAACACATACTGCGCACTGTAGGAGCGGCCTTGCCGGGGCGCCGGACCGGTCGGAAAGGGCCGACGTCCCGGCAAGGCCGCTCCTACAGGCACCGATGACTGCCGGGTGTATGTCGCATTCAGACCAGCTTGTGCTCCATTGCGTACTTCACCAGCTCCGCCAGCGAGTTGACCTTGAGCTTCTGCATCAGCCGGGCCTTGTGGGTACTGATGGTCTTGCTCGACAGCGCCAGCTGCTGGGCGATGTCGTTGACGTTGGCGCCCTGGGCCAGGCGCTCGAACACCGAAAACTCACGCTCCGACAGCAATGTATGCAGCGGTCGGCTTTCGGTCAGCCCCACTTCGAATACCATGCGGTCGGCCAGCGCCGGGTCGATATAACGCCCCCCGCCCGCGACCCGGCGAATAGCCGTGAGCAGCAAGGCCGGGTCGCTGTCCTTGGTGGCATAGCCGGCCGCGCCAGCCTTGAGTGCCCTGGCGGCCATCTGTGCTTCATCGTGCATCGACAGCATCAGGATCGCAGGCGGGTTGTTCAGTGCGCGAATGCGCGGGATCGCCTCCAGCCCGTTCACGCCGGGCATGGAGATATCCAGCAACACCACTTCGCACGGTGTGTGGCGCAGGGTGTCGAGCAGTTGCTCGCCGTTACCGGCCTCCCCCGCCACTTGCATGTCCTTGGCCAGGCCGATCAACTGCTTGATGCCTTCACGCACAATGGTGTGGTCTTCAGCCACCAGCACTCGAATCACGATCGCTCTCCTACTCCAACGGAATGGCCACGCTCAGGCTGGTGCCCTCACCCGGCTCACTGTTCAACGCCATGCTGCCGCCCAGCATCAGTACCCTTTCACGCACACCCACCAGGCCAAACGACGTTGGCCTGGGCTGATCGCGGCAAAACCCCACGCCATCATCACTGACCGTCATGCGCAGTTGCCCGCCCTCGCGCACCAGTTCGATCTCCACGCTGTGCGCCTGGGCGTGGCGCATCACGTTGGTCAGCGCCTCCTGCAAAATGCGGAACAGCCCGGTGGCCTTGGCATCACTCAATGCTGGCAGATTATCAGGCACCTGCACCAGGCAAGGGATTTGCGTACGCGCCTCAAAACGCCGCGCCTGCCACTCGATGGCCGAGGCAATGCCAGCATCGAGAATCGGCGGGCGCAAGGCTGTGGCTACGTCGCGCACCAACTGGAACAGCTGGGCAATCAGGCGTTTCATGCTGGTCAGCCGCTCATTCAGCCCCGGGTCCAGTTCGGCGAAGGCCAGCTCGCACATCGACACTTCAAGCTTGAGCACGGTCAGCATTTGCCCGAGCTCATCATGTACTTCCCGGGCAATGCGGGCTTTTTCCTCTTCGCGCACGCTCTCCAGGTGGGCGGACAGTTCCCGTAGCTGCTCCTGGGAGTTGGCCAACGCCAACTCCGCCCGTTTGCCTTGGGTGATGTCCCAGACCACACCGTCCCAAGCCACTCGGCCATTGGCCAGCAGCCTTGCACTGGCCTTGATGTCGGCCCAGCGCTCGCCGCCGTCTCGCGTCAGGATGCGACCTTGCCAGGACCAGTCCTGATCGTGGGCAATGGCCAGGTCTTGCACTTGGTGATAGTCCGCCCGGTCGTCCGGGTGCACGAGGTTGCGCAGCCCCATTTGCGGGTGCTGGATTTGTGCCGGGGTGTAACCGACCAACGCCTCGCTGCCTTCACTGATGTAAGGAAACTCCAGCGCGCCTTCAGCCGGCGCGGGTTCAAGGCGAAACACCAGCCCCGGCACATTGCCCGCAATGCCCTTGAGGCGCGCCTCACTCTCGCGCAATGCGGCCAGGGCGCGATGGCGCTCTGTGACATCGGCGATGTAGACCACCAGATACTCGGCATCCCGAAAACGTAAAAAACTCAGCGACAACTCCACTGGCAACAGCGTGCCGTCGGCGCACAAGCATTGCGTTTCGAACTGGCGCACGCCCTCCCCGGCCCGCGCCGCTTTCCAGATTTGCAGCCAGCGATCCATGCTCAGGTTCGGCTCGAAGTCGATCAGTGGGCGCTCGAGCAGTTCAGCATCGGCGTAGCCAAGCATGCGCTCCGCAGCATGGTTGGCATAGCGCACGTGGCTATCCCAGTTCACCCACAGAATGCCCACGGTGCTCTGGTCGATGGCGAATTGGCTCAGGCGCAATGCTTCTTCGCGGGATTGACGCTGGGCCAGGTTTTCCCGGGTGGCCAGAAAGCTGCGCTCCAGTTGCCGTTGCTGACGGCGCTGCCACACCAAAGTGGCCAATGCACACAGCAGCAACAGGCCGAACAGCAAGGCCAGGTTCTGCCAGAAACCCGGGGACTCGCTCAGGCGTGGGTACTTGGGCTGCAGCCAACGCTGGTGCATCTGCTCCAGCTCCTTGGCCGGCATGGCTTGAAGCCCACGCTCCAGCACATCGGCCAACACCGGCCAGTCCCGCCTCGACCCCACCCGCAGCAACTGTGGCAAGCCGATATCACCCACCACCGCCAACTCACCGAACTCGCTTTCGCGAGACAGGCGGCTGAGCTGAGCCTCGTCGATCACCGCGTAACTGGCCTGGCCGCCGACCACCAGCTGCAATGCTGCCCGCTCGTTGGGCACGCCCTGCAGGTTAAGGTTGCTGTAATTGCCACGCAGATAGTCGGCCAGCACGCTGGGCATGCGCACCGCCACGCGGTAGTCGCGGTCGAGCTTTTCCAGCTCCACTGCCATGGCGCCGGTGCGCGGCCCCACCACCAGTTGCGGCACCCGCATGTATGGGTCGCTGAACAACCACAAACGCAAGCTGGCCGGGGTTTGCGTAAGCCCCGGCGCAAAGTCGATTTCGCCCGCCTGCAAAGCATGTTCAAGGCTGGCCTGGTCGGTGAAGTTACGCCAGGTGAGGTCAAGCTTGAGCGCCTGGCCCAGCCAGTTCACCAACTCGACGTTAGCCCCATACAGTTGCTGCAAGCGGCGATCGAATTGGGCGTAAGGCGCTTGCAGCACCAAACCGACGCGCAAGCTGCGGTGAGCGTCCAGCCACTGCTGCTGGGCCGGGTCGAGGGTGACCGAAGGCGCGGCATCCGACTTGGCCACAGCCATCAAGGGGAACCACAAGCAGCCGATAACCAACAGGCGCCGCAATCGCTTCATCTAAACGCTCGTCTTGGCAAGGGCGGCCATGCAGCATGGCCGTCACGGGCAAATACCATTACGCTGCCGGTATCATTCTGGCCTTGGATTGATTCATGTCCACACTTTATCGCACGACGCTGGCAATGTGCTGCCTGGCCTCGCTACTCCCCCTTGGCACCCAGGCCGCCGATGCCGAAAAACCAGAGGCTGCTGCCGAGGCACCTGCCGCTCCTGCACCTCGCCCACCCCTGCTGGAGCGCAGCCAGGAAGATGCCCAAGCCCTTGAACGGCTGGTGCCCAAGGCTGAGCAACAAACCCTGCAGGCCGGCAACGAGAGCTTCCTGGCCCTGTGGAAACCGGCCAACGACAGTGACCCGCAAGGCGCGGTGGTGATCGTACCCGGGGCCGGTGAAACAGCAGACTGGCCTAACGCGGTGGGCCCGTTGCGGCGCAAGTTCCCCGATGTTGGCTGGCACAGCCTGAGTGTGAGCCTGCCCGACCTGCTGGCCGACAGCCCACAAGCGCGAGTCGACGCCAAACCTGCTGAAGAGCCGGCCAAGGAAAAGGGCGAGAGCGCACCGGCCAAAGATACCCCGGCCGATGCCAATGCCAACGTCGCCCAAGCCACCGCGGCCGACGCCGATGCGGCAGAAAGCACCGACGCCGTTCAAGCCAGTGAGCAGAAAGATGAAGCCGACGCCGAGCGTATTTTTGCCCGCCTTGATGCTGCAGTGGCCTACGCCCAGCAGCACAATTCCCGCAGCATCGTGCTGATAGGCCATGGCAGCGGTGCTTACTGGGCAGCGCGGTACATGAGCGAAAAGCAGCCGCCCCAAGTACAGAAGCTGGTGATGGTCGCCGCGCAGACGCCGGCGCGGGTGGAGCATGACCTGGAAAGCTTGGCCCCGACGCTCAAGGTGCCCACCGCAGACCTTTATTACGTGACGCGTGCAGCAGACCGCAATGCTGCCCAACAGCGCCTGCAGGCCAGTAAGCGGTTGAAGGACAGCCAGTACAAACAGTTGTCGCTGATGGCTATCGCGGGCAACAAGGATGCAGAGCAGGAGCAGTTGTTCCGCCGCGTGCGAGGGTGGATGAGTCCGCAGGAGTGATTGCCCGCGAAGGGGGCCCTCAAAACCCCCGACGCTTGCGAATCAGCGCATAGGCTTGATGCAGCTCGCGGGTTCGCTCGGTTGCCTCGCGCACCTGTGCTTCAGTAGCGCCGCTGCCCGCCAGTTTGTCTGGGTGATGCCGGCTGACCAGCCGACGATACGCCTGCTTGATCTGGTCACTCTCGGTATCCGCCTCTACCGCCAACAGCCGCATTGCCGCCACATAGGTCATGGCCCCGCCGCTTGGTGGCATCTTGCGCGGCTCATACTCCCCCGAAATCGCCTGCACCTGGCGCGCGCTCATGCCGAGTTTGCGCCCCCAATCCAGCAGCAACGCCCTTTCGTGATGGCCTGCCTTGCCATCAGCCCAGGCCATGCGCCAGCAGGCACGCAAAGTCCCCTCAGCCGCATTGGGCTGTTCACGGATGCGATGCAGGTGACGGGTGAGCCGGTCTTTACCCGCCTTGCCTCGATTGAACGCGGCAATGGCCCGCAACCGTGCCGCCTCGGCCATGTCCAGCCTGACCATTTCCTGGCGGGCCTGCTGGATGTGTTGCTCCGCCACCCGCCCGTCGCTTTTTGCCAGGCGGCCAAGCAACACAAACAGCAACTCGTCGTCGCGCATCGCCGGGCGGCCGCCCAGCCGTTCGCGCATGTCCTCCCAGCCACGCACCCGCAAGCGTCGGTCCATGGCCTGGCCCAGCAGCCCACCGAGCAGCGCACCCGGTATGCTGGCCACAACAAAACCTGCACCCAAGCCGATCAGCGTGCCTGGCCACCACATGTCAGGGGCGCTCGCCAATCAAACGTTCAACTTCGGCAAGCCGCTCAAGGGTGCCGACATCGACCCAGCGCCCGTGATAGTGCTCGCCGCTCACCTTGCCGTCTGCCATGGCCTGGCGCAAAAGCGGTGCCAGCTTGAAGGCGCCGGCCTTGCAGCCTTCAAACAGTGCCGGGTGCAGCACGGAAATGCCACTGAAGGTCAATGTGCCAGCTGCCTCATCACCATCTACCACCTGAGCGCCCTGCAGGCGGAAATCGCCGCGCCCGTGATGGCCAGGGTTATCCACAAGCACCAGATGCGCCAGCCCCTGCAGCGGCTTACGCAGTTGATTGAAGTTGTAGTCAGTCCAGACATCGCCATTGACCAGCAGGAACGGCCCATCACCCAGCATAGGCAGCGCCTTGAAGATGCCACCTCCCGTTTCCAGCGGTTCGCCTTCCGGCGAGTAGCGAATGCTCAGGCCGAACCGGCTGCCATCGCCCAGATGCGCCTCGATCTGCTCGCCCAACCAAGCGTGGTTGATCACCACGTCGGTAACGCCCGCAGCGGCCAAGGCGCGCAGGTGGTACTCGATCAGCGGCTGGCCGGCGACCGGCACCAGCGGCTTGGGCGTGTGCAAGGTCAGCGGGCGCATGCGCTCGCCCTTCCCTGCCGCCAGGATCATTGCTTTCATGCACGGGCTCCGGCCTTGAGTTCGGCAATCAGCTCACCCAACTCGACCAACTCAGGACGACGGCTGATCACTTCATCTATATAGGCGAAGAAACGCGGTACGTCTGTGAGGTAACGGGGTTTGCCATCACGATGGCAGATGCGCGCGAAGATGCCGATCACCTTCAGGTGGCGTTGCACACCCATCAGGTCGCTGGCACGCTGGAACGCTTCGAACGAAGGTTGCACCGGAATACCGGCAGCCTGCGCCTTCTCCCAATAGCTATTGAGCCAACCTTCAACCCGCGCTTGTGGCCAGCTCAGGAATGCATCCTTGAACAGGCAGGTGATGTCATAGGTGACCGGGCCGTATACTGCATCCTGGAAATCCAGCACCCCGGGGTTGGGTTCGCTTTCCATCAAATTGCGCGGCATATAGTCGCGATGAACCAGCACTTTGGGTTGCGCCAGCGCGCTGTCGATCAGCAATTGGCTGACGCGCTGCCAGGTCGCCTTTTGGGTATCGCTGAAGGCCAGGCCCAGTTCACGGCCAACGTACCACTCGGGGAACAGCTCCACTTCACGGCGCAGCAGAGCATCGTCATAGCTTGGCAATGGCGCGTCCATCGGCAGGCGCTGGAACTTCAGCAAGGCCTCGATGGCGTCGTCGAACAGGGCATCGGCGTTATCGGCGTTGATGATGTCCAGGTAGGTCTGGCGCCCCAGGTCGCCCAGCAGCAGGAAGCCGCGCTCAAGGTCCTGGGCGTGGATTTGCGGTACGTGCACGCCCGCGCTGGCCAACAAATGATCAATGGCGACGAACGGTCGGCAGTTTTCCTGGGGCGGTGGCGCATCCATGATCACGAATGTGTGCCCGGCGCCCTCCCAACGAAAGTAGCGGCGGAAGCTGGCGTCGCTGCTGGCGGCGGTCAGGCTGCCGTCAGCGGCATTGATATTGAAAAGTTCAGTGAGCTGCTCTTTGAGCCAGACAGTCAGTTGTTGCAGGCGTACATCATGTTCAGGCATTACAAGGGTCTCCGACGGCCCTAGCCGTCAAGCGGGTCATGCTTTATTATCCAGCATCTTTTTCAGACCATCGAGAGGCGTGCGGCCCCACACGCGGGCAGATGGCACGCAGGAAGCCCGGACTAATAAGATGGCATTGAAATCCCCCGCGTTTCGTAGAAAGTTTCCGTTGCTGGTAACCGGCGGTCTGCTGGCCCTGCAACCATTGGCCACATCGTACGTGGTGGCAGCCGAGCAGTTCGACTGCCAAGTGTCCGCCTCCGGTGGTTGGGACTGCAAGCCCAAAACCCCAGCCAACAACCTGCCGCCTCGCCCTGTGCACGACGGCGCCGCGCTCACGTCCGGTTCCGAAGCCCCTGCGGCCGAAGCCGAGAGCGCTGACAAGCCCATGCTCGTTACCGAGAGCAAGGGCCGTGGCCTGAAGTCGCGCAGCGAAGACTACAGCCACCTGGACTGGGTCCCACGCGAAAAGCTCACTGCAGCCCAACTGGCCGAAACCGGCCCGTACTGCGGCGGCGCGTACGTCGAACCTACCCGCCCGGGCATGGCCGACACCACGCCGAAGGACGAGTCGCCGACCTACATCAACGCCAAGGTCTCCAAGTACCAGCAGGAGCAGCAGATCGCTACCCTGGCTGGCGACGTGGTCATGCGCCAGGGCAGCATGCAGGTGGAGGCCGACGAGGCCAACCTGTATCAGGCCGAGAACCGTGGCGAGCTCAAAGGCAACGTCAAGATCCGCGACAATGGCTCGCTGGTGGTCGGTGACGAGGCGCAAATTCAGCTCGACACCGGTGAAGCCCAGGTCGACAACGCTGAATATGTGATGCACAAGTCGCACATTCGCGGCAATGCCCTGTACGCCAAGCGTGGTGAAAACGCCATCATCCGCCTCAAGGACGGTACGTACACCACCTGCGAACCGGGCAGCAACGCCTGGCAGCTGAAGGGCAACAACATCACCCTGAACCCGGCCACCGGCTTTGGTACAGCGACCAACGTCACCCTGCGGGTCAAGGATATCCCGGTGTTTTACACACCGTACATCTACTTCCCGATCGACGACCGTCGCCAGTCCGGCTTCCTGCCGCCGTCGTTCAGCAGCACCAGCGACACCGGCTTCATGCTGGTCACGCCGTACTACTTCAACCTGGCGCCCAACTATGACGCCACGTTGTACCCGCGCTACATGACCAAGCGCGGCCTGCTGATGGAAGGCGAATTCCGCTACCTGACCAAGTCCAGCGAAGGGCAGTTCGGCGGCGCGTACCTGAACGACAAGAACGACGACCGCAAAGACCAGACTGACTACGAAAAGCAGCGCTGGATGATCAACTGGCAGCACAAAGGTGGCCTGGACGAGCGCCTGATGACCGAGGTTGATTACACCGACATCAGCGACCCGTTCTACTTCCAGGACCTGGAAACAGACCAGATTGGCGTCAAGAGCCATGACGTGGTCAACCAGCAGGGTGCCCTGACCTGGCGTGGCGACAGCTACACCGCCCGCCTGAATGCGCAAGCGTACGAGATGGCGACCCTGTCGCAGATCACCCCGTACAACAAGCTGCCTCAGCTCACGCTGGATGGCATGCTGCCGTACCACCCGGGTGGTTTCGACTTCAGCTACCAGACCGAAGCCGTGCGCTTTGATCGGGACCTGAAAGACGGCACGGTATTCAACGAGGATGGCGAGCTGGACACCACCGCAGGTGCGGATGGCCGCCGGCTTGACCAGAACATAAGCGGCATTGCTCGCGCCAACGGCAACCGCCTGAACTTTGCCCCGGCAATCAGCTTGCCAATGCAGGCCAGCTACGGTTATGTCACGCCGAAGCTGAAGTACATGTACACCAGCTACGACCTGGACCTTGACAGTCAAGGCAAGCAACAAGCCTTGGCGCAATCGTCGCAAGCCGGATACGGCAGCTATAACAGCTCCATCAATCGCGACGTACCTATTTTCAGTGTCGACAGCGGCCTGTACTTCGACCGCAATACCTCGCTGTTCGGCACCAACTACCGCCAGACCCTCGAACCGCGCCTGTTCTACCTCTACGTGCCGTATGAGGACCAGAAGGACATCCCGCTGTTCGACACCAGCGAAACCCTGTTCAACTTCGACTCGCTGTTCCGCGACAACCGCTTCAGCGGCACCGATCGCATCGGCGACGAGAACAAGCTGTCGCTGGGCGTGACCACCCGCTACATCGAAGACAACGGCTTCGAACGCCAGAACTTCAGCATCGGTCAGGCCTACTACTTCAAGGACCGCAAAGTCCAGCTGCCGGGTATCGACTACCGCGAACGCGATGACGCGCAATCCGACGTATCGCCATACGCCTTGGTGTACAACTACTACTTCAACCGCGACTGGCGCTTCAATTCGGACTTCAACTGGGACCCGGACAGCCGCAGCACCCGCTCGGGCAGCGCGATGTTCCACTACCAGCCGGAAGACAACCCGAACAAGGTGGTCAACCTCGGTTATCGCTACCGCAACGACACCATCGCCTTCGACTCCACCACCGGTACCTGGAAGGTGGGCGGCGGCGACTATGGCACGCCGGGCGACCCGAACTACATCAAGGATTACTACAAGATCCAGCAGCACGACTTCTCGGTCATCTGGCCGATCGTGCCGCAATGGAGCGTCATCGCACGCTGGCAGCATGACTACAACCGCAACCGCACCCTGGAAGCCATGGGCGGTTTCGAGTATGACAACTGCTGCTGGAAGCTGCGCCTGATCAACCGTTACTGGATCGATTACGACGACTTCAGCCAGGCCACGCCACAGAACGAAAAAGGCGACCATGGCATCTTCCTGCAGATCGTGCTTAAAGGTCTCGGTGGTGTAGTCGGCAACAAGGTCGAATCTTTCCTCGACCAAGGCATTCAAGGTTACCGTGAACGTGAAGACCAAGCTTATTGATCGTCTGCGCCCAGTGTTGCTGGGTGCTGCATTGCTGAGTGGCGCGGTGCATGCCGCGGTACAACCTCTGGACCGTGTGGTGGCCATCGTCGACAACGACGTGGTCATGCAAAGCCAACTGGACCAGCGCGTCCACGAGGTACAGCAAACCATCGCCAAACGTGGTGGCGGCGTGCCGCCAACCGGCGCCCTGGAACAACAGGTGCTCGAGCGCCTGATCGTCGAGAACCTGCAATTGCAGATCGGCGAGCGTTCCGGCATCCGTATCACCGACGAAGAGCTGAACCAGGCCATCGGCACCATTGCCCAGCGCAATGGCATGTCGCTGGAGCAGTTCCGTGCGGCACTGGCCCACGACGGCCTGTCGTTCGATGACGCCCGCGAGCAGGTCAAGCGCGAGATGATCATCAGCCGCGTACGCCAGCGCCGCGTGGCCGAGCGCATCCAGGTGTCCGAGCAGGAAGTGAAGAACTTCCTGGCCTCGGACATGGGCAAGATGCAGATGTCGGAAGAGTACCGCCTGGCCAACATCCTGATCCCGACCCCGGAAGCCGCCAACTCGGACGATATCCAGAAGGCTGCACGCAAGGTTGGCGATGTGTACCAACAGCTGCGCAGCGGCGCCGACTTCGGCCAGATGGCGATTGCCAACTCGGCCAGCGAAAACGCCCTGGAAGGCGGTGAGATGGGCTGGCGTAAAGCCGCCCAGCTGCCGCCGGAGTTCGCCAAACTGCTCAGCAGCATGGAAACCGGCAGCATCACCCAGCCACTGCGCATCCCTAGCGGCTTCATCATCATCAAGCTCGAAGAGAAGCGCGGCGGCAGCGAGAACGTGCTGCGTGACGAAGTGCATGTACGCCACATTCTGATCAAGCCAAGCGAAATTCGCAGCGACGCCGCCACCGAGCAGCTTGCTGACCGCCTCTACGACCGCATCCAGAACGGTGAAGACTTCGCCGAACTGGCCAAGAGCTTCTCGGAAGACCCGGGCTCCGCGCTCAACGGCGGCGACCTCAACTGGGTTGACCCGAACAGCCTGGTGCCTGAGTTCCGCGAGCAGATGGCCAACGCCCAGCAAGGTGTGGTGACCAAGCCGTTCAAGACCCAGTACGGCTGGCATGTGCTGGAAGTGCTGGGCCGTCGCGCCACCGACAGCACCGAGCAAGCGCGCGAGCAACAAGCCATGAACGTGCTGCGCAACCGCAAGTACGACGAAGAGCTGCAGACCTGGCTGCGCCAGATCCGCGACGAAGCCTACGTTGAAATCAAGCTGCCTGGCGCTGACCAGGCCGCACAGTGAAGCCCCTGCGCTTCGCCGTCACCCCCGGCGAACCAGCCGGCATAGGCCCCGACCTGTGCCTGCTGCTCGCCGCCGACGCCCAGCCCCACCCCCTGATCGCCATCACCAGCCGTGACCTGCTCGCCGAGCGGGCCACGCAGCTGGGGCTGGCTGTCAGCCTCGTGCCGGTTACGCCAGAGCAATGGCCCGACCAACCAGCCCCAGCCGGTAGCCTGTATGTCTGGGATACCCCGCTGGCCGCACCGGTGGTGCCAGGTGAGCTGAACAAGGCCAATGCCGCCTTCGTGCTACAAACCCTGACCCGCGCCGGGCAAGGCTGCCTTGACGGGCATTTTGCCGGCATGATCACCGCCCCGGTACACAAGGGCGTGATCAACGAAAGCGGCATCGCCTTCTCCGGCCATACCGAGTTCCTGGCTGAACTGACCCAAACGGCACAAGTGGTGATGATGCTGGCCACCCGTGGCCTGCGCGTGGCCCTGGTGACCACGCACCTGCCATTGCGGGACATCGCCGACGCCATCACTGCCGAACGTGTGGAGCGGGTCACCCGCATTCTGCATGCCGACATGCGTGACAAGTTTGGCATCGCCAACCCGCGCATCCTGGTTTGCGGCCTCAACCCGCACGCCGGGGAAGGCGGCCATCTGGGCCGCGAAGAAATCGACATCATCGAGCCGACGCTGCAACGCTTGCGCGCCGAAGGCATGGACCTGCGTGGCCCACTGCCGGCCGATACCCTGTTTACCCCCAAATATCTGGAGCACTGCGACGCAGTGCTGGCGATGTACCACGACCAAGGCCTGCCCGTACTCAAATACAAAGGCTTTGGCGCAGCGGTCAACGTGACATTGGGCCTGCCGATCATCCGCACCTCGGTTGACCACGGCACCGCCCTGGACCTTGCCGGCACCGGCAAGGTCGACACTGGCAGCCTGCGCGTCGCCCTTGAAACTGCCTACCAGATGGCCGAGACCCGACCATGAACGAGCAATACCAACACCGGGCGCGCAAACGCTTTGGCCAGAACTTCCTGCACGACGCGGGCATCATCGACCGCATCCTGCGCGCCATTCACGCCAAGCCAGGCGAGCACCTGCTGGAAATCGGCCCGGGCCAGGGCGCCCTGACCGAAGGCCTGCTGGGCAGCGGTGCGCAGCTGGACGTTGTGGAGCTGGACAAGGACCTGGTGCCGATCCTGCAACACAAGTTTGCAGGCCGCGACAACTTCCGCCTGCACCAGGGCGACGCCCTGAAGTTCGACTTCAACCAATTGGGCGTTCCGCCGCGCAGCCTGAAGGTGGTTGGCAACCTGCCCTACAACATTTCCACCCCGCTGATTTTCCACCTGCTCAGCCACGCCAACCTGATCCGCGACATGCACTTCATGCTGCAAAAGGAAGTGGTCGAGCGCATGGCGGCTGGCCCGGGTGGCGGCGACTGGGGCCGCCTGTCGATCATGGTGCAGTACCACTGCCGGGTCGAACACCTGTTCAACGTTGGCCCAGGCGCGTTCAACCCGCCGCCGAAAGTGGACTCGGCCATTGTGCGCCTGGTACCGCACGAGGTGCTGCCGCACCCGGCCAAAGATGCGCGGTTGCTGGAGCAAGTGGTACGTGAAGCGTTCAATCAGCGCCGCAAGACACTGCGCAATACCATGAAAGGCTTGCTCGACAGCCAGGCCATTGAGGCTGCTGGCGTTGACGGTAGCCTGCGGCCAGAGCAGCTGGACCTGGCGGCGTTTGTTCGATTGGCTGACCAGTTGGCTGATCAGCAAGGCTGATGGCCCCATCGCGGATGAATCCGCTCCTACCGCGGCCACGTTCGTAGGAGCGGATTTATCCGCGAAAGGCCACCACACGCGACACTCCTCCCCGTCAAGCTGGCTTCCAGCCCAGCCAATGGCCTAGACTGCATCCATTGCCGTATTCGCATGTTTGCTCAAGGCCCCCGCATGTCCGACCCCCGCTATCAGATCGACGTCAGCGTCGTGACCCGCTACCTGAAAGACCAATCCGACCCCGAAAGCAGTCGTTTCGCCTTCGCCTACACCATCACTGTGCAAAACAACGGCTCGGTCACGGCCAAGCTGATGTCCCGCCACTGGCTGATCACCAACGGTGACGGCGAGGTTGAAGAGGTGCGCGGCGCTGGCGTCGTCGGCCAGCAGCCGACCATAGAACCCGGCCAGAGCCACACCTACAGCAGCGGCGCAGTCATCAGTACCCGTGTAGGCACCATGCAGGGCAGCTATCAGATGTTTGCCGAAGACGGTAAGCGCTTCGACGCCGAGATCGCCCCCTTCCGGCTTGCTGTGCCGGGGGCCCTGCACTGATGGCCACCTACGCCGTTGGTGACCTGCAAGGCTGCCTGCAACCGCTCAAATGCCTGCTGGAACGCGTTAAATTCAACCCGGCAGTCGATCGCCTGTGGCTGGTCGGTGACTTGGTCAACCGCGGCCCCGAGTCGCTGGAAACGCTGCGCTATCTCTATTCGATCCGTCAGTCACTGGTATGCGTACTGGGCAACCACGACCTGCACTTGCTGGCCGCCTGGCACAACGTCGAACGCCTGAAAAAAAGCGACACCCTGCGCGAAATCATCGATGCCCCCGACGCTGACCAATTGTTCGACTGGCTGCGCCATCAAAAACTGCTGCATTACGATGAGCCGCGCGGCATTGCCCTGGTACATGCCGGTATTCCGCCGCAATGGACCCTGGGTAACGCCCTGGAGTTGGCAGGCGAAGTCGAGGAAGTATTGCGCGATGACGGCCGCCTGAAGCTCTACCTTGATGGCATGTACGGCAACGAACCCAACAAGTGGAGCAAGAAGCTCAGCGGCGTCGAACGCCTGCGCGTGATCACCAACTACCTCACACGCATGCGCTTTTGCACCGCCGAAGGCAAACTCGACCTCAAGAGCAAGGAGGGCCTGGGCACCGCGCCAAAAGGCTACAAACCCTGGTTCGCCCACAAGGACCGCCGCTCACGCCATGTGAAGATCATCTTCGGGCACTGGGCAGCCCTTGAAGGGCGCGTCGACGAGCCTGGCATCATCGCCCTGGACACCGGCTGCGTATGGGGTGGCGCCATGACCCTGTACAACGTCGACAGCGGTGAATACCACCGCTGCGACTGCGCCGACGACGGCACCGTGCGCGTGCCGGCGCAACCCACTAAACTCAACGATCACCCCTGAAGGAAGCCGTACCCATGAGCGAATTCAAGCGCATCCCCCCCGAGCAGGCCCTGGCCCTGCGCGCCCAAGGTGCGGTCGTCGTCGACATTCGCGACCCACAGGCCTTCGCCGCTGGCCATATCACTGGCGCCCAACACCTCGACAACCATTCGGTTGCCGATTTCATCCGTAATGCCGACCTGGATGCCCCGACGCTGGTGGTTTGCTACCACGGCAACTCCAGCCAGAGCGCTGCTGCTTACCTGGTGGGCCAAGGCTTCTCGGACGTCTACAGCGTCGATGGCGGCTTCGAGCTGTGGCGCGCCACCTACCCTGCCGAAACCGCCCAAGGCACTGCCGAATAATTTTTTCATTTTCACTGCAGCCCGCGCTCTTAGCGGGCTCGCGCCTCACCTGACGAACGGTCGTTCATATCTTTGGCGCCGCTTCCCCTTGACCTTGCCGATTACCAACTATCCTTAAGCGCAGG
The DNA here is from genome assembly GCF_028898945.1 of Pseudomonas sp. PSKL.D1. NCBI lineage: Bacteria > Pseudomonadati > Pseudomonadota > Gammaproteobacteria > Pseudomonadales > Pseudomonadaceae > Pseudomonas > Pseudomonas sp. PSKL.D1. The sequence continues at coordinate 5,380,157 of NZ_CP118607.1, forward strand.
CCATCCAAAAAAAGGGGAGAGCCGGTACACCGGCGTGCGGGTCATCGGTAGCGTTACAGGGTGTTCTGGGGGGTATACAGCAGCCGGCAAAAACCGGTTGCATGCCAGCATCAGCTGACTGATCCGGCGTCGTCTCCACGTATCGAGCGAGGTGACGTCATGAGTATTTTTAGCCACTTCCAACAACGCTTCGAGTCCACGCGTCAGGAAGAACTCTCGCTGCAGGAGTACCTCGAGCTGTGTAAAGAGGATCGCAGTGCCTATGCATCGGCGGCAGAACGGCTGTTACTGGCCATCGGTGAGCCGGAGCTGATCGACACCTCTACCAACTCCAGGCTGTCGCGAATTTTTTCCAACAAAGTCATACGCCGCTATCCGGCCTTTGCCGACTTCCATGGCATGGAAGAGTGCATCGACCAGATCGTGTCCTACTTCCGCCACGCCGCCCAAGGCCTGGAAGAGAAGAAACAGATCCTCTATCTGCTGGGCCCGGTGGGCGGCGGCAAGTCGTCGCTGGCCGAAAAACTCAAGCAGCTGATGGAAAAGGTGCCCTTCTACGCGATCAAGGACTCGCCGGTATTCGAGTCGCCGCTGGGCTTGTTCAACGCCACCGAAGATGGCGCCATTCTTGAAGAAGAGTACGGCATCTCGCGGCGCTACCTGAACACCATCATGTCGCCGTGGGCCACCAAACGCCTGCAGGAGTTCGGCGGGGACATCAGCAAGTTCCGCGTGGTGAAACTCTACCCTTCGATCCTGAACCAGGTTGCCATCGCCAAGACCGAGCCGGGGGACGAGAACAACCAGGACATTTCAGCCCTGGTCGGCAAGGTGGATATCCGTAAACTCGAAGAATTCCCGCAGAACGACGCCGACGCCTACAGCTACTCGGGCGCGCTGTGCCGGGCCAACCAGGGCCTGATGGAATTCGTGGAGATGTTCAAGGCGCCAATCAAGGTGCTGCACCCACTGCTGACCGCCACCCAGGAAGGCAACTACAACAGTACCGAAGGCCTGGGCGCCATCCCCTACTCCGGCATCCTGCTGGCGCACTCCAACGAATCGGAGTGGCACACCTTCCGCAACAACAAGAACAACGAGGCGTTCATTGACCGGATCTACATCGTCAAGGTGCCGTACTGCCTGCGCGTCAGCGACGAGATCAAGATCTACGACAAGCTGTTGATCAACAGCTCGCTGGCCAAGGCTCACTGCGCGCCGGATACGCTCAAGATGCTGGCCCAGTTCACCGTGCTCTCGCGCTTGAAAGAGCCGGAAAACTCCAACATCTACTCCAAAATGCGTGTTTACGACGGCGAAAACCTCAAAGACACTGACCCGAAAGCCAAGTCGATCCAGGAGTACCGCGATTCTGCGGGCGTCGATGAAGGGATGAACGGCCTGTCGACACGGTTCGCCTTCAAAATTCTCTCCAAGGTGTTCAACTTCGACCCCCATGAAGTGGCCGCCAACCCGGTACACCTGCTGTATGTGCTGGAGCAGCAAATCGAACAGGAACAGTTCCCGGCCGAGGTGCGCGAACGTTACCTGCGCTACCTGAAGGAATACCTGGCGCCGCGCTACATCGAGTTCATCGGCAAAGAGATTCAGACGGCCTACCTCGAATCCTACAGCGAGTACGGCCAGAACATTTTCGACCGCTACGTGCTTTACGCCGACTTCTGGATTCAGGACCAGGAATACCGCGACCCCGAAACCGGCGAAATCCTCAACCGCATTGCCCTGAACGAGGAGCTGGAGAAGATCGAAAAACCGGCAGGCATCAGCAACCCGAAAGACTTCCGCAACGAGATCGTCAACTTCGTGCTGCGTGCCCGTGCCAACAACAACGGCAAGAACCCGAGCTGGCTGAGTTATGAAAAGCTGCGGGTGGTGATCGAGAAGAAAATGTTCTCCAACACCGAAGACCTGCTGCCGGTCATCAGCTTCAACGCCAAGGCCAGCAAGGAGGACCAACAGAAACACAACGACTTCGTCACGCGGATGGTGGAGCGTGGCTACACCGACAAACAGGTGCGCCTGTTGTCGGAATGGTACCTGCGGGTCAGGAAATCGCAATAAAGCGGCAAGCTACACGCCGTGCGCCTCGGGCTGGCCTGTCAGCCCCAGGCGTCGGCGGCTGCTTTTACGTGCAGCTCGTAGCTTGAAGCGTGCAGCTGTTCCCAGCTACCGGAGGGACCATGAGCTACGTTATCGACCGACGCCTGAACGGCAAGAACAAGAGCACGGTTAACCGCCAGCGTTTCCTGCGGCGTTACCGTGAGCACATCAAGAAGGCCGTCGAAGAAGCCGTGAGCCGCCGCTCCATCATGGACATGGAGCATGGCGAGCAAATCAGCATTCCCGGTCGCGATATTGATGAACCGGTGCTGCACCATGGCCGTGGCGGCAAGCAGACCATCGTGCACCCAGGCAACAAGGAGTTCACTGCTGGCGAACACATCCCAAGGCCCCAGGGCGGTGGTGGTGGCGGTGGGCGCGGCAAGGCCGGCAACTCCGGCGAGGGCATGGACGATTTCGTCTTCCAGATTACCCAGGAAGAGTTCCTCGAATTCATGTTCGAAGACTTGGAACTGCCCAACCTGGTCAAACGCCACCTCACCGGCACAGACACCTTCAAAACCGTTCGTGCAGGCGTTGCCAACGAAGGCAACCCGTCACGCATCAACATTGTTCGCACCCTGCGTTCGGCACATGCGCGGCGAATCGCGCTGACCGGCAGCAGCCGGGCACTGCTGCGAGAGGCGCAAAAAGAACTCGCACGGCTTAAAGTCGAAGAGCCCGACAACTTCACGGATATCCAAGAAACAGAACAAGAGATCGAACGCCTGAAGGCGCGCATTAACCGCCTGCCCTTCCTCGACACGTTCGACCTCAAGTACAACCTGCTGATCAAACAACCCAACCCCAGCTCCAAGGCCGTGATGTTCTGCCTGATGGACGTGTCCGGCTCAATGACTCAGGCCACCAAGGACATCGCCAAGCGCTTTTTCATCCTGCTGTACCTGTTCCTGAAGCGGAACTATGACCGCATCGAAGTGGTGTTCATTCGCCATCACACCAGTGCCCGCGAGGTGGACGAGGAAGAATTCTTCTATTCCCGGGAAACCGGCGGCACCATCGTATCCAGCGCGCTCAAGCTGATGCAGGAAATCATGGCCGAACGCTACTCGGCCAGCGAATGGAACATCTACGCGGCCCAGGCCTCGGATGGTGACAACTGGAACGACGACTCGCCCATCTGCCGCGAGATCCTCTCCAAGCAGATCATGCCCCACGTGCAGTACTACACTTACGTCGAGATCACCCCGCGTGAGCATCAGGCGTTGTGGTACGAGTACGAGCGGATCGGCGAAGCCTTCCCCGACACATTCGCCCAGCAGCAGTTGGTTTCGGCCGGCGATATCTACCCGGTCTTCCGTGAACTCTTCCAGCGCAGGTTAGCCACATGACCGCCAGAGCACAGAGACGCCAACCCATTTCCATCGGGTCCGAGTGGACGTTCGAGCTGATCCAGACCTACGACCGGGAAATCAGCCGCCTGGCCGAACGTTACGCTCTGGACACCTACCCCAATCAGATCGAGGTGATCACCGCCGAGCAGATGATGGACGCCTACGCGTCCGTCGGCATGCCCTTGGGTTATCACCACTGGTCCTACGGCAAGCAGTTCCTCAGTACCGAAAAATCTTACAGCCGCGGCCAGATGGGCCTGGCCTACGAGATCGTGATCAACTCCGATCCGTGCATTGCTTACCTGATGGAAGAGAACACCATGTGCATGCAGGCACTGGTGATCGCCCATGCCTGCTATGGCCACAACAGCTTCTTCAAGGGCAACTACCTGTTCCGCACCTGGACCGACGCCAGTTCGATCATCGATTACCTTGTGTTCGCCAAACAGTACATCGCCCAATGCGAAGAACGCCATGGTATCGATGCAGTAGAAGACCTGATCGACTCTTGCCACGCCCTTATGAACTATGGCGTGGACCGTTACAAACGCCCCTACCCGATCTCCGCCGAGGAAGAGCGGCGCCGCCAGAAGGAGCGCGAAGAGCACCTGCAGCGGCAAATCAACGACCTGTGGCGCACCATCCCCAAAGGCGCGGAAAAAGGCGGCGAGCGTGATGATGCGCGCTTCCCCGCCGAACCTCAGGAAAACATTCTTTACTTCATCGAAAAAAACGCGCCACTGCTAGAACCTTGGCAGCGCGAAGTGGTGCGCATCGTGCGCAAGATAGCGCAGTACTTCTACCCGCAACGCCAGACGCAAGTGATGAACGAGGGCTGGGCTACCTTCTGGCACTACACGCTGATGAACGACCTGTATGACGAGGGGTTGATCACCGAAGGTTTCATGATGGAGTTCTTGCAGTCGCACACCAGCGTGGTCTTCCAGCCAGGCTTTGACAGCCCCTACTACAGCGGCATCAACCCCTATGCTTTAGGGTTTGCCATGTACACCGACATCCGCCGCATGTGCGAAAACCCGACCGAGGAAGATCGCCGCTGGTTCCCTGAAATTGCCGGCAGTGACTGGCTTTCTACCATCAAATTCGCCATGAGCAGCTTCAAGGACGAGAGCTTCATCCTGCAGTACCTGTCGCCTAAAGTCATGCGTGACCTCAAGCTGTTCAGCATCCTCGACGACGACCAACGTGACGATTTACTGGTACCAGCCATCCACGATGAAGCTGGCTATCGGATCATCCGCGAGCAACTGGCTGCCCAATACAACCTCGGCAACCGCGAACCCAACGTGCAAATCTGGAGCGTCGACCGCCGGGGAGACCGCTCCCTGACGCTGCGCCACCAGCAACACAACCGCAAACCGCTGGGCGACTCCACCGAGGAGGTGCTCAAGCACCTGCACCGTCTCTGGGGCTTTGATATCCATCTGGAAACCGTGCAGGGCGACCAGATCATCAAGACCCACCACATGCCACCACGCGGCGAACACGGCGAGAGTGCCGACTACGGCCGCATGGACCTGGCCGTCATTCACCACCTCTAACCGCAAAGCACCGCCGTTACTGCCGACAGGGTATCCTGTGGGCAGTAATGGAGGCTGCATATGCACATCTACAAAGTTGGCGGCGCGGTGCGCGACCGCCTGCTCGGGCGCCCGGTCAGCGATATCGACTGGCTGGTGGTTGGCGCCACTGTCGAGGAAATGCACGCCAAGGGCTTTCGCCCGGTGGGGGCTGACTTCCCGGTTTTCCTGCATCCCAAAACAGGTGAGGAGTACGCCCTGGCGCGTACCGAGCGCAAGAGCGGACGCGGTTATGGCGGGTTCACCTTCCACGCCAGCCCGGGCGTGACACTGGAAGAAGACCTGATCCGCCGCGACCTGACCATCAATGCGATGGCCGAGGATGAGCAGGGCAACGTGTACGACCCCTATCACGGGCAGCGCGACCTGACCGCACGTATTTTGCGCCACGTTTCCCCGGCATTTGCTGAAGATCCCTTGCGAGTACTGCGTGTTGCCCGCTTTGCTGCACGTTATGCGCCATTGGGTTTCAAGGTTGCCGATGAAACGTTGGCGCTGATGCGCCAGATCAGCGCTTCAGGGGAGTTGCAGGCGCTTACCGCCGAGCGGAGCTGGAAGGAAATCGAGCGGGCATTGATGGAGGCCGAACCGCAAGTGTTTGTGCAGGTGTTGCGCGCATGTGGCGCCCTGACAGACCTCATGCCAGAGCTTGCAGCTCACGAGCAGAACCTGGCTGCGTTGCAACGTGCCGCCGAACGCCAGCAGCCTTTGAACGTGCGCTGGGCATGCCTGCTGCGAGGGTTGGAACCGGCACAGATCAAAGCGCTTAACCAACGGCTCAAAGCACCTCGCGAATGCCAGGAACTGGCGTCACTGGTCGGCGAATTTGCCGACAAAGGTGACAAAGCGCTGGAACTGGATGCCGAAAGCTTGCTCGAGATGCTGCAAAAGTTCGATGTGTACCGGCGGCCGCAGCGTTTTGAGGAATTCATTGCCGCGTGCGAGATGGCGGCGCAGGGACAAAGCTATCCACAGGGCGAGTATCTGCGCGGCGCGGTAGCCATCGTCCGCGCTGTGGATGTGAAGCCACTGGTGGAGGCTGGGTTTACTGGCCAAGGGTTGGGGGCGGCACTTAGAGAGAAGCGGCTAGAAGCGCTCAAGGCTTACAAAAATGGCTGAGGCTTGCGGCCTCATCGCGGCTGAAGCCGCTCCTACAGGGATGGCATAGCTCTTGTAGGAGCGGCTTTAGCCGCGATCAGGCCGCCACAGGTTCACTCCGGGGTGAATTGCAACCCCCGCCACTCAAACGCCACGGGTGCCAGCACCTGATCGATGCTTGCCTCCTGCCACAATTGCGCCATGCTCTTCCCCGCCCCCGGGTGCACAAGCTCAGGCGCCAACAGCGACAGCGGCCACAGCACGAACGCATTCTTCAGAATCTCAGCCCTTGGCAGCACCAGCCCATTGAACGTGCCGAGCAAGTCGTCATACATCAGCACGTCGATATCCAGCGGCAAGCCCTTGCGATCTGGTGCGTAACGCCCGTTGTCAGCCTCGATGAACTTGAGCCGGCGGTCCAGCTCCATCAATGGCAGATCAGTCTTGCCGCTGACCACGAAATTGATGAATGGCCCGCTCCTGATCCCCACGGCCTGGCTCTCGAATGCCGGCGAGCACCGCATATCCGTGAGGATGGCCGCCAAGGCATCGAGCCCCGCACACAAGTGCTTGTGGCGCTCGATGTTACTGCCCAGCCCCAGGTAAACCGTGCTCAGAGACATCCGCGCTCGATCTCCACGCCAACACCGCCCCGCGCCGCTGGCACTGCGCCCGGCTTGGTCAGCTTCAACCGCACCCAAGGAATGTTGAACTCCTGCATGAGCGTCGCAACCAGGCGTTCGGCAAAGGTTTCCACCAGTTCGAACCGCGCCTGCTCGGCAAATGCCTGGATCCGTGCGGAAATCGTGGCATAGCACAGCGCCTTGCTCAGGTCGTCGTCGGCCGCCGCCGGGCGGTTGTCCCAGGCAAAACTCAGGTCCAGGCGCAGGCACTGGCGAATATCCCGTTCCCAGTCATAGGCACCGATGACGGTATCGACTTCCAGGCCTTCGATGAACACTCTGTCCAAGCACTTCTCTCCACAGCACGACAAGGGCGACTGGCGCCGTTAGAATCAGGGCGTCCTCGCCCGGAATAGTTAGCATGTTTTGGTTACTGGCGCTGCTCGCCTACCTGCTCGGCTCGCTGTCCTTCGCCATTCTTCTCAGCCGCCTTACAGGCAGCCCGGACCCGCGTTCCAGCGGCTCAGGCAATGCCGGCGCCACCAACATGCTACGCCTGGCAGGCCGTAAACTGGCGATCCTGACCCTGCTTGGCGACCTGTGCAAGGGCTTGTTGCCAGTATTGCTTGCACGTTTCGCCGGGCTAGGGCTGCAAGAGCAGGCCTGGGTTGGTGTTTGCGCAGTGCTCGGCCATTTGTTCCCTGTTTACTTCCGTTTTCAAGGTGGCAAGGGCGTGGCGACGGCAGCCGGCATGCTCATGGGGCTGTACTTCCCGGCAGCCCTGCTGGCCATCGGGGCCTGGCTGCTGACGTTCTACCTTACCCGTACCAGCTCGCTGGCTGCGTTGGTGGCCACCCCCCTGACCCTGCCATTGCTGGCGTGGCGCGAGCCGGAAGCACTGCTGCCAATCAGTGTACTCACACTGATGATCGTCTGGCGCCATCGCAACAACCTGCGCGACCTGTTTGCCGGGCGCGAGCGGCATTTCTGACGCCCACACCCGATACCGTCACACCGGCGGCAATTGCTCCATCGGCCAACGTGCCTGCACGCTGATTGCCAGATCCTGCTGCTGCCCGGCCAACAAACGCTGGCAACCGGCATAGGCGATCATCGCGCCGTTGTCGGTGCAAAATTTCGGGCGTGCGTAGTAGACGTTGCCCTTGATGCTGGCCAGCATGTCTTCCAGCGATGCACGCAGCGCCTTGTTGGCACTCACGCCCCCCGCAATGACCAGCCGCTTGAGCCCGGTCTGCTTCAGGGCGCGCTTGCACTTGATGGTCAAAGTCTCCACCACCGCCTGCTGGAACGCCAGCGACACGTCGCAACGGGTTTGCTCGTTGTCGTCGCCAGCATCGCGGCATTGCTGCCAGGTGTTGAGGGCGAAGGTCTTGAGGCCGCTAAAGCTGAACGCAAGGCCCGGGCGATCGGTCATTGGCCGCGGGAACACGAAGCGGCCAGGCACACCCCGCTCTGCCAGGCGAGCGATTTCGGGGCCACCCGGGTAGTTCAGGCCGATCAGCTTGGCAGTTTTGTCAAACGCCTCACCCGCGGCATCGTCCAGGCTCTCGCCCAGCAGTTCGTATTGGCCAATGCCATCGACGCGCACCAGCTGCGTATGGCCGCCCGACACCAACAAAGCGACGAACGGAAATTCGGGCGGGTTTTCTTCCAGCATCGGTGCCAGCAAGTGGCCTTCCATGTGGTGCACACCGATGGCCGGGATATCCCAGGCGAACGCCAGTGCCTGAGCACATGAGGCCCCCACCAGCAGCGCCCCCACCAGGCCAGGGCCCGCGGTGTAGGCGATGGCGTCGATCTCGGTGGCGACGCAGCCCGCCTCGTCCAGCACCTGGCGGATAAGTGGCAGCATGCGCTTGACGTGATCGCGCGAGGCAAGCTCGGGCACAACACCGCCAAATACGCGGTGCAGGTCGATTTGGCTGAACAGCGCGTCGGCTAACAAACCGCGCTCACTGTCGTATAATGCGACGCCGGTTTCGTCGCAGGATGTTTCCAATCCCAGTACTAGCATGGGCTCGTCCCTTGTGGGGGCTGAATTCGAAGCCGCGCATGATAGTCCCCGTGCCGGGTGCCGACCAGCGGTTTTCGATCAGAGGCTTTGCATTCCGGCGCGCCAAGGGTTAACATCCGCAACCCTTGAAAACCGACGTTCTCCAGCACACCTTTGTTTTGCCAGGAGCACGTCTACCCCGGTAATGAATTAAGGTAGCCCTGGATGCCAGCCGTCAAAGTTAAAGAGAACGAACCCTTCGACGTAGCTCTGCGTCGTTTCAAGCGCTCCTGCGAAAAAGCCGGTGTACTGGCTGAAGTTCGTAGCCGCGAGTTTTACGAGAAGCCGACCGCCGAGCGTAAGCGTAAAGCAGCTGCTGCTGTTAAGCGTCACGCCAAGAAAGTTCAGCGCGAACAGCGCCGCGCCGTTCGTCTGTACTAATACAGACGTTCTACGCAAAGCTTCTGCCCTGCCCGGCTCACCGCCGGGCCGATGGCAGATGTTTGTTTCAACCTTGAGCAGCTAGCCCAAGGCATCTACTGCACTTTGCAGCGGATAAAGCATTAAAACGTCAGATCTGGTCCTGGACCAGGCGTGCACGTCCTTACTGACGAGCCCTCGCGGCTGCCGACGAGCACATATTCCCTCGCACTTCCCCTCGCAGCATTCGCCACTAACCGGCGCGTTAGCGATTAGACTTGCCAGTTGCCAGATGACGAGACTGCCATGGCCGGGCTGATTCCACAGAGCTTCATTGACGACCTGATCAACCGCCTCGATATCATCGATGTGGTGAGTTCGCGCGTTCAGCTGAAAAAAACCGGCAAGAACTACTCCGCCTGCTGCCCGTTCCACAAGGAGAAGACCCCCTCCTTCACGGTCAGCCCCGACAAGCAGTTTTATTACTGCTTCGGCTGCGGCGCCGGCGGTAACGCGCTTGGTTTCGTCATGGACCACGACAACCTGGACTTCCCCCAGGCTGTCGAAGAACTGGCCCGCGCAGCGGGCATGGAAGTACCGCGCGAGGAGGGCCGACGCGGGCAAAAACCCCGCCAGCCAACCGACTCACCGCTCTACCCACTGCTCAATGCCGCCGCCGAGTTTTATCGGCAGGCCCTGCGCAGCCATCCCACCCGCAAGGCCGCGGTGGATTACCTAAAGGGCCGAGGCCTGTCGGGTGAAATCGCACGCGACTTCGGCTTGGGTTTCGCGCCACCAGGCTGGGACAACCTGCTCAAGCACCTCGGCGCTGACAGCCTGCAGCAAAAGGTGATGATCGACGCCGGCCTGCTGATCGAGAATGCCGAAAGCGGCAAACGCTATGACCGCTTCCGTGACCGGGTAATGTTCCCGATCCGCGACAGCCGTGGGCGCATCATCGCTTTTGGCGGCCGGGTGCTGGGCGACGACAAGCCGAAGTACCTCAACTCGCCGGAAACCCCCGTATTCCATAAGGGCCAGGAGCTTTACGGCCTTTACGAGGCACGCAAGCACAACCGCAACCTCGACGAAATCATCGTCGTCGAGGGTTACATGGATGTCATCGCTCTGGCCCAGCAAGGCCTGCGCAATGCCGTGGCCACTTTGGGCACGGCCACAAGCGAAGAACACCTCAAGCGCCTGTTCCGGGTGGTGCCCAGCGTGCTGTTCTGCTTCGACGGCGACCAGGCCGGCCGCAAGGCTGCATGGCGCGCCCTTGAATCGACACTGTCGGCCTTGCAGGATGGGCGCCGTGCACGCTTTCTGTTCCTGCCCGAAGGCGAGGACCCGGACAGCCTGGTGCGCGCCGAAGGTACCGACGCGTTCATGGCCCGCATCAACCAGCACGCCCAGCCGCTGGCCGACTATTTCTTCGAGCAACTGAGCAATGAAGCGGACCCGCGCTCGCTGGAAGGCAAGGCGCACATGGCAACCCTTGCTGCACCGTTGATCGAAAAAGTCCCGGGTGCCAACCTGCGTCAGTTAATGCGCAATCGCCTGCGCGAAATTACCGGCCTCGACCCGCAGCAAGTCGAACAACTGGCCCAGCATGCACCGGCAGCGAACAACGTGCCGGACTATGACCCCGGCTACGACTATGACGCGATGGCCAGCTACACCCCCGACTACGGCGACGTGCCGCAGCACGACTATGCCCCTGTGCACCAGGAGCAAGAGTGGAAGCCGAACAAGGGGGGCGGCAAAAAGCAGTGGAGCGACAAGCCCTGGGACAAGAACCGCAAGGGTGGCAAGCCTTGGCAGCAACGTGACGAGGCACCGCCGCGCGTTCCAGCGCCTGTGGAACCGCCAACCCTGGCTGCCCTGCGCACCTTGCTGCACCACCCGCTGCTGGCTGGCAAGGTTGACGATGCCAGCCACTTCGCCGACGAAGAGCACCTCTACAGCCAACTGCTGGTGGCGCTGATCGAAGCTGCGCAAAAGAATCCTGGGCTAAGCTCAATGCAGTTGATCGCACGCTGGCACGGCACCGAACAAGGGCGCCTGCTGCGCGCCCTGGCGGAAAAGGAATGGCTGATCGTGGCCGACAACCTTGAACAACAGTTTTTCGACACTATAACTAGCTTGACCGCCCGCCAACGCGAGCGAAGCCTGGAACAACTGCTCAGGAAATCACGTCAAAGCGAGTTGACCAGCGAGGAAAAATCGCAGCTCCTCGCCTTGCTGAGCCGGAATGTTCCCGCACAAACGCCGACCTCATCTGGCGCGTGAGGCCCATGCTCGGGTATAATCCTCGGCTTGTTTTTTGCCCGCCAAGACCTTCAGTGGATAGGGTGTTATGTCCGGAAAAGCGCAACAGCAGTCTCGTATCAAAGAGTTGATCACCCGCGGTCGTGAGCAGGGCTACCTGACTTACGCGGAGGTCAACGACCACCTGCCTGAGGATATTTCAGATCCGGAACAGGTGGAAGACATCATCCGCATGATCAACGACATGGGGATCAACGTATTCGAGAGTGCTCCGGATGCGGATGCCCTTCTGTTGGCGGAAGCCGACACCGACGAAGCCGCGGCCGAAGAAGCCGCTGCTGCGTTGGCGGCAGTTGAAACCGATATCGGCCGCACGACCGACCCGGTGCGCATGTACATGCGCGAAATGGGTACCGTCGAGCTGCTGACCCGCGAAGGCGAAATCGAAATCGCCAAGCGTATCGAGGAAGGCATTCGTGAAGTCATGGGCGCCATCGCCCACTTCCCGGGCACTGTCGATTACATCATCAGCGAATATGACCGCGTCACCACCGAGGGTGGCCGTCTGTCGGATGTTCTCAGCGGTTACATCGACCCTGACGACAACATCGCCGCCGAAACCGAAGAAGTGCCGATCCCTGGCACCAAGGCTGCCGCTGCGAAAGAAGAGTCCGACGACGACGAAGAAAGCGAAGACGGCGGTGATGACGAGGAAGAGGCCGAAAGCGGCCCGGACCCGGTTATCGCAGCCCAGCGTTTCGGTGCCGTTTCGGACCAGCTCGCCATCACCCTCAAGGTGTTGAAGAAGCACGGCCGTACTCACGCCGAAAGCATTGGCGCCATGCAAGCCCTGGCCGATCTGTTCATGCCGATCAAGCTGGTGCCAAAGCAGTTTGACGCCTTGGTAGAGCGCGTACGTGACTCGCTGGCCCGCCTGCGTCAACAAGAACGCGCCATCATGCAACTGTGCGTGCGTGACGCACGCATGCCGCGCGCCGACTTCCTGCGCCTGTTCCCGAGCAACGAAACCGACCAGACCTGGTCTGGTGACCTGGCCAAGCGCAACACCAAGTGGGCTGCCGCCCTGGGTGAAAAGGACGCCGCCATCGTCGCATGCCAGCAGAAACTGATCGACCTTGAGACCGAAACCGGCCTGACCGTTGCCGAGATCAAGGAAATCAACCGCCGCATGTCCATCGGTGAGGCCAAGGCCCGCCGCGCCAAGAAAGAAATGGTCGAGGCGAACCTGCGTCTGGTGATTTCCATCGCCAAGAAGTACACCAACCGTGGCCTGCAGTTCCTCGATCTGATTCAGGAAGGCAACATCGGCTTGATGAAGGCGGTGGACAAGTTCGAATACCGTCGCGGCTACAAGTTCTCCACGTACGCCACGTGGTGGATCCGCCAGGCAATCACCCGTTCGATCGCCGACCAGGCGCGCACCATCCGTATTCCGGTGCACATGATCGAAACGATCAACAAGCTCAACCGTATTTCCCGCCAGATGCTGCAGGAAATGGGCCGTGAACCGACCCCGGAAGAGCTGGGTGAGCGCATGGAAATGCCTGAGGACAAGATCCGCAAGGTATTGAAGATCGCCAAAGAGCCAATCTCGATGGAAACCCCGATCGGTGACGACGAAGATTCGCACCTGGGCGACTTCATCGAGGACTCGACCATGCAGTCCCCGATTGATGTGGCAACGGTCGAAAGCCTCAAGGAAGCTACCCGCGACGTGCTCTCGGGCCTGACCGCACGTGAAGCCAAAGTACTTCGCATGCGCTTCGGTATCGACATGAACACCGACCACACCCTCGAAGAGGTGGGCAAGCAGTTTGACGTGACCCGCGAGCGGATCCGTCAGATCGAAGCGAAGGCGTTGCGCAAATTGCGCCACCCGACTCGCAGCGAGCACTTGCGCTCCTTCCTCGACGAGTGATGACAAACCCCGGCCCAGGCCGGGGTTTTTCTTATGTGACAAAAGGTTGTGGCCACTCGCTACCCACCGTAGCAATTGCGCGTCTACACTCGACTTCAGACCACCTGAATGCGAGGCCGCTATGCCGCCGATGCCGGCCATTCTGTTGCTGCTCCTGATGTTGTGGAACACAACGGCCGGCGCCCTGACCCTGACAGACGAGGAAAAAACCTGGCTTGCTGCCCACCCGCAGCTGAAGCTGGGCGTCGACGCTTCCTGGCCACCATTCGAGTTTCGTGACCAGGAGGGCCGGTACCAGGGATTGGCCGCCGATTACATCGCCTTGCTTCAGGAACGCCTTGGAGTAACGCTGAAGCCGGTCGAGCCTAGCAGCTGGACGGAGGTGCTCGCGCAGGCACGCGACAGCCGTATCGACCTGCTGCCGGGCATCATGTCGACACCGGAGCGTCAGGAATATCTGGCATTTACCCGGCCTTATCTGGATTTTCCCATCGTGATTCTCGCCCACGACGGCGGCCCTCAGCCTCACACGCTGAAGGACCTGTACGGGTTGAAAATCGCAGTTGTGGAAAACTACGCCCCCCACGAACTGCTACGCACCCACCACCCGGACCTCAACCTGGTGGCCATGCCCAACGTCAGCTCTGCCCTGCAGGCCTTGGCCACCGACGAAGTGGACGCTGTGGTCGGCGACCTGGCCTCCAGCATCTGGAGCTTGCGCCAACTGAAGCTCGACGGCTTGTACGTCAGTGGCGAAACACCCTATCGCTATCAATTGGCCATGGCCGCGCCCCGAGACAAGAAGATGCTGATCGGCATTCTCGACAAGGTGATGGCCGACATGACCAGCGAGGAAATCAGCAAGATCCAGCAACGCTGGGTCGGCAATGTGGTTGACCAGCGCACCTTCTGGCACGACATGCTGCTATACGGCCTGCCCGGCGTGCTGGTACTGATTGCCATCCTTGGCGGGGTGATTCGAATCAACCGCCGCCTAAGCTCGGAAATTTCCAGGCGGATTGCCCTGGAACAGGAACTGCGCAGCAGCGAGTACCACTATCGCGGCCTGATCGAAAGCCTGTCGGCAATTGCCTGGGAGGCTGACGCCAACGACTTTACCTACAGCTATGTTTCGCCCCACGCCGAGGATCTGCTCGGTTATCCGCTGCATGAATGGCTTAAACCTGGGTTCTGGCGCGGCATCCTGCACCCTGAGGACGCACTGTGGGCCCAAGCCTACTGCGAAAGCGAAACCGCCGCGGGGCGCGACCATAGCCTTGATTACCGGGTAATTCGTGCGGACGGCCAGGCGCTTTGGATACGAAACATCGTCAGCATGATCGAACATGGGCACCGGCCGGTGATGCGCGGGCTGATGATCGACATCAGCGAAACCAAACGCACCGAGGATGCCCTGCGGTTGTCGGAACAGAAGTTCGCCTCGGTGTTCCAGCAATGCCCCGATATCCTGCTGATAGCCCGCCACAGCGACGGCTGCCTACTGGAAGTCAACGAAGCTTTCGAAGAACAGATTGGGCTGACCCCAGGCCAGGTTATAGGCCGCACCGCTACCGAGCTGAACCTGTGGGGCGTGCAAGGCGCCGGGCCACTGATGCTCGAACGCCTGCATCAAGGTGGTATCCGCAACCTGGAGATGAGCTTCCGCCGCAGCAATGGCCAGTTGTTCACCGGCCTGACCTCTGCGGAAACGTTCGAACTGGACGGCACCCTGGCGTTCGTAGTGGCCGTGCGTGACATCAGCCAGCTGAAAGAAACCCAGCAACAACTGCAAACCTCGGAAGAGAAGTTCGCCAAAGCCTTCCACGCCTCCCCCGATGGCTTGTTGCTGTCGCGCCAAAGCGACGGCCTGCTGCTGGAAGTGAACGAAGGCTTCTGTCGCCTGACCGGTTACGACCTCAACCCGACTATTGACCAAACGTCGTTCGACCTGGGTATCTGGGTCGACCTCAACGAACGCAAACGGCTGATCGACACGCTTGCCCGGGACGGTTTCGTACGCGACTTCAGTTGCCATATCCGGCGCAGCGACGGGCAGATCAGGCTGTGTGAGCTGTCCGCGAGGCCGCTACCCATCGCTGGCGTCGACTGCATGCTGACCATCGCCCGGGACATCACCGAACGCCACCTGATGCAAGAGAAACTGCAACTGGCGGCCACCGTCTTCGAGAATACCGCTGAGGGTGTACTGATCACCGACATCGACCAGCGCATCAGCGCGGTCAACCGCGCGTTCAGCGAAATCACCGGCTACAGCGAGGTTGAAGCGCTTGGCCAAACCCCTCGCCTGCTGGCCTCCGGGCAGCACGACAGTGCCTTCTACGCCGCCATGTGGTACCAACTGACTGCGGAAGGCCACTGGCAAGGCGAGATCTACAACAAGCGCAAGAACGGCGAACTGTACCCCGGCTGGCTGACCATCAGTGCCGTGCGCAACAGCGAGCGCGTGATCACCCATTTCGTTGCGGTGTTCGCCGACATTTCCAGCCTCAAGCATGCCCAGGCCAAGCTCGATTACCAGGCCCACCATGACCCGCTCACCGGCTTGCCCAACCGCGCGTTGTTTGAAAACCGGTTGCAGGCCGTGCTGACCTGCGCCCAAGTATCCAACCGCCAAGGCGCAGTACTGTTTCTGGACCTGGACCGTTTCAAGCATATCAACGACAGCCTGGGCCATCCGGTTGGTGACCTGTTGCTCAAGGGTATCGCCCAACGCCTTAAGGAGCAGGTCCGCGACGTCGACACAGTGGCGCGCCTGGGCGGCGACGAATTCATTATCTTGCTTCCAGGCCTGCACAAGCCCAGTGACGCCGACGCCATCGCCAACAAATTGCTGACGTGCTTCAGCGCCCCCTTCCAGGCGGGGGAGCATGAGTTCTTCACCAGCGCCAGCATCGGCATCAGCCTTTATCCACAGGACGGCACCGACGTTGCCACCCTGATCCGCAATGCCGATGCCGCCATGTATCGCTCCAAAGCCAAGGGGCGCAATCGTGTCGAGGCCTACACCCGCGACCTCACCGCACAGGCCAGCGAACGCATAGCGCTGGAACATGAATTGCGCCGCGCCATCGAGCGCAACGAAATGAGCCTGTGCTACCAGCCCAAGTTCAGCCTCAAGACCCAAACGCTGGTCGGTGCCGAGGCTCTGATCCGCTGGAACCACCCGACCTTTGGCGAAGTACCGCCCGAGCATTTCATCCACCTTGCAGAGGAAAACGGCACCATCCTGCAACTCGGTGATTGGGTACTGGAGCAAGCCTGCAGGCAGATGCACCGCTGGAAACTGCAGTACAAAAGCTTTGGCCCGCTGTCGGTCAACCTGGCCGGCGCGCAGCTGCGCCACCACGGCCTGGCCAAGCGTATCGAGCAGTTGCTCAAGACCTACCAACTCAAGGCCGGCGACCTGCAGCTGGAAATTACCGAAAACTTCATCATGAGCCAGGCCGAGGAGGCCCTGGCCGTGCTCCACCAACTCAAACAGCTGGGCGTACAGTTGGCCATTGATGATTTTGGTACCGGCTACTCTTCGCTCAGCTACCTCAAGCGCTTGCCGCTGGACATTCTCAAGATCGACAAGTCGTTCATCCGCGGCCTGCCCGACGACCCCCACGACGCCGCCATCGCCCGCGCCATCATCGCCCTGGGCCGCAGCATGCAGCTCACCATCATTGCTGAAGGGGTTGAGAACCAGGCGCAGCAGCGCTTCCTGGCAGCAGAAGGGTGCGAACAGATCCAGGGCTACATCGTCAGCCTGCCGCTGCCGCCCGATGAATTCGCCGCGACCTTTCTTCGTATAGCACTAAGCGATCTTTCGGATGGCACGCTTTCAAAACCCTCGTTATAATCCGGGCACTTACTGAGGGCCTATAGCTCAGTCGGTTAGAGCAGAGGACTCATAATCCTTTGGTCCACGGTTCGAGTCCGTGTGGGCCCACCAGATACGACGAAGCCGCGCTATTGCGCGGCTTTTTTTTCGTCGACAACTCTTCCTGAATCACGCCCTGCGTTTTAACGACGTACCTTTCCGGCCACCAAGGATGGCATCCAGACGATTACTGACTTTTTTGCGTTCGGAAGCCTTCTTGGGCGGCGCCTTCACCGACTGAAGTGCTTCCCACCCCTTCATCGCCAGAGCAACAGTTCTGGGGACCGGTTTTTCTCCACTGCGATAGTACGCAAGCATGCGTCGACTCAAGCCTAGCTCATGAGCAGCCTGATCCAACGTCAGCCCGTTCCGACCCATCCAGTTCCATACAAGTTCATGGGAACATTCACCCGCCTGCTCAAGCGCCCGCGCGCGGAGATTATCGCTTGCAAGCTCCAGATTATCGTCGTCTGCCCAGATGACCGTATCCCGCCACTCGCCCACTGTAGCGG
Organism: Pseudomonas sp. PSKL.D1; assembly: GCF_028898945.1. NCBI lineage: Bacteria > Pseudomonadati > Pseudomonadota > Gammaproteobacteria > Pseudomonadales > Pseudomonadaceae > Pseudomonas > Pseudomonas sp. PSKL.D1. The sequence continues at coordinate 5,397,994 of NZ_CP118607.1, forward strand.
TAGCAAAAATGCAGGGGTCGGCAAGCGGCTGCAGGGACGTGTGCCTGGTGATGATGTCGTCCAGGCACACAGGGAACTGCTCACCATCTGCAAAAGAGAGCATTAACGAACCAGGGCCCGTTACTGAAACATCTGTCAGTAAAAAATGCTTGCCAGTCATTCGTTCAACTCCCTCCACTTGGCGCGCAGCTGAGGCTTGTTCTGCGAGGCCCAATCCATCGCTTCGCTCAACTCTCGTTTCATTACCTTGGCGCTCCCCAATCCAGTCAACAATGACAGATCTTCAATGGCAATCAATGCCTGACGACCATCACTGAATCGCAGATGGAAATGAGGTGGCGCATGATCATTGGCGTACATACAAATCGAGCAATTGGACAGCCGGTGAATCGTAGGAATAGGCAAAGTATAGAGTGCAATGGTTGCATCTGAAAGTACCATTCAACTACCAGCCACTCACCCCAAAAAATGTAAGCGCAGCTTTCTCATTCTCTCGGCCGAACCGACCTCTGCCGCGGATTGTAAAACGTCATCCCGCCCGGAATATCCCGCACCACCAACGACATCGCCCCAATCACCACATCGTCACCAATGCTGATCCGGTCCGCCACAATGCAGCTTCCGGCCCCCAGGCTGACGTTGTCGCCAATGCTTAACGCATACGCATCCAACCCCAAGGTCTTGATACCAATCGAGCAGTTTTGACGAATGAGGAAGTTGCGCCCAATGCTCACATGCCGGGTAATCACCACGCCCGGCAAATGGGCGATGCGAAAGCCGGGGCCAATCTGTGCACCGATGTCGATGTCCACGGCGTACTTGAGGTTCAGCCGCTGCTGCATACGCCGGGCGTAGGCCTTGGCCACGCCGCCACGGCGATCCAGGTACTGGGCCAGGCGAAAGGCAAAGAGAAAGCGCAGCTTGTTGTCTTTGCGCGCCCTGCGCAGGGCACAGAAGAGCAGGCTGATGCGGCGTCCTGGCCTTTTCTTGTTGGCGACTTCCAATTGCCAACACTCGAACAGGTTGTTTAGGTTCACGCAGCACATCCAATTGAATCAGCACAACCATGATGCCGAATCAGGGCGCTGCGCACCACCCTCTCAGAAATTAAGCCGTAAAGCCGTACGCCACAGGTTCTTCAGCGGCGAGCGCCAGTGCTTGCGCCAGTTCTTTTCCCACCAGGCATCTTCATTGCGCACCACGGTTTCCAGGTCACTGCCAGTGACGCAGGCCGCATGCTGGCGGAACATCATCGGGAACACGCAATGCTGCTTGATGCGGTGCTTGAACATGACATCGACAGGCTGGCCGTCGTAGGGAGTGTTGGCGAGAATCTGGCAGCCCTCGCGGGAGAGCACGTAGGCATGCAACGCCACTACGCGGCCGCGGGCAATGAACGGGAACCAGGTCAGCCAGGTTCGCCCCATGCTGTAACCCAAGTGCAAGGCCTGAAAGCGGCGGCTACGCATGAAGCGGTTGATCCAGCGAACGCGCTCGGGCTTGAGCTCGTCCGGGTACACCATCACGTCGTCCTCAAAGATCAGGACGCGCTCAAACCCCTGATCAAGCGCCAGCCGTGCCAGCTGCTGGTGTGACTCGTAGCAACCTTGCACCGGGTCGCGGTGCTTCTCAACAAGGTGAAATTGCACAGGGTTGGCGATCAGGCCTGCGATGGTCGAGTTGAACAATTCGCGCCGATCATCACGGTTCGCAAGGGAAATGCAGTACACGGCATCGACTTCAAAACGGACATTCTTCACTTCAGCGAACCTTGAAAACAATTCTGCCTGGCTGGCAACGACTGGCCGCGAATCATACGGGGCTGTCGCAGCAGCATAAAGCCATCATCGCGACAGGATTGTTGTAAAACGTAAACGCCGGTGGCTAGGCTAGCGGGCCCATCACCGAGACTAACCATGACTGAAGCTCGCCCGATCACCCTCGACGAAATCGACCGCCAGCTGATTGCCCTGCTGCAGATCAACGCCCGCGAAAGCGTCGCCACCCTCGCCCGCCAACTGGGTATCGCGCGGACCACGGTCAACTCGCGCCTGGCGAGGCTGGAAAAAGGCAAGGTCATCACCGGTTATGGCGTACGCCTGGGCCAGCGTTTGATCGACGGCGGCTTGCAGGCCTATGTGGGGATCAAAGTGCAGCCTCGCTCCGGCAAGGAAGTGGTCAGGCGCCTGAGTGCAATGGGCCAGGTGCAGCAGCTGTGCGCGGTGAGTGGCGAGTTTGACTATGTGGCGTGGTTGCGCAGCGACTCACCCGAGCAACTGGACCAGTTGCTGGACCAGATAGGCAATGTCGAGGGGGTCGAGAAGACGACGACGTCGATCATCCTGAGCAGCAAGGTGGATCGCGGTTAGTCCCAGCCCAAGGCATAGCTCTCGTCAAAAATGATATTTCGTTCGTCATTTTGATCAAACTAAAGTCAATACGTCACCACTTTGCACCTTAATTACGAAAACTCCGCCGCCTAAAATGACCTGCAGCCATCTCCTATACTCAGGCTCCGCTACCCGCGCAGCCGCTCTGGCAAGGTCATTCCATGAACAAGAACAACCGCCACCCCGCCGACGGCAAAAAGCCCATCACCATCTTCGGCCCGGACTTCCCGTTTGCCTTTGACGACTGGCTGGAACACCCGGCGGGCCTGGGCAGCATCCCGCTTGAACGCCAGGGTGAAGAGGTTGCGATTGTCGGGGCAGGCATAGCAGGCCTGGTCGCTGCCTACGAACTGATGAAACTGGGCCTCAGGCCCGTGGTGTACGAGGCCTCCAAACTGGGTGGCCGCCTGCGATCACAGGCGTTCAACGGCACTGATGGCATCATCGCCGAGCTTGGCGGCATGCGCTTCCCGGTGTCATCCACCGCCTTCTATCACTACGTGGATAAGCTCGGCCTGGAAACTAAACCCTTCCCCAACCCCTTGACCGCCGCCTCCGGCAGCACGGTGATCGACCTGGAAGGGCAAACGTACTACGCCGAAAAGGTCAGCGACCTGCCCAAGCTGTTCCACGAAGTGGCTGACGCCTGGGCCGACGCACTGGAAAGCGGTGCCCAGTTCGCTGACATCCAGCAGGCGATCCGCGACCGTGACGTGCCGCGCCTGAAGGCGCTCTGGAACAAACTGGTGCCGTTGTGGGACGACCGCACTTTCTACGATTTTGTTGCCACCTCGCGTTCGTTCGCTCAGCTGAGCTTCCAGCACCGGGAGGTGTTCGGCCAAGTCGGCTTCGGCACCGGCGGCTGGGACTCGGACTTCCCCAACTCCATGCTGGAAATCTTCCGCGTGGTAATGACCAACTGCGATGATCACCAACACCTGATCGTCGGCGGTGTGGAGCAGGTACCGCAAGGCATCTGGCGCCATGTGCCGCAACGATGCGCTCACTGGCCTGAAGGCACCAGCCTGAGCTCGCTGCATGGCGGCGCGCCACGTACGGGTGTAAAGCGAATCGCCCGGGCCGCCGATGGCCGCCTGGCAGTGACTGACAACTGGGGTGACACCCGCCATTACGGCGCCGTGCTGGCCACCTGCCAAAGCTGGCTGCTGACCACCCAGATCGACTGCGAAGAGTCGCTGTTCTCGCAAAAAATGTGGATGGCCCTGGACCGCACCCGCTACATGCAGTCGTCAAAAACCTTCGTCATGGTCGACAGGCCGTTCTGGAAGGACAAAGACCCGCACACCGGCCGCGACCTGATGAGCATGACCCTCACTGATCGCCTGACGCGCGGCACGTACCTGTTCGACAACGGTGACGACAAGCCGGGGGTGATCTGCCTGTCGTACGCATGGATGAGCGACGCACTGAAGATGCTGCCGCACCCAGTGGAAAAGCGCGTACAACTGGCCCTGGATGCATTGAAAAAGATCTACCCGAAAACCGACATCGCCGGGCATATCATCGGCGACCCGATCACCATTTCCTGGGAAGCCGACCCGCACTTCCTTGGCGCCTTCAAAGGTGCCTTACCCGGCCATTACCGTTACAACCAGCGCATGTACGCGCACTTCATGCAGCAAGACATGCCCGCCGAGCAACGTGGCATGTTCATCGCGGGCGATGACGTGTCGTGGACACCCGCCTGGGTGGAGGGCGCCGTGCAGACCTCGTTGAATGCCGTGTGGGGTATCATGAACCACTTTGGTGGCCGCACCCACCCGGACAACCCGGGCCCTGGCGACGTGTTCGACGAGATCGGGCCGATTGCCCTGGCCGACTGACACCAGGAGGCAACATGCGCATCGCTCTGTACCAAGGCACCCCGCAACCGCTGGACGTGCCTGGCAACCTGCAACGGCTGCGCCACCGGGCGCACCTGGCTGCCGAGCAGGGTGCGCAGTTGCTGGTGTGCCCGGAAATGTTCCTGAGCGGCTACAACATCGGTTTGGCGCACGTCGAGCGCCTGGCCGAGGCCGAAGATGGCCCATCGGCCATGGAGGTGGTCGAGATTGCCCAGGCGCACCGCATCGCGATTGTCTACGGCTACCCGGAGCGCGGCGAAGACGGCGCGATCTACAACAGCGTGCAATTGATCGACGCCCATGGCCGCAGCCTGTGCAACTACCGCAAGACGCATTTGTTTGGCGAACTGGACCGGTCGATGTTCAGCGCGGGGGCGGATCATTTTCCTGTTGTGGAGTTTGAAGGCTGGAAGGTCGGGCTGCTGATCTGCTACGACATTGAGTTCCCGGAAAACGCTCGGCGCCTGGCGTTGAACGGTGCCGAGCTGATCCTGGTGCCCACGGCCAACATGGCGCCTTACGACTTCGTCTGCCAGGTAACCGTGCGCTCACGGGCGCAGGAAAATCAGTGCTACCTGGTGTACGCCAACTACTGTGGCGCGGAAGGCGAAATCCAGTACTGCGGGCAAAGCAGCATCATCGGGCCGGATGGCGGTGTACTGGCCATGGCTGAGCGGGAAGAGTGCCAGTTGCAGGCAGAGCTGAAGCGCGAAACCCTGATGAAAGGGCGTGAGGCATTTCCCTATTTGAAGGACCTGCGTCAAGAGCTGCATCTGCGCAGAAGCTGAGACTGAACATGCGTCACACCACCCGCCACATCACACTCGCCAGCGGCCTGCAACTGAGCCTGCGCCACGCCCCGCACCTCAAGCGTGCGGCCGCCGCCCTGCGGGTGCATGCTGGTAGCCACGATGCACCGGCCAAATGGCCTGGCCTGGCACATTTCCTTGAGCATCTGTTCTTCCTTGGCACTGCGCGCTTCCCGCTGGAAGACGGCCTGATGCGCTACGTCCAGGCAGTAGGTGGCCAGGTCAATGCCAGCACGCGCGAGCGCACTACCGATTTTTTCTTCGAGGTGCCACCCACCAGCCTGGCCGGTGGCCTGGAGCGCCTGTGCCAGATGCTGACCTCGCCAGACCTTGGCATCGATCGCCAGCGCCGTGAGCGCGAGGTGATTCACGCCGAGTTCATCGCTTGGTCACGCAACCCGCAGGCGCAACTGCAATTCGCCCGGTTGCAGTCAGCAGCACCCGGCCATCCGCTTAGCGGTTTCCATGCGGGTAACCGCTACTCGCTACCGTTGCAGGATGCGGCCTTTCAAGAGGCCCTCGCAGGTTTTCACCAGCGCTACTACCAGGGTGGCCAGATCACCCTGAGCCTTTGCGGCCCGCAATGCCTGGACGAACTGGAGCAGCTTGGCAAAGCGTACGCGGAGCAATTCGTCGCGGGCGAGCGCGTTACCCAATTGCCACCGCCCCCCTTGGCGAGTACGGCATCTGGCTTGGTGTTCACCCACAATGCCCTCCCGGCAGGTGCAGAACAGGCACTTGAGTTGCTGATCGCCTACCTGAGCGATAGCAGGCCCGGCAGTTGGTTGAATGCGGTCCAGCAACGTGGCTGGGTGCGAGATTTCACCCCTGAATCGCTCTATGCCTTCGCTGGGCAAATGCTGTGGCACGTCGGCCTGCAACTGACCTCTGACGACTTTTTAGACGAGGCTCAAGCCCTGCTGAACGGCTGGTTCGGCTTCATTCGGCAGTGCGACCCGGCCCAACTGAACGCCGGCTTCGGTGTGTTGCAGCTCAGCCGCGAACACTGCGCCAGTGCGCTTGAGCTGGCCCGCCGTGATGGCACAAACCAACCCTTCGCGGCACTGGATGCCCAAGGCCTGCATGCCCTGAAAGTACTGCTCGACAGCCTGCCATACCGTGAGCACGGGCAATGGCAGTTGCCGCCAGCAGAGCCTTTGCTGAGTACCGACCTGCCATCGCAAAGGGATCGACGCCAACCAGCCGCACTGGCGGTGAGCCAACAACTTCCCGCCGCTCGCCAGCATGCCGCGCTGTACCTTCGATGGCAGGTGAAATCACCCGTACGCAAAGCCTTGTTCGAAGTACTCGAACACACGCTGCAGCCACTGCAGCAGCGGTGCCAGCGCGCCTCGCTGCAATTGCAATTCAGCGCCATGGGCGATCACTGGCAATTGCGCTGCAGCGGTATGCCTGCTGGCGTAATTCGGGCCGTTGATGAGGCGCTGACCTGTTTGCAGTCTCCTATCAACTGGCAACCAACTGGCCATTCAAAGCCCGCGTTGATACCGATCCGAGCATTGCTCCAACAGTTGCCAGCTGCCATGTGCGGCACGAAGCAGAAGCACTTACCGGCGTCCCGGCCTGACCGGGCGATGCTCGAAGAAGCGTGGTTGAGCAGCCAGTGGCACGGCCTGGCTTCAGGTTTCGACAACACCTCAATGGAAGCACTGAATGCGGTACTGCAGGGATGCCCAGGCCGGGCCGGCATCCCAATGCCAGTACCCACCTGGCACGGCCGGCATTGGTTGCACCAGGAAGTGCCCGGCAGTGAACATGCGCTGCTGCTGTTCTGCCCGCTGCCGCCAGCCAGGCAAGCCGCTGGCCGACTGCTCGCACAGCTGCTGCAAGGGCCGGTTTACCAACGGTTGCGGGTAGAGCTGCAATTGGGCTATGCGGTATTCAGTACCTTCCGTCAGATAGAAGGCTTGGGTGGCCTGCTGTTCGGCGTGCAGTCTCCCCATGCCACTCAGGCAGAGATCCTTCAGCACTTACGAGATGTCCTGGCCCGGGGCGCGTCCCTTACTCCAGCCACCCGCACAACGCTGGCCGCTCAATACGACGAACCCGCCATGGGCAATGACGACATCGCCGAATGGGCGTGGCAGACACACCTGGCTACACAACCCGACGACCTGCAGGCGCTACGCAAGTCTATTCTGGGCACAGAGCAAAGCGACATCGACCAATTGTTGCTAGACCTTTTACACGGCAACAGCACCTGGATTTGCCTGGCCAACAGCGGTGCGCCGGATCTGTCATGGCACTGAGCTGCTGTGATTATTACTTTTCATGCAATGGCCCTTATCAAAGAATTAACCTTTCGGTACACAGAATTCTTGTAAGATAACGCTATCTCAGCCTACGGAACCTCTGGCCCGAGGCGTGACCCAATTTGTAGCTGAACCACCCACCCCATCCGGAAGGAGAAAGCCCATGTGGACCAAACCTGCATACACTGACCTGCGTATCGGCTTCGAAGTCACCATGTACTTCGCCAACCGCTAAGCCCTGCTTGCGGTTCGACGCCTCGGTCCGCCGGGGCGTTTTTGTTTTTCGGATACGGCCAGGAGCGTGAGCAGCCATGTACATCCAGATTCTCGGTTCCGCCGCCGGCGGAGGCTTCCCGCAGTGGAACTGCAACTGCGTCAACTGCAAGGGCTACCGCGATGGCACCTTGCGCGCCACCGCGCGTACCCAGTCGTCGATCGCTCTGTCCGATGACGGTGAGCACTGGATCCTGTGCAACGCTTCGCCCGATATCCGTGCACAGCTGCAAGCCTTCGCGCCCATGCAGCCAGCCCGGGCCCTGCGCGACACCGGCATCAATGCCATCGTGCTGCTCGACAGCCAGATCGACCACACCACCGGCCTGCTCAGCCTGCGCGAGGGCTGCCCGCATCAGGTCTGGTGCACCGACATGGTCCACCAGGACCTGACCACCGGTTTTCCGCTGTTCAACATGCTCAGCCACTGGAACGGTGGCCTGCAGTGGAACCGCATCGAGCTGGAAGGCAGCTTCGTCATTGCTGCATGCCCTAACCTGCGGTTCACCCCGTTCCCCCTGCGTAGCGCCGCACCGCCCTACTCGCCGCACCGCTTCGACCCACACCCTGGTGACAACCTGGGCCTGCTGGTCGAGGACACCCGTACCGGCGGCAAACTGTTTTACGCCCCCGGCCTGGGCCAGGTCGACGACAAACTGCTGACGATGATGCACGACGCCGACTGCCTGCTGGTGGACGGCACGCTGTGGGAAGACGACGAGATGCAGCGTCGTGGCGTCGGCACCCGCACCGGCCGCGAGATGGGCCACCTGGCACAGAACGGCCCTGGCGGTATGCTCGAAGTGCTGGACGGCTTTCCACGTCAGCGCAAGGTGCTAATCCACATCAACAACACCAACCCGATCCTCGACGAAGACTCTGCGGAGCGTGCCGAAGTGCAGCGCCGCGGCGTGGAAGTGGCCTTCGACGGCATGAGCATCGAGTTGTAAGGAGGCGCCATGAGCGACGCACTGCCAATGTCCCCCGCCGAGTTCGAACAGGCCTTGCGCGCCAAAGGCGCGTATTACCACATCCACCACCCGTATCACGTGGCGATGTACGAAGGCCGTGCCACCCGTGAGCAGATCCAGGGCTGGGTCGCCAACCGCTTCTATTACCAGGTGAACATCCCGCTGAAGGATGCCGCCATCCTGGCCAACTGCCCGGACCGCGAAGTACGCCGCGAGTGGATCCAGCGCCTGCTCGACCACGATGGCGCCCCCGGTGAGGACGGTGGCATCGAGGCATGGTTGCGGCTCGGCCAGGCCGTGGGCCTGGACCCGGACCAACTGCGCTCCCAGGAACTGGTGCTGCCCGGCGTACGCTTTGCCGTGGACGCCTATGTCAACTTCGCCCGCCGCGCCAGCTGGCAAGAGGCCGCCAGCAGCTCGCTGACCGAGCTGTTCGCCCCGCAAATCCACCAGTCGCGCCTGGACAGCTGGCCCCAGCACTACCCTTGGATCGACCCGGCCGGCTACGAGTACTTCCGCACCCGCCTGGGCCAGGCGCGGCGTGACGTGGAGCACGGCCTGACGATCACCCTGCAGCACTACACCACGCGGGCCGCCCAGGAGCGTATGCTGGAAATCCTGCAGTTCAAGCTGGATATCCTCTGGAGCATGCTTGACGCCATGAGCATGGCCTACGAGCTGAACCGCCCGCCCTACCACACCGTCACCCCAGAGCGGGCCTGGCACAAGGGGATCGCCCTATGAGTTTCGACCGCAAACAAGTACCTAACTGGCGCCCGGGTTACCGCTTCCAGTATGAGCCCGCGCAAAAGGGCCACGTACTGCTGTACCCCGAGGGCATGATCAAGCTCAACGACAGCGCAGGCCTGATCGGCGGCCTGATCGACGGCGAGCGTGATGTGGCGGCCATCATTGCCGAACTCGAACAGCAATACCCTGGTGTGCCCGAAGTCGCCGACGACATCGAGCAATTCATGGAGGTGGCCCGTGGCGAACACTGGATCACCCTCGCCTGAGGTGCCGGTCGGCCTGCCGCTTTGGCTGCTGGCCGAGCTGACCTACCGCTGCCCGTTGCAGTGCCCTTACTGCTCCAACCCGCTGGACTTCGCCGAGCAGGGCAAAGAGCTGACCACCGCACAATGGTTCAAGGTGATGGCCGAAGCGCGGGAGATGGGCGCGGCACAAATCGGTTTTTCAGGTGGTGAGCCGCTGGTGCGCCAGGACCTCGCCGAACTGATCGGTGAGGCCCGCCGCCTGGGCTACTACACCAACCTGATCACTTCCGGCATCGGCCTGACCGAAACCCGCATTGCTGACTTCAAAAAAGCCGGGCTGGACCACATCCAGATCAGCTTCCAGGCCAGCGACGAGCAGGTGAACAACTTGCTGGCCGGGTCGAAAAAGGCCTTTGCGCAAAAGCTGGAAATGGCCCGGGCAGTCAAAGCTCATGGCTACCCGATGGTGCTCAACTTCGTGACTCATCGGCACAACATCGACAAAATCGACCGCATAATCGAGCTGTGCATCGCGCTGGAAGCGGATTTCGTGGAACTCGCCACCTGCCAGTTCTATGGCTGGGCGCACCTCAACCGCCTGGGTCTGCTGCCAACCCGCGAACAGCTTGAACGCGCCGAACGCATCACCAATGAATACCGCGACAAACTCAAGGCAACGGGCAACCCCTGCAAGCTGATTTTCGTCACCCCCGATTACTACGAAGAACGGCCCAAGGCCTGCATGAACGGTTGGGGCAGCCTGTTCCTCACCGTGACGCCGGACGGCACTGCCCTGCCCTGCCACGGCGCACGGCAATTGCCGGTGCAGTTCCCCAACGTGCGCGACCATGACCTGCGGCATATCTGGTACGACTCGTTCGGCTTCAACCGCTTCCGTGGCTACGACTGGATGCCCGAGCCCTGCCGCTCGTGCGACGAAAAGGAAAAGGACTTCGGCGGCTGCCGCTGCCAGGCCTTCATGCTCACAGGTGATGCCAGCAACGCCGACCCGGTCTGCGCCAAGTCGGCGGATCACGGCATCATTCTCAAGGCCCGCGAGGAAGCGCAAACCGCTCAACTCGCCATTGAAGAGATGACCTTCCGCAATGAGCGTAACTCTCGTGTCATCGCCCGCGGCTGAGTTTACCGCCGCACAGGCCGTCGCTGCCGGCACCGACTTTGCCGAACTCAAGGCCAGTGCCGAGGGGGTGTTCTGGAACGAATTCCGCCCCGCCGATGGTGCCTGCCGAATCTGGCACTGGCGCGACCAGCAGGCACGGTGCCTGACGCCGGACGGCTTCAGCGTACGCAGCCGAGTGTATGAATATGGCGGTGGTAGTTTTTGCCTGGGTGGCGATGGGCTGCTGTTCGTGAATGAAAAGGACCAGCAGCTGTATACCCAAGGCCTGGATGCGGGCCGGCCACGCGCACTCACGCAAGATGAGAAGTGCAGATACGGCGATGTGCAATGGCACGCGGGCAGTGTTCTGGCGGTGCAGGAACGGCACGCCGAGGGCGTTGAACATCGGCTGGTCGCTCTGACAGACGGCACAATGGAAGTGCTTGCCCAAGGTGCCGACTTTTATGCCACGCCAACGTTGAGTGCAGATGGCCAAAGGCTGGCCTGGGTGGAGTGGGACCGGCCTGCCCAGCCTTGGACGCGCACCCGCCTGATGTGTCGCGAGCGGGGCCAACTGGGTGATTGGGGGGCCGCGCGCTGCATAGCGGGTGCCGATGAATCGCTGCAGCAGCCGCGCTTCGATGCCGAGGGGCACTTGTACTGCCTGTCTGACCGCAATGGCTTCTGGCAACCCTGGGGCGAGGTCGAGGGCCGCTGGCAGGCATTGCCTGCCGAGCCTGCCGACCACGCGGGAGCGCCCTGGCAATTGGGCGCCAGCACTTGGCTACCGCTTGGCCCACACACGTATCTGGCTACCTGGTTTGAACAGGGCTTCAGCAAGCTGGGGCTACGTGACGCCGACAACAGCGTGGAGCGTTTCGCCAGCGCCTATAGCCGTTTTCGTAGCCTTGCAATGGATGCCGACCACCTCTACGCGATCGCCGCCTCACCCATAAGCCCACCTGCGGTCATCGCCATAGACCGAGCAACTCATGAAGTGCGCGTTTTGGCGGGCGGCGCCGAAGTCTTGCCAGCTTCAAGCATCAGCCTGCCACAACCGATCAGCTACAACAGTGGCGGTAGCTTGGCTCACGGTTTTTTCTACCCCGCCGTTCGCTTGAAAGGGCCTGCGCCGTTGGTAGTTTTCATTCATGGCGGCCCGACTTCAGCGTGCCACCCGGTGTTCGAACCCCGCATCCAGTACTGGACGCAACGCGGCTTCGCGGTTGCCGACCTGAACTACCGAGGCAGCACGGGTTATGGGCGCGCATACCGCGAGGCGCTGCATCTGAACTGGGGGCAATGCGATGTGCAGGATGCCTGCTCGGCGGTGGCCTACCTTGCCGAAAAGGGCCTGATCGACCGGCACAAGGCATTCATCCGCGGCGGCAGCGCAGGCGGGTACACGACGCTTTGCGCGCTGGCCTTCCATAACGTGTTCCGGGCAGGCGCAAGCCTTTACGGCGTCAGCGACCCTATCGCACTAGGCCGTGCTACGCACAAATTCGAGGGCGATTATCTGGACTGGCTCATCGGTGACCCGAACCAGGACGCCGAGCGCTACCGGCAGCGTACGCCGCTGCTACATGCGGTGCAGATCAAGGTGCCGGTGATTTTCTTCCAAGGCGAACTGGATGCGGTCGTGGTGCCAGAACAAACCCGCTCCATGCTAGATGCGCTGAAGGCAAACGGCATCGAAGCTGTAGGCCACTTCTACGCCGACGAGCGACACGGTTTTCGCAACGCCGAAAACCTTGCGCATGCGCTGGAAGAGGAGTGGAAGTTTTACTGCAACGTGCTTGGCAGGTAATGGGTGTGCAAGCCCATTTACTGGGCTTGCACCGCTTCAACCTTACCTTTTGGCGATGATGTACACCGCATGCACAATCCCCGGAATGTACCCCAGCAACGTGAGCAAAATGTTCAGCCAGAACGCCCCGCCAAACCCCACCTGCAGAAACACGCCCAGCGGCGGCAGAATGATTGCGATGATGATACGAATGAAGTCCATGCGGGTCTCTCCTGAAGGGGTTTAAACAGAGACTAGTCGCGACTCGCAGAGGTTCCACAGGCAAAAAAAACGCCCCGGGCCAAGTACTACAGGCCAGGGGCGATGCGCAGGAACGCCAGACGGTTCGTAAAATTCGTATCAGGCCGGCACGTCGCGGCGGGCCTGTTGTTGCGCGTGCAGGCGGGTGAAAGCGCGGGCCAGGCGCAGCAGCATTTCGTCGATGTTGCCCTTGCTCACGGTCAAGGCTGGCGAAAACCGCACCACATCCGGTTGCGGTGCATTGAGCAGCAAGCCTTCATGCAAAGCGGCTTTGACCAGGTCGCTGGCCACGTGCTCCTGCAACTGCAGCGCCCATAGCAAACCCTGACCGCGCACTTCACCCTGGCCGTAACGGCCTGCCAGCCGGCTGAGGCCATCGCGCAGGTGGCGGCCACTGTCTTGAACATGCTCGAAAAAGCCGGGCTCCAGCACGGTTTCCAGCACCGCCAGCCCGGCAGCACTCATCAGCGCATTGCCATGGTGGCTGCCCTCCAGCTCACCTGGCTCGGCACAGCACGCCGTACCTCGGGCCAACAAAGCGGCCAGTGGCACACCCCCGCCCAACCCTTTACCCAACGTGATGATGTCGGCACGCACGCTGTAGGTTTCTTCTGCCAGCATCGCGCCGCAACGGCCTACCCCGGTCTGCACTTCATCGAGGATCAGCAAAATACCAAGCTCACGGCACAGCTTTTCAACGCCCTGCAGGTAGTCTCTTGTAGCCGGAATTACTCCAGCCTCACCCTGAATCGGCTCCAGCATGATGGCCACGGTGCGCGAATCAACCTCGGCATGCAGTGCTTGCAAGTCATTGAACGGCACCTTGCTGAAGCCCGGCAGGCCGGGCTCACAGCGGTTGCACGGCAGCGGATCGGACGCCGACAGCGCGCCCAGGCTCCTGCCGTGGCAACCTTGGGTCGCGGTGATGATGTGGTAGGCGCCATTGCGGTGTATCTGGCCCCATTTGCGCGCCAGCTTGATGGCACCTTCGCACGCCTCGGCTCCGCTGTTGAGCAGGTAGGCCTGATCGCTGCCAGTGCTTTGGCAAAGACGGTTGACCAGCGCCAGCAAGCCACGGCTGTGATAGCCCGCACCCGGGTTGATCAGCGCCTGGGCCTGACTGCCCAACGCCTTGACCAGTACGCCAGGGCTGTGGCCAAGGCTGTTGACCGCGCAACCTTGGGTGAAATCCAGGTAGGCACGCCCCTCGTTGTCCCATAACCAAGACCCCTGCCCACGCACAAAAACCTGCTCGGCACGCTCAGTGCCAGGCATCAGGCGCTCGCGGGAAAGCTGCGGCGCCTCCGGCACATTCACCGGCGCACGCTTGGGCTCGGCAACCGCGGCAGTGGCCGAGCGGCGCAAGTTGAACAGGTTCATCAGGGCTCCAACCAATCACGGTAAAGGGCGGCCAGGGTCCGGTCTTTACGCCGGCGCTCGATAATTCAGCCTTGCCTATCAAAAGTGTTTCTCAAACCGGGTAACAATGCGCTGCATGATCGCTGTAACCCGTTGGAATACGGCGATAGACTAGGCTTCAGGTGCGCTTGCGGCCATTTCGTTTTTCCAGCTTTTTCGATAAGTGTTTCTTATGGATTATCGCCAACTGCGTTATTTCGTCGCTGTGTATGAAGAAGGCCATGTTGGCCGCGCTGCAGAGCGGCTGTCACTGTCCCAGCCAGCGCTCTCGCAACAGATTCGCCAACTTGAGCACAGCCTGGACCTGAGCCTGTTCGAGCGCAGCAACAAGCGCCTGCTGCCAACGCTGGCTGCGCATACCTTGTACAACCATGCAGTGCCCTTGCTCGACGGCCTGCAGCGTGCCCACGAAGCCATGCGCAACTTCAAGGGCCAGTCCCTGCGTACGCTGGCCATTGGGGTACTGCAGACCGTGCGCCCAAGCCTGGTGCCTCAGTTGCTTGAGCGTGTGCGCAAGGCCCAGCCGCACTTGGTGGTGCAGATCTACGAATTGTCAGGGCTGGAAATTGAACGGCGCCTGCTCAATGGCAACCTGGACATCGGCATCAGCTACCTGCCACCGCGACAGCCCGGGCTGCATGGGTTGCTGCTGTACGAAGACGAGCTGCAGTTGGTAATCCCCGATACCCACCCCCTGAAGGATTTCAAGAAGGTATCGATCAGGCAGGCTGCCGAATTGCCGATGCTGGTGCTCGGCGAAGAATTCCAGATTCGACAAATCTGGAAGGAGCAACTGGCCAACCAAGGGCGTCGGCCGCAGGTTCAGGCAGAAATGAACAACATGGCGGGGATTCTGGACAGCCTTGCGCACACGGCGCTGGCAACCATCCTGCCCGGGCGTGCCAAGGATGCCGCCGAAGATGATCAAGGGCTTTTGTGGAAGCCTTTGAGCGAGCCGCGTGTACCGCTGAAGGTCGGCTTGGTGTTCCGTGATGCACAGCGCCAGCAGGCTTCGGTGGAACTGCTTCGCACGTTGCTGGAAGAAGAAACCGATGCGCGGCAACTGGGGGCATCGCCACTTGGCTGAAAAACACACGCGCAAAGAAAACCCCGCCGAAGCGGGGTTTTCCAGACTGTTTCCCTGTGACATCCGTATCGCCCCACCGTCCTGGCAGGAAATCCCTTCGTTGTCCCTGTTCTGTCCTTTGCGCTTCCTGCGCAACGTCCATGTAAGAGAGATTAGCGGTGGATCCAATCTGATACCAGTGGCGAAAAGTCACCACGTCATGTAGGAAAAAGCTTACAAACTTCAGAACTGCTCTGCATCCAGCAGGTACAGTGACTCACTGCCCGCTTTCACCGAAGCCACCAGCGAATCCACACGCGGCAACAACCGCGCATAGTAGAACCGCGCCGTCCCCAGTTTGGCCGAGTAGAACGCCTCGTCCCCCTCACCCGCCTTGGCCGCACGCGCCATCAATGCCCACACGTAGGCATACGCCACGTAACCGAAGGCATGCAGGTACTCCACCGACGCTGCACCGATCTCGTTCGGGTTGCCCTTGGCCTGCTCCAGCACCCACTCCGTCAGCCCGTCGAGTTGATCCAGATAGGCACCCAGCGGTTTGGCGAACTCTTCCAGGTCGCTACCGGCACTGGCGATGAACTGGCGGATTTCATCGGAGAACAGCCTGTAATAGGCGCCACCGCTGGCCACTACCTTGCGCCCCAGCAAGTCCAGAGCCTGAATGCCATTGGTGCCTTCGTAAATCTGGGTGATGCGCACATCACGCACCAGTTGCTCCTGGCCCCATTCGCGGATGTAGCCGTGGCCGCCGAACACCTGCTGGCCATGCACTGTGCACTCAAGGCCCAGGTCGGTCAGAAACGCCTTGGCCACCGGGGTCAGCAATGCGACCAACTCTTCACTGCGCTTGCGCGTGGTCACATCCTCGCTGTACTTGGCGCTGTCCAGCTGCATTGCAACGTAGGTGGAGAATGCGCGGCCACCTTCAATCAGCGCCTTCATGGTAAGCAGCATGCGGCGCACATCAGGGTGGACGATGATCGGGTCGGCCACTTTATCCTTGGATTGCGGGCCGGTCGGGGCGCGGCTTTGCAAACGGTCACGGGCGTATTCGACGGCGTTCTGGTAGGAGCGCTCAGCCGAGGCCAGGCCCTGGATACCCACCCCGAGGCGCTCATAGTTCATCATGGTAAACATCGCTGCCAGGCCCTTGTTCGGCTCGCCCACGATGTAGCCAACCGCCTCGTCGAAGTTCATCACGCAGGTGGCCGACGCCTGGATGCCCATCTTGTGCTCGATGGAGCCACAGTTGGCCGGGTTACGCGCTCCCAGGCTGCCGTCTTCGTTAACGAGGAATTTCGGCACCAGGAACAACGAGATGCCTTTAGGACCTGCCGGTGCGTCCGGCAACTTGGCCAGCACCAGGTGGATGATGTTTTCGGTGAGGTCGTGCTCGCCACCGGTAATGAATATCTTGGTGCCACTGACTTTGTAGCTGCCATCAGCCTGAGGTTCGGCCTTGGTGCGGATAATGCCCAGGTCGGTGCCCGCATGCGGCTCGGTCAGACACATGGAGCCGGCCCACACGCCGGCGTACATGTTTGGCAGGTACTTTTCCTTCAACGCCTCGCTGGCGTGGGCATTGATCGACAGGCAAGCGCCTGCGGTCAGCATCGGGTAAAGGCCAAAAGCCAGGCTGGAGGCGTTGACCATTTCCTCGACCTGGGCCGAAATCGACTTGGGCATGCCCATCCCGCCGAACAGCGGATCGCCGCCCACGCCCACCCAGCCACCCTCGGCGTAGGTGTTGTAGGCCTCGATGAAACCGGCAGGGGTACGCACCGTGCCGTTCTCCCAATGGCAGCCTTCTTCATCGGCTGCGCGGCTGAGCGGGGCAATGGTCTTGCCGGTAACCTTGCCGGCCTCCTCCAGCACGGCAATGGCCGTCTCGGCGTCAACAGCCTCGGCCAACCCGGGCAATTGCGCCCACTGTTCAGCCACGTTGAAGACTTCATTCAGAACGAAGCGCATGTCGCGCAAGGGCGCTTTGTAGTCAGCCATGACAACCTCTCGCTGGTCGGGTCGGGGGCGGTCTGTGCAGACCGCGGCACGGGGATGAAATCCAGTGTAACCGAACAACGTTTGCGAGACATAGGGTCATCACGCGACCGCATAGTCCGTTATAGTCACGCCGTACGAACAGCCCCGCGCCTAGACTGTTGACCATAGACCATCACGCAGTTCCGGCCTGCCCCCTTGGCGCTGTAGAGCGCCTGATCAGCGGATTTGAGCACTTCTTCCGGATTGCGATGCTCCACAAGGCGCTCGGCAATGCCGATACTGATGGTCACCGAAACTGTGCTTGAGGGCGTACCCGCGCGTCGTTGGCGGCCAGCGCTGTCGTCTTGCGGGCGGCTGTTCTGATCACGCAGGTGCATCGCGTAATTGGCAATCATTTCGCGCACTGCCTCCACGTGTGGCACGCACTCTTCCGCCGTCTTGCCGGCAAACACAAGGGCAAATTCTTCACCGCCGTAGCGGTAAGCACGCCCTCCGCCAGTGACCTTTGACAGCCGACTGGCAACCAGCCGCAGCACCTGGTCACCGACATCATGGCCATGGGTATCGTTGAATTTCTTGAAGTGATCCACGTCGGTCATGGCGATCACATAATTACGGCCCAGGCGCTGCATGCGCTCATTGAGTGCCCGGCGCCCCGGCAGCCCGGTGAGTTCATCACGGAAGGCCATCTGGTATGCCTCGTGAGACACCGCCGCCGCAATCATCAACATCACCTGGCTGCACATGATGTTCAGGGTAAATGGCAGGATGAACGTCTTGGGCAGCATCCAGAAAATGCCGATAAGGCCAATTACCTGTGCGGCGTGCAACGGCCTGGGTTCACGTAGGTACTGAACGACCAGCAGGATAAATACGCCCAGAAACACGGGGTAGACCATCTGGATCAAGCTCATCCACTGGCCATGCAACGCCGGCCAGCGGATTTCAGCCAACCAACTCAGCAACGCCTCGGGGAAGCTCTGCTCCAGCGCTACCGCAACGCTGCCCACGGCAAACAACACGGCAAAACGCGCAAGCAGGTCCTGGGCGAGGTGCGTGCGCTCCTGCCAGGCACCGAACAGGCCGTACAAAGCAGGTAGCAGCAGGCACACCAAATGGAAGATCACGGCTGCGTCTTCACGCACGCGGCCATTGTCACGGTAGAAGTCAGTCTGGGTATCGAGCAGGAAATAGGCGATGTACACCGTCACCATCAAGAACAGCTCGCGCTGACGACGGTAAACCGCGCAATACGCACCGCCCAGCAGCAGCACCAAGGTGGGCAGCACGTTGAACAAGGATGTGAAGAAGACACTGAGGTCTCTCACATAGGCCGCCGCAAGCCCTGCCAGCAGAAGAATCAGCGAAGGCAGAAAGTGGCTCGCGCGTACAGCGTTAAGACGAAACAAGGGAATCTCCGACCCGGCAGATCAGTAATGGCATTGTGCCTTTAGTTTTTCGGCAGCGCACATGAATACATGAATGCTTGGGGGAGTTAACGGCAGGGGAGGCGGAGGGCTTGAGGTTTTGTTGTGTCTGGATTTGTGCGGGGGGCTGCTGTGCAGCCCATCGCGGCAAAAGGCCGCTCCTACAGGGAATCGCGTTCCCATTGTAGGAGCGGCCTTATGCCGCGATGGCCTGCAAAGCAGGCCCAACCGCTTTTAAATCGAAAGACCGAAGTCTTCTTCTTTCATCGCCATCAGGTTGCCAGCACCGGACAGCATGGTGGCCACATGGGTGCGGGTACGCGGCAGGATGCGCTGGAAGTAGAAGCGCGCCGTCTGCAGCTTGGCGGTGTAGAACGCTTCTTCCGACGTACCGGCCGCCAGCTTCTCGGCTGCCAGGCGGGCAATGTCTGCCCAGAAGTAGGCCAGGCACGCATAACCGGAATACATCAGGTAATCCACAGAAGCGGCACCCACTTCTTCGCGGTCCTTCATGGCGGCCATGCCCACTTTCATGGTCAGCTCGCCCCACTCCTTGTTGATCGCGGCCAATGGCTCGACGAACTCTTTGACCGCCTCGTTACCTTCCTGCGCCTGGCAGAACTTGTGCACGATCTTGGTGAAGCCCTTGAGCGCTTCGCCCTGGGTCATCAGCACTTTGCGGCCCAGCAGGTCGAGCGCCTGAATGCCGGTGGTGCCTTCGTACAACATCGAAATACGGCTGTCGCGAACGTTTTGCTCCATGCCCCATTCGGCGATGAAACCGTGGCCACCGTAAATCTGCACGCCGTGGTTGGCGGCTTCGAAGCCGACTTCGGTCATGAACGCCTTGGCAATCGGGGTCAGGAACGCCAGCAGGGCATCGGCCTTCTTGCGCTCTTCTTCGTCCTGGCTGTACTTGACGATGTCCACTTGCTTGGCAGTGAAGTACACCATCGCGCGGTTGCCCTCGGCGAAGGCCTTCATGGTCAGCAGCATGCGGCGCACGTCCGGGTGGACGATGATCGGGTCGGCTGCCTTGTCCGGTGCTTTCGGGCCGGTCAGCGAACGCATTTGCAGGCGGTCACGTGCGTACTTCAAGCCACCCTGGAAGGCCACCTCGGCGTGGGCCAGGCCCTGCAGCGCAGTGCCCAGACGAGCGGTGTTCATGAAGGTGAACATGCAGTTCAGGCCTTTGTTGGCCGGGCCGATCAGGTAGCCGGTAGCGCTGTCGAAGTTCATCACGCAGGTGGCGTTGCCGTGGATGCCCATCTTGTGTTCGATGGAGCCGCAGCTCACGCCGTTGCGCTCACCGATGCCACCTTCAACGCTCGGCAGGAATTTCGGCACGATGAACAGCGAAATGCCTTTGGTGCCCGCAGGCGCATCCGGCAGGCGGGCCAGCACGATATGGACGATGTTGTCGGCCATGTCATGCTCACCAGCGGAAATGAAGATCTTGGTACCAGACACCTTGTAGGAGCCGTCGGCCTGTGGCTCTGCCTTGGTACGCAGCATGCCCAGGTCAGTGCCGCAATGCGGTTCGGTCAGGCACATGGTACCGGTCCACTCGCCGGAAACCAGCTTGGTCAGGTAGGTTTCCTGCTGTTCATGGGTGCCGTGCGCGGAAATGGTGTTCATCGCGCCATGGGACAGGCCTGGGTACATGCCCCACGACCAGTTCGACTCACCCACCATCTCGCTCAGGGCCAGGCCCAGCGACTCGGGCAGGCCTTGGCCGCCGTGGGCAACGTCGTGAGCCAGGCTTGGCCAGCCGCCTTCGACGAACTGCTCGTAAGCTGCCTTGAAGCCAGTTGGCGTCTTAACACCCGATTCGCTCCAGGTGCAGCCTTCCAGGTCACCCACGCGGTTCAACGGGGCCAGCACCTGCTCACAGAACTTCGCGCCTTCTTCAAGGATCGCATCGACCATGTCGGGCGTGGCGTCCTGGCAACCCGGCAGGCTCTGATAGTGCGCCTCGTAGCCGAGCAGCTCGTCGCGCACGAAACGAATATCACGCAAGGGGGCTTTGTAATCAGGCATTGCGATGAACCTCTGTGATGAGTCCGGTGGGGTGACCGCTGATACCGACCAGCTCTTGGTGGCTTTCGGTCAAACAGTTGTTTGAAACTTACGTTTAGCAGTGCCCGATGTCAAGGAGGGACGATGGTGCCATTTGCGCCGCGAACGATGGCGTTTATGCCGCCGCCAGAAATCTATGTGCGATATAACGCCTGTGGGAGCGGGTTTAGCCGCGAATGCGGTGGTAAAACCACTGGTGCATTCGCGGGTAAACCCGCTCCCACAGAGATTACCTGTGCAAAAATCGAGCGATGGCGGCTCAGGCGTAGGTGTCGATAAACCGGCCGAGCATTTCGTCGGAAGCCTTGGCAACCTTTGCGCCGAGTTCGACTTCCTGCTTGCCCAAGGCCAGCTGCACCGTGCTGGTGGCCAGGTCCATTTGCTGACTGCGGTCGACCGCACGCAGGCGCTCGGCCTGATAGTCGCTGGACTGGCTGGTGGCGGCGCGTTCCACGCCGTTGTTGGCGATCTGGTCGGCCGCCTGGTAGATACGGTTCTGCCCGGTCTGGATGGCGCTTAGGCCCGCGTAGTAGGCAGAGCTTCCGGTGATTTCCATGTCAGGACTCCATTGACGCTGGATGTGAACACCGCCAATTAAAGCAGGCCACGGTGCAAAAGGCCCGTTTAAATCCCTAATGGCTCAGTGCCATTTGATAGGCCACGGGCATTTCAGTCCAGCAAGTCGAGCTGAAGATGCTCCGCCACCGCTTCAGCGCTCGGCTGCTTGAGCTTTGGCACCCGCCCCAAACAAGGCGCTGGCAGGCGCTCTGCAAGGCTGGCCAGGTTTTCTTCAAGGCGCGAGGTACGCGGCTCGACGATGTTGGCCACCCAACCCGCCAGTTGCAGGCCGTCGCGGGCGATGGCTTCGGCACTGAGCAACGCGTGATTGATGCACCCAAGGCGCACCCCCACCACCAGTATCACAGGCAGTTTCAAGGCAATGGCCAGATCTGACAGGTTGGCATGATTGGACAACGGCACCCGCCAGCCACCGGCCCCTTCGATCAGGGTGAAGTCTGCCCCTTGATCCAGCACATGGCGCATGGCCTTGAGCAACGCTGGCACCTCCAGCGCCACCCCCGCCTCGCGCGCGGCCACATGGGGGGCAATGGCGGGCTCGAAGGCGTATGGGTTTACCTCTTCATACGCCAGTTGCAGCGAGCTCTGGTCGATCAGTGCCTGGGCATCGCTATTGCGCAGCCCCTTCGGCGTCACCGTGCAACCGGACGCGACGGGCTTGGCACCCAGGGTACTAAGCCCTTGCAACCGCGCCGCATGCAGCAGCCCGGCAGCTATGGTGGTTTTGCCGACGTCGGTATCGGTTCCCGCGATGAAATAGGCTTGGCTCATTTCACTTCTCTCATGCCCGTGGCTTGCGCAACACACCATAGACCACCTGATAGGTGGCTGGCAGCCCTTGAGGCTGACGGAAGCCTTCGTACGCCTGCAACAGGCCTTGCATGCGCGCCCGGCCGGTGAGCCCGGAGGGGCGCCCCGGGTTCAGATTGTGAGCGCCTAGCGCCTTCAATTCGTGGGTCAGGCTGCGTACATCCGGGTAATGCAGTACATGAGCGCGCCGCTCCAGGGCAACCTGCTCAAGCCCACTGGCCGCGCACAGGCGCTGATAGTCCTCGAAGCGCCGGAAGCGGTTGACGTGCACCATGCCGTCCACGGCTTGCCAACTGGCACGCAGTTCATCGAGAGTACCAACGCACAAACTGCTGAATGCCAGCACGCCACCTGGGCGCAACACGCGCAGGGCCTCGTCAAGCACGCCTGCGAAGTGGCCGCACCATTGCACCGCCAGGCTGCTGAACACCAGATCGACGCTGGTATCACGCAAGGGCAGGCGCTCGGCATCACCCGCCACGTGGAACTGCGCCCCGCCCTGTTCGGCACGGGCGTGGCGCAACATGCCCTCTGCGATATCCACCGCAACGCCGCTGGCTGGCGCAAAACGCTCGGCCAACACTCGGCTGAAATACCCCGTGCCACTGCCAAGGTCGAGCCAGCGTGTCGGCGCCAGCGCTTCGGGCAACCGGTCCAGCAGGCTGATGCCCACCGCCCGCTGCAAGGCCGCCACGCTGTCGTAGCTGGCCGCCGCACGGGAAAACGACGCCGCAACCTGGCGTTTGTCGGGCAAAGTGCCAGGCAGGGTTGGGCGGGAAAGGTCAGTCATCACCACTCTCATGCAGGAAACTCTTGATGCCCTCCGCCAGCTCCTGTGGATACTCCATCAGGAACGCGTGGGAGCTTTCTTCAACCAGGCCGACTTCAACGTCAGGCAGCAACTCGCTCAGCGCCTTGGCGGCTTCGGGCGGCACCAGTGCGTCGCTGCCGGCAAACAGGTGCAACTGCGGGCCAGCGTAGGCCTGCAGCGCATCCCGGGTATCCAGCTTGGCCAGCACTTCCAGGCCGGTGGCCAGGTAAAGTGGATCGGTATCCGGCACGCCGACGCCCAACTGGCGCAGCAGCGTCCGCGGTTGCTGCGCGCCGTCGCTGCAGAGGGTACGGAAGCGTTTGAGGGTTACCGAGGTGTGGCTGCGGCAACCATCGAGGAATGTGCCAAACGTGTCTTCGGCCATACCGAAGGGCCAGTCAGGGCGCGCCACGAAGCTGGGGTTGCTGGCCAGCGTGAGCAAACCGCAGCAATGATCGCCCCGCTTGCGCGCCAGTTCGCTGGCGAGCATGCCGCCGAATGACCAGCCTCCCAACCAGGTATCGGTGGGCAATTTTCGGTCGAGATGGTCGACCCAAGCCTGGACATCAGCGTCGGCAAGCTCCGGCAGCGGCATCAGTTCGATTGTCAGGCGGGCGTCCTGGGCCCGCAGGCTCGCGGCCAAAGGCTCCAGTGCGGCGGTGCCCAGCCCCCAGCCAGGCAGAAGGATCAGTCGGTTACGCATCGGCGGGCTCCAGTTGTGGATAACACTCGGCCAATGCATTCAACAATAGCTGTACCTGAGCTTCACTGTGGGCGGCACTCAAGGTTACCCGCAGCCGCGCACTGCCCGCCGGCACGGTAGGCGGGCGGATTGCCGTCACCAGCAGCCCCCGCTCGCGCAGCATGCTGGAGAGGCGCAGCGCCTGGGCACTGTCACCGATCACGATCGGCTGAATCGGCGTGGGGCTTTCCATCAGTTGCAGGCCGATCTGCGCGGCGCCCTCGCGGAACTGGCGAATCAAAGCCGCCAGGTGCTCGCGGCGCCAGGTTTCACGGCGCAGCAGCTCCAGGCTCTTGAGCGTGGCGCAGGCCAGCGCGGGGGGCTGGCTGGTGGTGTAGATGTAAGGCCGGGCAAACTGCACCAGCGCGTCAATCAGTTCTTCGCTGCCAGCAACGAAAGCGCCCGCAGTGCCGCAGGCTTTGCCTAAAGTGCCGATCAGCACCGGCACATCTTCCACGCCCAGGCCAAAGTGCTCGACGATGCCCCCGCCCTGGCTACCCAAGGTACCCAGCCCGTGCGCATCATCAACCATCAACCAGGCGCCGCGAGCGCGTGCCACTTGCGCCAACGCCGGCAAGTCGGCCAGGTCGCCGTCCATGCTGAACACGCCGTCGGTAACCACCAGTGTGTTGCCGGTGGCTTTATCCAGGCGATTGCTCAGGCTGGCCGCGTCGTTATGCAGGTATCGGCTGAAACGCGCACCGCTGAGCAGCCCACCATCGAGCAAGGAAGCATGGTTCAGGCGGTCCTGCAGCACGGTGTCGCCCTGCCCCACCAGCGCGGTAATTGCGCCCAGATTGGCCATGTAACCTGTGGAAAACAACAGCGCCCGCGGGCGCCCGGTCAACTCGGCAAGCGCCTCTTCCACCTGATGATGCGGCGTGCTGTGGCCGATCACCAAATGCGAGGCGCCACCACCCACCCCCCATTGCTCGGCGCCTTTCTGCCAGGCGGCGATCACGTCGGGATGATTGGCCAGGCCCAGATAATCGTTGCTGCAGAAGGCCAGCAGGCGCTGGCCATCAACCACCACCTCAGGCCCCTGTGGGCTTTCCAGCAGTGGCCGCTGCCGAAACAGGTCTGCGGCGCGCCGTTCGGCCAGGCGCGCCGTTAGATCAAAGCCCATGTCAGGCCGTTGCTGCGTTATAGAACAGCTCGCTGTTGCGTTGCTCCACCAATGCCTGCTCAATGGCAGCCTGATGCACCTCATCGGCGTGCTCTTCGCGGGCTTCAGGCTTGATGCCGAGGCGGGCAAACAGCTGCATGTCCTTGTCAGCCTGCGGGTTGGCAGTGGTCAGCAGCTTCTCGCCATAGAAGATCGAGTTGGCGCCAGCCATGAACGCCAGGGCCTGCATTTGCTCGTTCATTTGTTCACGGCCGGCAGACAGGCGCACGTGCGACTTGGGCATGAGAAGGCGCGCAACGGCCAGCATGCGGATGAAGTCGAACGGGTCGACATCCTCTTCCTCGGCCAGCGGCGTGCCGGCAACCTTGACCAGCATGTTGATCGGCACCGACTCCGGGTGCTCCGGCAGGTTGGCCAGCTGAATCAGCAAGCCGGCGCGGTCGTCCAGCGATTCGCCCATGCCGAGAATGCCGCCCGAGCAAATCTTCATGCCGGCATCACGCACATAGGCCAGGGTCTGCAGGCGCTCACTGTAGGTACGGGTGGTGATGATGCTGCCGTAGAACTCCGGCGAGGTGTCGAGGTTATGGTTGTAGTAGTCCAGGCCCGCTTGGGCCAGGGCCACAGTTTGCTCTTGGTCCAGCTTGCCGAGGGTCATGCAGGTTTCCAGGCCCATGGCCTTCACACCTTTGACCATTTCCAGCACGTAAGGCATGTCCTTGGCGGACGGGTGCTTCCACGCAGCGCCCATGCAGAAACGCGTGGAACCAATGGCCTTGGCCCGTGCGGCTTCCTCCAGCACTTTCTGCACTTCCATCAGCTTCTGCTTTTCGAGCCCGGTGTTGTAGTGGCCGGACTGCGGGCAGTACTTGCAGTCTTCCGGGCAAGCGCCGGTCTTGATCGACAGCAGGGTGGAAACCTGTACGCGATTGGGGTCGAAATGCGCGCGGTGCACGGTTTGCGCCTGGAACAGCAAGTCATTGAACGGTTGCTGGAACAGCGCCTTGACCTCGGCCAGGGACCAGTCGTGACGTGTTGTTGCAGTTGTGCTGGCGCTCATCGGCGTTTCCTTGTTTAGGCTGTAACTGGCGCCGGGACAGGAAAGCCCACCAGCGCATCACGGATAGCTCGCATAGTCATGGATGGCCTATGAACTGTCAACCCAAGCCAAAACAACTGGTTTACAACTGGCTAAATTTCGATCAGTCGTGTTTGCTGTGTGATGCGCGCGCAGCTCAGGCTTACCCGATGTGCATGGCTTGCGAGCAGGAATTGCCTTGGCTGGAGGAATATTGCCTGCGCTGCGCCCTGCCATTGCCGATGGCCGATCTGGTCTGCGCCCATTGCAGCCGGCGTGCTCCTGCCTTCGAGCAGGTCATTGCACCGTGGCATTACGGGTTTCCGCTGGACACGATGATCAGCCGCTTCAAACACAATCGCCAATGGCCGCTGGGCCGGTTGATGGCAGAAATGCTGAGCATTAACCTGCAACACCGCTTTGCCGATGGCTTGTTGAAGCCCGGGTTGCTGTTGCCCGTCCCCCTGGCCAAGCGTCGACAGCGCGAACGCGGGTTCAATCAGGCCTCGATGCTTGCGGGCTGGGTCTCAAAGTGCCTTGATATCCGGTGCGATGAACGGCTGCTGCTACGCACCCGCGACACACCTGCACAACAAGACCTCAATGCCCGAGCCCGCCAGCGCAATTTGCGTGGGGCGTTCTCGCTGGCTGATCAACGCTCCCTTGAAGGACTGCATGTAGCAGTAGTCGACGATGTAATGACCACCGGCGCCACCGCTCAGGCCATCGCCAACCTGCTGCGCAAGGCCGGTGCGGGCCGGGTCGACATTTATTGCCTGGCACGCACGCCAAAACCGGGGCAAGCTTGACCGGTCAGTCCCACAAAGGCGCCAACATGTCCCTGCCCGCACTGCTCACCCAACACATCGCCCGCCGCCCCCAGCGCATCGCCCTGCTCCAGCACATCGCCGAGCAAGGCTCGATCACCAAGGCGGCGAAGGCCGCCGGCATCAGCTACAAGGCCGCCTGGGACGCCATCGACGAGCTCAACAACCTCGCCAGCCAACCGTTGGTTGAGCGCAGCACCGGGGGGCGCGGGGGCGGTGGTGCGCGGTTGTCGGCCGAAGGTGAGCGGGTGCTGAGGCTGTATCAGCGGCTGCAAACGCTGCAGGCTCAAATTCTTGAAGCCGCAGAAGAATCCAGCGACCTCGACCTGCTCGGGCGGCTGATGCTGCGCACCAGTGCCCGCAACCAATTGCAGGGCCAGGTCAATGGTTTGCGGCGCGAGGGGCGGCATGATCGGGTTAGCCTGGCACTGGGCGGCGGGCTGGAAATCGAGGCGCTGATTACCCATGACAGTACGGCACGGCTTGAGTTGAGCCTGGGTAGCGTCGTTATTGCGTTGCTCAAAGCAGGGTGGGTGCAGTTGCTGGGGGCTGGCGATGAGGTCGAGCCTGGCTGCAACGTGCTGCCAACCACGGTCGAGGAAGTGCTGGACGATGGGCATGAGTCGGTTGAGGTGCGTCTGGCGCTGGGTAATGGGCAAACGCTGTGCGCATTGACTGAAAGGCCGTGGCTGGTGCGCGAGGGCGTGGGTATCGGTAGCCAATTGCGTGCGCAGTTTCATCCGTCCTATGTGCTGCTGGGCGTACCTGCCTGAGTCGCCCGCGTCGCGGCTGAAGCCGCTCCTACAGGGGCAGCGTCATGCTGGGGTGGACAATGTGGGTTACCATGCTCCAACGCCGCCCACCCCGGAGCAATCATGTCTCACCCCTTCGACACCCTCACCCCTGACCTGGTCCTGGACGCCGTCGAGAGCCTTGGTTTTCTCAGCGACGCGCGCGTCCTGGCCCTGAACAGCTACGAAAACCGCGTTTATCAGGTGGGTATCGAAGATTCACAGCCGCTGATTGCCAAGTTCTACCGCCCTGGCCGTTGGAGCAATGAGGCCATCCTTGAAGAACACCGCTTCACCGCCGAACTCGCCGAACGCGAAGTGCCCGTGGTGGCGCCGCTGCAACATGAAGGCCAGACACTGTTCGAACACCAGGGCTTTCGCTTCACCCTGTTCCCCCGCCGTGGTGGCCACGCGCCGGAGCCTGGCAACCTCGATCAACTCTATCGCCTTGGCCAATTGCTTGGCCGCTTGCACGCCGTGGGCTCGATGCGCCCCTTCGAGCACCGTGAGGCGCTGGCTGTGGACAACTTTGGCCATGCCTCGCTGAACACGCTGCTCGACGGCGGCTTCGTCCCCAAAGAGCTACTCCCTGCATTCGAATCGGTCGCCCGCGACCTGCTCAAGCGCGTCGAGGACGTTTATGCACGCACGCCCCATCAGGTAATCCGCCTGCACGGCGACCTGCACCCTGGCAACCTCATGCACCGCGATGAGGTGTACCACATGGTCGACCTTGACGATTGCCGCATGGGGCCGGCCGTGCAAGACCTGTGGATGATGCTTGCGGGCAGCCGCGAGGAGCGCCTGGGGCAGTTGGCCGAACTGATCGACGGCTACAACGAACTCCATGACTTCGACCCGCGAGAGTTGGCACTGATCGAGCCTTTGCGCGCCCTGCGCCAGCTCCACTACAGCGCCTGGCTGGCGCGCCGCTGGGACGACCCGGCCTTCCCACCAAGCTTCCCCTGGTTTGGCCAGCCACGTTACTGGGGCGACCAGATTCTCGCCCTGCGCGAGCAATTGGCGGCACTGGATGAAGCGCCGCTGAAATTGTTCTAGATGTGTCAGCAGCTCTGTCTACAATAGGCGTCGCTTTATTTAGCTTCCTAAGCAAGGATTCTGCATGCACGCCGCAAACCCGCGCCGCGGGTACATTCTTGGCCTTACCGCCTACATCATCTGGGGCTTGTTCCCGCTGTATTTCAAAGCCATCCAGAGCATCCCGGCGGTGGAAATCATCGTCCACCGGGTGCTTTGGTCTGCCCTGTTCGGCTCGCTGTTGCTGTTGGTGTGGAAACACCCTGGCTGGTGGCGCGAGCTGCGTGAAAACCCTCAGCGCCTGGCCATTCTTGCCCTGAGTGGCGCACTGATTGCCTTCAACTGGCTGACCTATGTGTGGGCAGTGAACAACGGCCGCATGCTCGAAGCCAGCCTGGGTTATTACATCAACCCGCTGGTAAACGTATTGCTCGGCATGCTGCTGCTGGGAGAGCGCCTGCGGCGCCTGCAATGGCTGGCCGTGGGGCTGGCCGCGCTGGGCGTGGCGCAGCAGGTGTGGCAAGCCGGCAGCTTGCCTTGGGTATCGCTGGCGCTGGCGTTGAGCTTTGGTTTTTACGGCCTGATTCGTAAAAAGGCGCCGGTCGCAGCGCTGCCTGGCCTAGTGGTGGAAACCTGGATGCTGGTGCCGCTGGCCGCGGGCTGGCTGCTGCTCAACCCCACCGCCATGAGCGCACAGGGCGCCTTCTATACCAGCAGCGAGGCGCTCTGGTTGATGGCGGCAGGGCCGGTGACGCTGGTGCCGTTGGTATGCTTCAACGCCGCTGCGCGCCACCTGCCCTACACCACGCTGGGGTTCTTGCAGTACCTGGCGCCTACCTTGGTGTTGTTACAGGCGGTGTTGTTGTTTGATGAGCACTTGTCGCTGAGTAGCCTGGTGGCGTTCATGTGCATTTGGGCGGGGTTGGCGCTGTACAGCGTCGATGCTTGGCTGAGCCTGCGCAAACGCGCCTGATCAAAAAACAATCAACACCTTGCAGGCCACGCCGTTTGTGGCCTGCAGCATGATCTCCAAAGGTTATCCACAGGGCCTTCCCCGTTAAATCGGGATAACCCTAAAAGTTGCTCAATCCTCTGGTCGCAGCTTCAGTTCCACCATCAAGTCATCCGCCAGGCTTTCCAGCTTGCGCTGCAAGTCGTCCAGCGACAGCGTCAACGGCAACGCCAGCAGGGCATCGGCAACGAAGAGCGGCTCGCTGCTCATCGGCGCCGGGCGTACCTCCGTGGTGAACCGCTCCAGGTTCACCCCCTGCTCTGCCAGCAACCGGGTAATGTCCCGCACAATCCCTGGCCGGTCATTACCGACCAGCTCCATTGCAATCGGCTTCCAGGTGCACGAAGGTTCGATACCGCTTTCCGCGATCAGCACGCGAATGTCATGCTTTGAAAGTTTCTCTAAAGCCTTCACCAGATCTTCGTAATTCTCTGCCGGCACCGCCACCCGCAAGATCCCGGCAAACTGCCCGGCCATGCGCGACATGCGGCTCTCCAGCCAGTTACCGTTATGGTCGGCAATGCACTGGGCAATGCGCTCGACCTGGCCGGCCTTGTCAGGCGCAATCACAGTGAGTACAAGATGATCCACAGGGTTTTCCTCTGTGCCGAGCCGCGCCAGGCGGCATGAATGCGGGGCGTCGCATCAGTATAGGCAAGGCGCGGCAACCTGCCGCAGGGCAATCCGCGCAATTAATCGTGTACTGTTTCAAGATTTATCTGGAACAATCCACCAGTTTTTTGCGAACATACTGTCTCCCAGCGTGACCCCAAGCGACCACACGGTCGCAGAGCGACGCTTTTAGTCTGATGTTCACCTGCCTGCTGCTTCATGTAGTATGCGTCGACGCGGACTACAAAACGTCGTTTCGATGTCTGCCAAGGCGCCTGTGAAAATACGCCAACCGCCCGCCAGCCCGTCTGGCGAGCCGCACCCAGCCGCGCTCGTAGCCACGAGGGCAAGCACTGGTGCCGTGTTTAGAGAAGCGCTACAGGCTTAATAAAGAAGAGCGAAAGCGAAATAGCTGAGCAGAGGTGAGGCAAGCAATGACTGGATACGTTCAAGTCGGTGGCCTTCAGGTCGCCAAGGTCCTGTTCGACTTCGTCAACAACGAAGCCATTCCGGGGACCGGCATCGTCGCCGAGCAGTTCTGGGCGGGTGCCGAGAAGATCATCAATGACCTCGCTCCCAAGAACAAAGCCCTGCTCGCCAAGCGCGACGAGCTGCAGGCCAAGATCGACGCCTGGCACCAGGCACGCAAAGGCCAGGCCCACGACGCCGTAGCCTACAAGAGCTTCCTCCAGGAAATCGGCTACCTGTTGCCACAAGCCGACGATTTCCAGGCCACCACCCAGAATGTGGACGAAGAAATCGCCCACATGGCCGGCCCACAGCTGGTCGTGCCGGTGATGAACGCACGCTTCGCCCTGAACGCCGCCAACGCCCGTTGGGGTTCGCTGTACGACGCCCTGTATGGCACCGATGCCATCAGTGATGAAGGTGGCGCCGAGAAAGGTCAAGGCTACAACAAGCTTCGCGGCGACAAGGTTATCGCCTTCGCCCGCGCCTTCCTCGACGAAGCTGCGCCATTGGCGGCCGGTTCCCACGTCGACTCTACCGCTTACCGCATCGAAGGCGGCAAGCTGGTCGTTTCGCTCAAAGGCGGCAGCAACAGCGGCCTGCGTGACGACGCGCAACTGATCGGCTTCCACGGCGATGCCGCTGCGCCAACCGCCGTGTTGCTCAAGCACAACGGCCTGCACTTCGAAATCCAGGTCGATGCCAGCACCCCGGTCGGTAGCACTGATGCAGCCGGCGTGAAAGACATCCTGATGGAATCGGCCCTGACCACCATCATGGACTGCGAAGACTCTGTCGCCGCTGTCGACGCTGACGACAAGGTCATCGTCTACCGCAACTGGCTGGGCCTGATGAAAGGCGACCTGGCCGAAAGCGTGAGCAAAGGCGGTAAAACCTTCACCCGCACCATGAACCCGGACCGCGAGTACGCCGCACCTAACGGTGGCAGCGTAACCCTGCACGGCCGTTCGCTGCTGTTCGTGCGCAACGTTGGCCATTTGATGACCAACCCGGCGATTCTCGATGCCCAAGGCAACGAAATCCCTGAAGGTATCCAGGACGGCCTGTTCACCAACCTCGTCGCCCTGCACAACCTTAAAGGCAACACCAGCCGCAAGAACACCCGCACTGGCAGCGTTTACATCGTCAAGCCGAAGATGCACGGCCCTGAAGAAGTGGCGTTCGCCGCCGAGATCTTCAGCCGCGTCGAAGACCTGCTGGGTATGGCACGCAACACCGTCAAAGTCGGGATCATGGACGAGGAACGCCGCACCACGGTCAACCTCAAGTCCTGCATCAAAGCCGCCGCCGAGCGCGTGGTGTTCATCAACACCGGTTTCCTCGACCGCACCGGTGACGAAATCCACACCTCCATGGAAGCCGGCGCCGTCGTGCGCAAAGGCGCCATGAAGAACGAGAAGTGGATTGGCGCCTACGAAAACAACAACGTCGACGTGGGCCTGGCCACTGGCCTGCAAGGCCGTGCGCAGATCGGCAAAGGCATGTGGGCCATGCCGGACCTGATGGCCGCCATGCTCGAGCAGAAAATCGCTCACCCGCTGGCTGGTGCCAATACCGCCTGGGTTCCGTCGCCGACTGCTGCAACGCTGCATGCCCTGCACTACCACAAGGTCGATGTACAGGCCCGTCAGCGTGAGCTGGCGTCCCGCACCCCGGCGTCGGTTGACGACATTCTGACCATCCCGCTGGCCGCCGATACCAACTGGTCGGCTGATGAAATCCGCAACGAACTGGACAACAATGCCCAAGGCATTCTTGGCTACGTCGTGCGCTGGATCGACCAGGGCGTGGGTTGCTCGAAGGTGCCGGACATCAACGACGTCGGCCTGATGGAAGACCGCGCCACCCTGCGCATTTCGGCCCAGTTGCTGGCCAACTGGCTGCGCCATGGCGTGGTCAGCGAGGCGCAGGTGCTGGAAAGCCTCAAGCGCATGGCCGCGGTGGTCGACAAGCAGAACGCTGGCGATGCCTTGTATCGCCCAATGGCACCGAACTTCGACGATAACGTCGCGTTCCAGGCGGCCATCGAACTGGTGATTGAGGGTGCCAAGCAGCCGAACGGGTATACCGAGCCGGTTCTGCACCGCCGTCGTCGCGAGTTCAAGGCGCGTAACGGGCTGTAAGGCCCCTTCGCGGATAAATCCGCTCCTACAGGTACAACCTGTAGGAGCGGATTTATCCGCGAATGCCTCCACACAATCACTCGATCCGTAACTCTCTCTTCACCAACCCCAGCAACTCCTCCAAATCCACCGGTTTCAACAAGAAATCCACCACCCCCAGGTGCATCACGTCCACCGCCTCTCTCGCCTTCACATCGTTGTCGCCCGACACCACGATGATCGACAACGCAGCCCGCTCCGACTCCCGGATCTGCCGGATCAGATCCATGCCGTCCTCGGGTTTCATGCGCAGGTCGGTAA
The DNA here is from genome assembly GCF_028898945.1 of Pseudomonas sp. PSKL.D1. Taxonomy (NCBI): domain Bacteria; kingdom Pseudomonadati; phylum Pseudomonadota; class Gammaproteobacteria; order Pseudomonadales; family Pseudomonadaceae; genus Pseudomonas; species Pseudomonas sp. PSKL.D1. The sequence goes on from NZ_CP118607.1 coordinate 5,431,091, forward strand.
TCAACAACGCAATACGTGGTTCGTAGTGGAGTTTGAACATGGCATCCTGCGCACCGTCAGCAGTCATGCATTCGATGCCCCTGCTCTTCAGATACCACTTGAGCGCGTCCCTGTTCACCGGGTTGTCATCAACGACCAGAACCATCGGCCGAGGCGAAACGGGGGCACTCAAATTAGCCAAGGCCTTACGCTCGGCGTCACTCAGGATGTCGTCATGCTCAACCATGGCCGTCTCGTCAGAAATTAGTATTCACCCGTAGGACCACACCTTGTGACGTTGTTCACACCACCCTCATAGACTTACGTCCAATGGGCACCGCACGGTCTCCAGCCGACCATGGGGGCCGAGAACAACAAGGCCGGCACCTATATATAGATATATATAGTTCGGCGTAGCGATACGGTCAGTTTCATGAGCAAAAAGGACGCCTACAACCAGGTGGGCAGAACCGCCGTTCTGCAGAACATTCAGGGTACCCTGCAATTTCTGCAGCGCTTCCCGCCGTTCAATCAGATGGAGCACAGCCACCTGGCGTACCTGGTGGAGCAGTGCCAGCTGCGGTTTTATGCCAGTGGCGAGAGCATCATCAAGCCAACCGACGGCCCCGCCGAGCACTTTTACATCGTCAAGCAGGGCCGTGTGGTCGGTGAGCGCCAGCATCTGGTCAAACCGGGTGTGGAAACCACCTTCGAGATCGCCACGGGTGAATGCTTCCCGCTGGCTGCGCTGCTTGGCGAACGCGCCACCCGTACCGAACACCTGGCCGGTGAAGACACCTTTTGCCTGCAACTGAACAAATCCGCTTTCATCCGCGTGTTTTCAATGTCCGATGTGTTTCGGGATTTTGCCCTGCGCGGGGTCAGCAGCCTGTTGGACCAAGTCAATCAACAGGTGCGTCAGCGGGCAGTGGAAACACTGGGTACCCAATACTCGTTAAACACGCCACTGGGCGAGTTGGCCATGCGCCATCCGGTGACCTGCACGCCGGAGACATCACTGCGTGAAGCTGTGCGCCTGATGCATGAGCAGCAGGTTGGCAGCATTGTCGTGGTCGACCCGCAGCGCTTCCCGGTAGGCATTTTCACCTTGCGTGACCTGCGCCAGGTGGTAGCCGCAGCCGATGCAGACCTTGGTGCTTGTATCGAACACCACATGACCACCCGCCCGTTCTACCTGAGCCCGCAAGCCAGCGCCTTCGATGCGGCCATGGCCATGACCGAGCGGCACATTGCCCACGTGTGCCTGGTGGACAACCAGCGCTTGTGCGGCGTGGTGTCAGAGCGCGACCTGTTTTCCCTGCAGCGGGTCGACCTTGTGCACCTGGCGCGCACCATCCGCCATGCGCCGCGCCTGGACTCGCTGGTATCGCTACGTGGCGAGATCGGGCAACTGGTCGAGCGCATGCTCGCCCACGGCGCATCCTCGACGCAGATCACCCAGATCATCACCCTGCTCAACGACCATACCGTGTGCCGCGTGATCGAACTGGTGTTGGCCGAGCGGGGTGACCCTGGCGTGCCGTTCAGCTGGCTGTGCTTTGGCAGTGAAGGGCGCCGCGAGCAGACGCTGCACACCGACCAGGACAACGGCATCCTGTTCGAAGCAGCCAACAGCACCGAGGCCGAAGCCATCCGCGCCCGCCTGCTGCCGCTGGCCCAGCACATCAACCAGTGCCTGGCCCAGTGCGGCTTTACCCTGTGCAAAGGCAACGTGATGGCCGGCAACCCGCAGTTGTGCCTGTCCCGCACGGAGTGGGCGTTGCGTTTTGCCGGTTTCATTCGCGAGGCCAGCCCGGAAAACCTGCTGGGTTCAAGCATCTACTTTGACCTGCGCGTCGTCTGGGGTGATGAGGCAGGCTGTGAGCAACTGCGCCAGCGTATGCTCGAGCAGGTGGCAGACAACCGCATCTTCCAACGCATGATGGCCGACAACGCTCTGCGGCAACGGCCACCGGTTGGGCGCCTGCGCGAATTCGTGCTGACGCGCCAGGGCAACGATAAAGCGGCCACCCTTGATCTGAAGGTTCAGGGGCTAACCCCATTCGTGGACGGTGCGCGCATATTGGCGCTGGCCAACGGCATAGGCGCATGCAACACCCTGGAGCGCCTGCGCCAACTGGTGGCCAAGGGCGTGATCGACACGCTCGATGGTGCGGCGTACGAGGAGGCTTACCACTTCATTCAACAAACCCGCATGCAACAGCACCAGCGGCAAACGCGCGACAACCTGCCCTACTCCAACCGCCTCGACCCGGACAGCCTCAACCACCTGGACCGCCGTATCCTGCGTGAATCGCTGCGCCAGGCCCAGCGCCTGCAAAGCAGCCTGGCCCTGCGGTATCAACTATGAGCCTGTTCACTTGGCTGCGCCCGGCGGCCCCATTGCTGGACGATAGCCTGCGCCATCGCCTGGCCGGCATGGCCAAGGCCAAGCCGCTGGGTGTGTGTGCCTTGCGCGAACAGCGCTGGGTGGTACTCGACCTGGAAACCAGCGGCCTGAACGCCAGCCGCGATCAGGTGCTATCCATTGGCGCGGTGGCGATCGAAGATGGTGCCATCGACTTTTCCCAGCAGTTCGAACGCACCTTGCGTCGCCCACTGCACAAGACCAATGCCAGCGTACTGATTCATGGGCTGGGCCCCAGTGCACTGGCTGCCGGCAGCGACCCGACCGAGGCGCTGCTCGACCTGCTCGACTTCATCGGGGACAGCCCGCTACTGGCCTTCCACGCTGCGTTTGACCAGCGCATGCTGGGCCGAACCCTTAAAGAAAGCCTGGGCTACCGCCTGCTGCACCCGTTCCTTGACGTGGCCGAACTGGCACCGATGCTCAACCCTGATACGGTGCTGCGCGAAGCGGGCCTGGACGACTGGGTGGCGCGTTTCGGCCTGCAAGTGGACGAACGCCACCACGCCAGTGCCGATGCCTTGGTTACAGCTGAGCTGGCACTGATCCTGTTCAGCCAGGCCCGTCGCCAGCAACTGGACAGCCCCTTGCAACTGGAGCAACGGCTACGCGGCTGGCGGCGCCGCAATGCCCACAACCACGGCCTCTAAGGCTGAATTGGCCGCGCAACGATAATGGCATTCCGATAGGCGTCCATTGCGCCCCGCCCCCGTCCTCTGCAACAATCGCGAATAATTATCGTTAGTTAATGCATTGGTTCCGGGGGGACTCGGCTTGTCTTCTGCACAACGCCCACATGCCGAGTTGGTCGGTGCGCTGTATCGCGATCACCGCGGCTGGCTGCTTGCGTGGCTGCAACGCAGCATGGCCTGCCGCCAACGTGCCGAAGACCTGAGCCAGGACACCTTCGTGCGCCTGCTAGGCCGTGAACAACTGGACACTCCACGCGAACCCCGCGCGTTCCTGGCCGCCGTTGCCAAGGGGCTGATGTTCGACCATTTCCGCCGCGCCGCGCTGGAGCAAGCCTACCTGGCTGAGCTGGCCCGGATGCCGGAAGCCGAACAGCCCTCTCCCGAAATCCAGCATCTGATCCTCGAAGACCTCAAAGCCATCGACCGCCTGCTCGGCAAACTGTCGAGCAAAGCCCGCGCCGCTTTCCTGCACAACCGCCTGGACGGCATGGGCCATGCGGAAATTGCCGAGCGCCTGGGCGTTTCGGTGTCGCGGGTGCGCCAGTACATTGCCCAAGGCATGCGCCAATGCTACGTGGCCCTTTATGGCCAACCGACATGAACAACACGCCCGTTTCTGCTCAGGTGCTCGAAGACGCCATCGCCTGGAAGCTGAGCCTGGATGACAACAGCGGCACAGCCGACGAGCAAAACGCCTTCATGCGCTGGCATGCCGCCAGCGAAGAACACGCCCGCGCCTGGCGCCAACTGAGCGTGCTCGACCAGCGCGTCAGTGCTGCCGCGGGGCCTGCGCGCCAAGCGCTGGTGCAATCTCGGGTAAGCCTGCGCAGACGAATCGGCAAGGCTGGCAGCGGGCTGGCATGCATGCTCCTGCTGGGCTCGCTGCTGAATTGGGTCGGTGCTCCATCACTGTCGCCCAGCTACTGGCTGGCCGACCAACGCACAGCCACTGGCGAACTGCGAACCTTGCGCCTGGAAGACGGCACGCTGTTGAGCCTCAATACCCACACCGCCGTAGACATCGACTACGAAGGCGACCAACGCGTGCTGGTACTGCACCAAGGCGAAATTTCGGTGGAAACCGGCCACGAAGACCCGCGCCCGCTGCTGGTGCGCACCGACGATGGCCGCCTGCGCCCACTGGGCACGCGCTTCCTGGTACGCCGCGAGGCCCAGGGCACGCGCCTTGAAGTGTTGCAATCCTCTGTGGCCGCCATGCCGCTCAACAGCGGTGACGAGCAGGTACTGCGCGAAGGCCAGCAGGTGCTGATGAGTGCCAACGGGCTGAGCCGGGTCACGCCAGTGCCCGCCGGGGCCGATGCCTGGACCCGCGGCATGCTGGTGGTCGACAACGTACGCCTGGCCGATTTGCTGGCCACCTTGGGCAAGTACCGCAATGGGCATCTGGGTGTGGCGGATGAGATTGCCGACCTGCGCGTAACGGGCAGCTTCCCGCTGACCGATACCGACCTGGCACTGGCTTCGCTGGTACCGGCGCTACCGGTGAAAGTCGAGCAACACACGCCATGGTGGGTGACCGTCGTCCCCAGATAAAACACCTGGGAGGTGCTGAGTTGCCTGTGCTGGCCCCTTCGCGGGGCCAACCCTGAAAAAATTATCCATCCCCCCTGTCACTTTCCAAATCTCGCTCGGCAAGGAAGCAGTTAGCACTTATCCGTCGAGGAGCCGCTGCATGTCCCGTGCTGTTGATCGTATCCTGCGCCCAAGCCTGATGGCCTTGGCCATCGCTGTTGCCGCCCCATTGGCCAGCCCTGCCCTGTTCGCCGCCGAGCAGTCCGCCCCGCGTGCCTACAACCTGCCCAGCGCACCGCTGGCCACGACCCTGAACCAGATCGCCAGCCAGTCGGGTATTGCCCTGGCCATCGACCCGGCGCTGGTCAGTGGCCGCACGTCGGCACCGGTGAACGGCCAGTTCAACGGCCTCAGCGCCCTGCAGGCGGCCTTGCGTGGCACCGGCCTGCAGTTGCAGCAAAGCAGCGTCGGCAGTTACAGCCTGGTTGCCGTACCGGAAGACAGCGTTGCGCTGCCAGCCACTACGGTTGATGCCTCCAGCATCAGCGAAAGCGCCTGGGGCCCGGTAGAGGGCTATGTCGCAAAGCGCACAGCCGCTGGCAGCAAGACCGACACCGCGCTGGTTGAAGCACCCCGCTCCATCTCTGTTGCCACCCGCGAGCAGATGAACGACCGCAACGTACACAGCCTGGATGACGCCGTGCGCTACATGCCCGGCATCGTGTCGGCCAGTTTCGGCAGCGACACCCGCTACGACTGGATGCGCGTTCGTGGCTTCGAACCGACCCAGTTCCTCGACGGGCTGCCGCTGCCGCGCGGTGTGTACGCCAACCCGAAACCGGAAACCTGGAACCTCGACCGCCTGGCCCTGCTGCGCGGCCCGGCTTCTTCGACCTATGGCCAGACCCCGCCAGGTGGCCTGCTCGACATGGTCAGCCGCCGCCCGCAAGCCCAAAGCAGCCACGAAATCGAAGTGCAGTACGGCAGCGACAATCATCGCCAGATCAACTTCGCCAGCACCGGCAAGATCGACGATGAAGGCAGGTTCCTGTACGGCGTCAGCGGCGTGATCCGTGACAGCGGCACACAAATCGATCACATCGATAACAAGCGCTACAACATCGCCCCGAGCCTGACCTGGAACATCGACGACGACACCACGTTGACCTTGCTCACCCAGTTCACCCGTGACGATACCGGCGTCACCAGCCAGTTCCGCCCGATTCAGGGCACCAAGCTGGACTCGCCGTTCGGCAAGATTTCCCACCACAAGAACCTGGGCGACCCAGACTACGAGTTCTACGACCGCACTTACTACGCGCTGGGTTACGCCTTCGAGCACCGCTTCAACGATGTGTGGAGCTTCCGTCAGAATCTGCGCTACACCAAGTCGGACCTGGCCTTCCAGACCGTCACCGTCAACAGCTATATCCCGGGCCTGGCGGGCTACGAACTGGACGCAGACGGCAACATCGGCCGTGGTACCACCAACGTCGATGAAGACATCAGCCAGTTCGCGGTGGACAACAACTTCCAGGGCAACTTCAGCACTGGCGAGATCCAGCACACGCTGTTGATCGGCCTGGACCACCAGCGCAGTAACACCAACTACCTGTCAATCTTCGGCAGCGCCTCGAGCATCAACGTCAACAACCCGGTGAACACCGTGCCGATCGTTCGCCCGGACCGCTCCACTGCGTACTACGATTACGACCAGAAAACCCGCCAGACCGGCGTGTATGTGCAGGACCAGATGGCCCTGGGCAACTGGCGCCTGACCTTGGGCGGCCGTGAAGACTGGGTGCACACCGGCACCAAGTTCTTCAACAAGGGCGATGCCACCAACACCGAACGCGACAGCAACTTCAGCGGCAACGCTGCAATCAGCTACGTCTTCGACAACGGTTTTGTGCCCTACCTGTCGTATGCCGAGTCGTTCCAGCCAACCAGCAATGCCAGTGCCGACCCGGTCAACTCGTTCAAACCAACCGAAGGCAAGCAGTGGGAGCTGGGCATCAAGTATCAGCCACCGGGCTCCAACACTCTGCTGTCGGCAGCGGTATATGACCTGACCCAGAAGAACGTCTCGGTTACCAACAACGTCGGCAACGTGACTGTCACCAGCCAGACGGGTGAAGTGAAAGTACGCGGCCTGGAGCTTGAAGCGGTCTCGGATGTCACCGAAAACCTGAAGGTGATCGCCGCCTACACCCTCGCCAAATCCGAAGTTCAGGACGGCCTGTACAAAGGCAATCGCCTGCAACTGATGCCGAACCAGCAAGCCTCCGTGTGGGCTGACTACACCTGGCACAGCGGCGTGCTTGACGGCTTCGGCATTGGTGCAGGCGCGCGGTACACCGGCAACACCTACGGCGACCAGGCCAATACCTACCTGGGCAAGGCCAACGCCTACACCGTGTTCGATGCGTCGGTGCATTACGACCTGGGCCGCCTGAGCAACAGCCTCGAAGGCGCGTCGGTAGCGGTTAAAGCCACCAACCTGCTCGACAAGGACTACATTTCCACCTGCGACAGTTACTACTGCTACTACGGAGATGAGCGTAGCGTTGTTGCCAGTGCCACCTATAAGTTCTGAGGTAGCAGGGGGGGCGCGTTGCGCCCCATTCCGACCGGTCCGGCGCCCCGGCAAGGCTGCTCCCACAGGTAATTGCGTTCGCCTGTGGGAACGGCCTTGTGTCGCGAAAAGGCTGCGCAGCAGCCTCCAGGCCTTCAGGCAAAAACCGGAACCAAGATGAAAAGCGCCACCATCCGCCGCTGGTCCCTCATCCACACCTGGAGCAGCCTGGTCTGCACGGTGTTCTTGCTGCTGCTGGCCCTCACCGGCCTGCCGCTGATCTTCCATCACGAAATTGAACACCTGCTCGGCGAAGCGCCCGAACTGCGCGAGATGCCCGCCACTACACCGCACCTCAACCTCGACCAGCTCGAGCTGAAGGCAGAGCAACATCGCCCTGGCGAAGCCATGCAGTTCTTCGGCTACGACGAGGACGAACCCAACGGGGTGGTGGCCATCATGGCCGCAACCGCCGGCACCGAACCCAACGCCTCGCACACCTTCATGCTCGACGCCCGTACCGGAGAGGCCGTGGCCATGCCCGCCGCCAACGGCGGCTTCATGATGCTGATGCTACGCCTGCATGTGGACATGTTCGCCGGCTTGCCCGGCAAGCTGATACTGGCGTTCATGGGCGTGCTGTTCGTGCTCGCGATCGTATCCGGGACTGTGCTGTACGCCCCCTTCATGCGCCGTCTGAAATTCGCCACCGTACGCCACGAAAAGTCCACCCGCTTGCGCTGGCTGGACCTGCACAACCTTATTGGTATCGTCACGCTGGCGTGGGCGCTGACCGTAGGCGTGACCGGTGTCATCAACGCCCTCTCCGACCTGGTCATTGCCGCCTGGCGCAATGACAGCCTGGCAACGTTGGTTGCACCGTATCAGAACGCCGCGCCACTCACCCAGCGCGCCTCGGCCACACACCTGCTGGAAATTGCCGAACGGGCAGCACCCGGTATGCGCCCGGACTTCATTGCATTCCCCGGTACGCGCTTTTCCAGCGAGCATCACTACGCAGTGTTCATGAAAGGTTCCACGCACCTGACCTCGCACCTGCTGACCCCGGTGCTGATTGATGCGCAAACCCTGGCTGTGACTGCCGTTGGCGAACGCCCCTGGTACATGGATGCCCTGCTGTTGTCACAGCCCCTGCACTTTGGCGACTACGGCGGGCGCCCCATGCAGATACTCTGGGCGATACTCGATGTGCTGACCATCATCGTGCTCGGCAGCGGCCTGTACCTGTGGTGGGGCAAACAGCGCAAATCAAAAGAGGCACGCACATGAGCCACGCTTCGCAATCGACACGACGCATTTTCGCCTGGCCACTGCTGATAACCCTGCTTGGCTTGGCCGGGTTGTTCGCCGCGCTGCTGGGCGACGGTGGTTGGGACGTGCTGGCGTGGGTCGGGCTGGGCCTGCCTGCCGCCTTGAGCTTGCGGGCGCTGTTCGGGTACCGACGCGCCTGAACTAGCTATCTACCACCTGCCACACCGCGCTTTTTCCAGCATGGCCGTCTTTGACCTCAAAGGAGCGGCCACATGCTACCTCTCGAACAACTGGAACAGATCGATCAGCAGATCCATGCGCTCTTGCGCGGCATGACATTCGCCGAGGGGGCAACCTCCGTAACGCGCGCGCAGTTGCATGGCGATCTGGCCAGTTTCTGGAGCACCGCCAATAGCGACGGCGTAACCCCCAAACAACAACTGCAGACCCTGCGCAGCGCTCAACTGACGGCGGAGGTACGCCTGCGACTGAACGACCAGACCTTGACGCCCGAGCATGCAGCTCTGTTATCCCACTGCCTGGCTTTGCCCCTTGCCCCACAGCGCAGGCACCTGCCGATGGCCGAGCGCCCACAGCTCTATCGCGTGTTACTCGAAGGGCATTCCCCCAATTGGCGCAGCTATTTGCCAGGCGCCTTCGTGATCATCGCCGGGCTGGATGAAGCCCGCATGCTCAGCTCACAAGACCCGACCGGCGCGGCGCTGCTGTGTTGCATGTCCCAAGGAATCGAGGCATTCGACTCACTCGCCGACCTGCATCAGGAACTGAGCGAACGCCTGGAAGACCCCTTGCAGAGCCGGCCACTGCTGCACTTGTATGCGCAAACTGAACAAGCCGAGCGAGCACGCCAAGCAGAACGCCTGCGTTACGACTGGTTTGCCGACAGCCTGGTCGAAGCCCAGGTCGAATGCTGCATTGAGGCACAGCGGCAACGCCTTAGTGAGCCTGCCGTGTGGAACAGTGAGCCGGCCTCCCTGCACCAGAAGATCACCAAAGCACTGGCATTAGGCCCGGACATTGATTGCCAGGCACTGCTCAAGACCCGCTACTCGCAGTTGCTGGAGAAAAACCTGCCTAACTGGCTGCGAAACACCCCCACGCAAGGCCTGAGCCATATCATGCAAACCATGCAGGAACTGGTGGCTGCCGCCGAATTGGCTGCCGCGCCGGGAATACTCGACATCACAGCGTTCAAGAAGAAGCACGACCTGCTCAGTTGGGCAAAACTTCAGCTACGCAAGCGCCTGCGACAAGACCTGGCACTGGATTGCGACCCCGAACACATTCTGGTCAGCGTCGTGCTTGCACGCCAGACCGGCGCATTCGTGCACCCCTTTGCTACATCGCCCCTTGTAGCATCGCTAGGCCTGAGACGCGTCGGCGACAGCATGATCGAAATGGTCAAGATAACCCAATCCCTGGATCAGCTAGCCCTGCACAACCTGCCATGGTTTGATTTCGACTACTGGCTGACGGCGAAGGTGACCCATGAGAATGCCATCGCCCTGCCGGCCGGGCTGACGCCGGAGTATCTAAAGGCATTGGTCCGCGACCTTGATGTAGGCGGCAACTACAACCAATACCTGCAAACCCAACTAATCACCTCCAGAGCCGGGAAATGGCGGCTGCAGGCACATGTCCGGATCAACCGCGCCAAAATGCGCGCCGATCTTGCCAAGGCCCGTTATGCCGGGCATTTCGCAGATGATCCGTTTGAACATGGGTTTCACTGGGCTTCGGCAGTACTCGATCAACCTCACAATGGGCTACGTCCACCCGTCGCGGGTTACACCGTCACGGCCAGGCAACTGAAAATCATGGGGCACACGTTGCAGGGTGTGCTGCTGCTCAATACCACTACCTACAAGTCTCAGGCATGTGTGCTTTACACGCCCGACGCGCCGGACCGAAGGGCTTGGCGCCGTTTTCGCAATACCCGTGAACTGCTGCGCGCCATACGCAAAACGCCCGCTTTGTGCGAATACGTGGTAGAGCGATTACCCCTGTTACCTGCCACCGAAGTGCGACACCTGCTACAAAAAGGCAGGCTGGGGCCCAATCTGAAAACCCCGGAAATCTCGGACGACTTGTTCTATGCCTGCTACATGGCCGAAGCCCGCGCCCTGATTGCACAGGCTAATGCAGGCAGCAAAAGCACTTGGGAAGTCGACGCTCAATCAATCGTCAACCTGAGCTGGCGTATTGTCGACTTCGTTAGCCTGATGCTGCCCAGTTCAACCCTGATGACGCTTTCAATCGGGCGCATGGCCATCGACATCTGGGACGGGGTGCAAGCCTATAAACAAGATGATGTCGAGGGCATCATGCGCCACGCCTATGAAGCACTCAGCCACGCCAACGACGCTGCCGTCATTTACATCGGCTCTGGGCTGTTGCGCCGTTCACTACGTAGCATGCCCAAACAACCGCCATTGCCTTTGCCCAAGCGCTATGAAGTACAACCGGACAGGGCCCACCTGCGCTACCGTATCGACGGCATTTACGGTGAAGGCGTGTATGAGCAAGTGTCGCCGTTCGGCGGCCTGTCACAATATTTTGTGAAGGACAACGATGATCGCCATTACAAGGTGAGCTTCAATGGCGAGCGATGGAGTGCGATAGACCCTGAACAACCCGATGCTTATCTTCAACAGCCGCTGAAACGAAAGGCCGATGGCCAGTGGGTGATCGACTCACCCGTGCTCTGGTATGACGGTTTACCGGACCTGGTGCAGTTGCTGAACGACTGCTACCTGAGCGAGCCGCTGACCGGAACAGTGCTCGATGCAGAAAAAGGGCTTTATCAGGCTGATGACAATCAGTTGTACCTGTCATTAAAGCGCGGGCAAGTCAGTATTCGAAGGCACCTGTTATCAGGTCGCTATCACCTGCCGATTCCCGAAGCCAGCACAGCCGGTGTCGTACCTTGGGCTGTGCTGAACTGGGAGCGCAATGCGTGGCGAATTCGCGTGCGCCAGGCTGGCCGCAGCAGCGACTGGCTGACGCTGCCCGATTCACCACTCAAATAGAGCTACAGCTTGGGCAGCAGGCGGTCGAGACGCTGATGCAGGGCACTGCTACCCGGCCAGTTGCGCAGCAGCCGCGCCCGGTCACGGGCATATGCTGGGGCAAAGCTGAGCTGGGTGGCGTGCTGGCACATGGCATCCAGGTCGATCAACGACCACTGGCCGTCGTGCCAGAACAGGTTATGCCCTTTGAAATCCCCATGGCTGATGCGCTCGCGAATGAGCTGCTGCATCAGGTGCACCAGGGCATCAACTTGCTCTTCGGGTGCATCGCCGTTCTCTACGAATGGCGCGAAGCAGGCTGCCAGGTCTGGGCCGTCGACATACTCGGTCACCAGATACGCGCGGCTGCGCAGGCCCATCACCCGTTGCTCCAACACCGCCAGCGGTTTGGGCGTGGCGATGTCGAGGAATGCCAGGCGGTGGCCTTCGATCCACGAGTGCCAGGCACGGCTCGGGCGCCAGAAGCGCTTGAACCAATGGGCGGTATTCTTGATGTTGTAGCGTTTGAGTACCAGCTTGCGCCCGCCTACCTCGATACGCGCCACACTGGCCGCACCACCGGTCTTGAACAGATGGCCCTGTTCGATCAGCGCATCGGCCTGCTCCAGCACTGGAAGCATGGCGTCCACTTCATCACGGCGGATCGCCCGCAGCCCGGACAGGTTACGCTGCACACTGAACAACGAACACTCGCGGCCTGCTTTTTCCAGGTAGTCCTTCTGGCGCCAGTTGCGCACCTTGTCCACTTGCTTCTGCAGCGCTTCCAAGGGCAACGCATGTTCGGCATTGGCCAACAGGTAATGCACCAGCAGCTCTTCGATAAACGGCTCCAGGCGCTTGGGCAACTGGGCGAAGAACACACCGAGGTTTTCCAGCACACGCTGGCGCGACAACTGCTGGCCAGGCGTTTCGGCTTTGATGCCAGCGCCATCGATCAGGTACAGCTTGCCATCATGACGCAACAGGTTGTCCAGATGCAGGTCTTCCTGCCACAACCCTTTGGCGTGCATCTGAGCCACGGCAGTGAGCGCTTCGCCCAGCACCAAGTGCTGCTCATCGGCCAGCACCGGCAGGTTTTCCACCGCCGCCCAGGCATCCGCCAGGCTTTCAGCACCGTCGAGGAATTCGAACAGCAGCCAACCGCCTTCACCTTCCTTGAGGCCATCAGCCAGTAGTTTCGGTGTGGTCAGGCCCTGCTCGGCCAGTAATTTCACACCCTCAAGCTCGCGCTGGAAATGCCGTGCGGCATTACCACCTACCAACAGCTTGGCCAGCACGGGGGTGCCGCGCCAGACACCTGCGCCCACATAGCGCTGGCCCGGCAATACCCGCAGCAGGCTGAGCAGCTGCAACTCTGCGCCTCCAGCCGCGTCAGCCAACTCAATGGCCAACGGCAACGAAGGGCTACGCCCGGCTTGTTTCAGTTCGGACAAACGCATCAGCGGGCCTCTTTTTCACGACGGCGTTGCGTCAGGCGCTGCAGCCAGGTGTCGACCAACGAACTGTCGGCCGGTTGAGTCAGGTAAGCCGCCAGCAACTGGCGTACATCGGCCTCGCTCCAGGCGCGGGCCCGGCGCAACAGCGGCTCCAGGTCCTTGAGCCGGTCACGCATGCCGAACAGCAATGGCCGGGTCTTTTCAAGGTCGATCAGTTGCGCCTCCCAGCCTTCCCGGCGCTGACGCAGGAAGATGTGTTTGGGGTAGAAGCAGCCGTGCACCTGCCCGGCACTGTGCAACGTACGCGCCAGCTCACCGCAGGCCTTGAGGATGCCGTTGCGCTCAGCATCGGACTGCTGAGGCCATTGGGCCAGCAGGCTTTCCAGGTCGCTCCAGTCGTCCAGCGCACGCGTCAGCAAAATCGCGCGGTGCTGGCCACCCTGCTTGCGCTCGCCGTAAAACACGGCCTGCAGCGCGGGGATATGCAATTTCTGGTAACGGCTGATATTACGGAACTCGCGGGCAAACGTCGGCTCGCCAAACGGCCGATGCAGGGTACGGGTCAGGTAATCGCTCTGGCGCTTGAGGTAGTAGCCTTTGCCCTCCAGCTCCAGGCGATACACGCTGCTCCAGCCGCCACGGCCGGTATTGGGTTCGTCCACGGCGTCAAGCTGCAGTGCCCACAGGGCCTCGAAATCGTTCAAGCCATGGCGCTTGAGCAGCGCAAGGTCCGCACTGGCCAGGTAATCGGTCATTCCCTTCCCTCGAAGAAGCTCAGTACCTGGCGAATGCGCCGCTTGTCACGCGCGTTCAGGCGCTGACGCCCGCGGTACTGCAAATAGAAGCGCAGGCGCTGGGTGGCCGACAGGTGATACTTGGCAACCTTGTCCAGGCACGCCAAGTCCTTGATCAGCCGATGGCGCCACATGAAGCCACGCCAGAAGTCGCCGGTGGGGCAGTCGATGAAGAATAGCGTGCCCAGGTCATCGACCAGCAAGTTGCGCCACTTCAGATCGTTATGGGCAAAGCGGTGCTCGTGCATGGTCCGCGTGTGCCGCGCCAGCTGCTGGCTGACATGCTCCACCCAGGCGGGGTCAGCCAGGCGCGGGTCGCTCCGCTCGGCCAGCGCCGACAGGTCTTCGGTGCGTGGCAGCTCGCGGGTGATCATTGCCCCACGGCCAAACGCCAGGCCTTTGCGCTCTAGCCCCCAAGCCACCACCTCGGCGGTGGGGATGCCCCACTTGGCGAACTGCTTGAGGTTCTGCCATTCGGCCTTGATGCGCGGCCTGCCCAGGTAGCGACGCATGTGTTTGCCGGCCCCGGTGTAGCGCTTTACGTAATAATTAACGCCGTCGCGCTCCACCCGCACCACCTCGCTCAGCGGGTCGCGGGTCAGGCGTTCGCCCTGCAGGGCGAACACCGCATCAAGGCTGCCAAAGTCCGCCGCCAGGTGCTCGTAGCCTGGCGCCAGTGTCCAACCCGCCATCAGAGTGCATCCCCATAACGTTGCTTGCGGTCATAGAGCTTCTGCGCCTTGCGCTCGAGCCAGGCGAGCAGCGTGGCTTCGTCCTTCAGAACCTGGCGCAGCGGGCGCTGGAAGTAGCCACGCAGGAAGCGCAGCTTGTCGCGACGGGTAAGGCCGATATCCAGCGCCGAGAAGTACAGCGCGGCCAAATCCTTGTCGCGCCAGCGACGGCTGATTGTGGCCCGGGTTTGTGCGCGGTGCAGGTCAATCACCGACAGCTTGAAATCTTCCGGCGTCACCGGGTGGTCGGTGTGCAGCAGGAAGTGGCAGATATAGCAGTCGCGGTGGTTGACTCCGGCGCGGTGCATGCCACCGGTCATCTTGGCGACTTCGGCAATCAGAGCACGCTTCAGGCGTGGCGCGGGCGGCTGCTTGACCCAATCGATGCTGAAGTCTTCCAGGCTGATGGTCGGTGCCAACTCTTCGGTGACGATGAACGAGTGCTGCGTCGCCGGGTTGCTGCCGCGCTCGCCGTAAGCCACGGCGGTCATGGTTGGCACGCCCACTTCATGCAAGCGCTGGATGGCTTTCCACTCCTGGCCGGCACCGAGCACCGGCAGCTTGGCAGTGAGCAGGTTCTTGAAGATCTCGCCCCAGCCGATGCCACGGTGGATCTTGACGAAGAAACCCTCGCCATCGACCTCGGTGCGCAGCGTGCGGCGGCCTTCCAGCTCGCGGTAGACCTCGCCCTGCAGCGCCTCAACAGCCTCGAAGGCGTCCCGCCCGGCCCACAGGCGCTTGAAAGGTTCGGCCAGTATCAGCTTCATGCGGTCTCCTGCCCCAGGATCACGTCGGCGGCATGCTGCGGCATGCTGTAGAGGTCAGCCGTTTCGGCGAAGGCCAGGCCGTTTCGCGACCAGTCGGCGCGGGCCTGTGGTGCTTCGAGCATGCGCTGCAGGTAGCCGTTGAGCTGTTCCTGTTCAAACGGCTCATCCAGCACCAGGCCGCTGTCGGCTTCTGCAATGTAATGCGCGTAACCGCACACCTTGGACACCAGTACCGGCAGCCCGGCCACCAGTGCTTCGAGCAGTACGGTGCCGGTGTTCTCGTTGTACGCCGGGTGGATCAGCAAGTCGGCGCCCAACAGGAAGCGCGGAATGTCGCTGCGGCCTTTGAGGAACTGCACCTGCTCACCCAGCCCCAGCGTTGCGCTTTGCAGCTGGAACACTTTGGGGTCGTCCTGGCCAATCACCATCAGCTTCGTGCGCTTACGCAGTGCCGACGGCAACGCGGCCAAGGCCTTGAGGCTGCGGTCCACGCCCTTGGTCTTGAAGCCCGAGCCGATCTGCACCAGCAACAAGTCATCATCGCCCAGGTTGAATTCCTTGCGGAACTCGGCGCGGATTTCGGCTGCGTTGGCCGGTGCGCGACGGTCTTGGGAAATCCCCGGCGGCAGCAAGTGGAAGCGCTCCACCGGGGTGCCGTAATGCTTGATGAACAGCGGCTGCTGCACCTCGGAAATCATCAGCACTTCGGTGCGGGCATCCTTGGCAAACACCGCGCGCTCGTACTCGGCGAAGTGCCGGTAACGGCCCCAACGACGGTAAAGGCCGCCACGCAGGGTTTGCGCTTTGTCCTCAAAGCAGCCGTCGGCGGCGTAGTACACATCCAGCCCCGGCATCTTGTTGAAGCCGATCAGCCGGTCGACCGGGCGCTTGGCCAGGTCCGCTTCCATCCACGCGCTCAACTTCTCGTTGCGACGGTGGTTGAACAGCGCCTTTACCGGCGCCACCAGCACTTCGAAACCTGGCGGCACGTCACCTTCCCAGATCAACGTGTACACACGGATCTGGTGGCCGCGCTTCTGGCATTCCAGGGCAATGCGCATGAAATCGCGCTGCAGCCCGCCGAAGGGGAAATACTTGTAAAGCACAAAAGCCAGTTGCATCAACGAACATCCTCAGCCAGCAGCAGCGCGCTCAAGCGGCTCGCTACATGCTCGGGATTCAGGCGAGTGAAGCACAGCGGCCACTCGCGTTTCAGATCGAACCGGCGCAGGTCGTCGGCGCTCGGTTTATAGGTACATTTCTTCTGCAGGCACGGGGCGCAGGGGAAGTCGCTGGCCTGGTGAACCTGCACCCGTCCATAAGCGCCAGTCAGGCCCGGGTTGGTCGGGCCAAACAGCGAAATGGTCGGCACGTCCAGCGCGGCGGCCAGGTGGCCGAGGCCGGTGTCCACCGCCACGCACGCCTTGGCCGCTGCCAGCACTCGGGCGACGCCGGCAAGGTTCAATTTGGGGAGTACCTGGCAGTTGTTCAAGCCTTGTGCGATGCGCTCGGCACGCGCCTTTTCTGCCGGGTTGCCCCATGGCAGGCGCACCTGCAGTTTGCGTTGGCCCAACCGCTCGGCCAGCTCGCGCCAGTAGGCCTCGGGCCAATGCTTGGTTGCCCAGGTGGTGCCGTGCAGGAACACGACATAGGGCGCCGCAGGCGGCAGTTGCAGGCGGTCGAGGTCCAGGCCGTAATTACCGATGCCTTCCGGCAAGTCATAGGCCAGGGCCATGGCAAACAGTTGGCGCACGCGCTCTACCGCATGCTGGCCGACCGCTACCGACAAACGCCGGTCGTAGAAACGGCTGGCCAAGCCTTCGCGGGCCGAATAGCGGTCCAGCCCCGCTACCGGGGCCTTGACGTAGCGGGTCAGCCAGGCGGATTTGACCAGCCCCTGGGCATCGATCACCAGGTCGTAGGTGTGCTCGCGCAAGCGTTGCTTGAACGCCTTCCACTCGCCACTTTTGATGGTCTGCCAGATGTTCTTGCGCCAGCGGCGGATCGCCACCGGGATGACCTGGTCGACGGCCGGGTGCCAACTGGGGATCTCGGCGAAGCCTTCTTCCACCACCCAGTCGAAACGGATGCCCGGGATCGCGTGGGCCGCGTCGGTAAGCGCCGGCAGGGTGTGAATCACATCACCCAGCGACGAGGTCTTGATAATCAGTACCCGCACTTAATCGGCCTCGGCCACGGTGTCGATCAGGTTTGGTCCACCCAGGCTGTGCAAGGCGGCGATGACTTTGCCAGGCTCCAGCAGACGCAGGCAGTTGTAGTGGCCGAAACGGCAGGTGCGCTCGAAACACGGGCTGCATTCGATACCGGTACGCACCACTTCGACCTGGTCCGCCAGTGGCGGGGTGAAGCCGGGGGAAGTCGAGCCGTACACGGCCACCAGCGGGCGGTTGAGTGCTGCGGCCACGTGCATCAGGCCGGAGTCGTTGGACACCACGGCACTGGCGCAGGACATCAGGTCGATGGCCTCGGCCAACGAGGTTTCGCCGGCCAGGTTGCAGGACTCTTCACGGAACCCCGGGATCAGGCGGTCGCGAATCTGCTCGCCCACCGGGTGGTCGTTCTTCGAGCCGAACAGCCACACCTGCCAGCCCTGACGGATCATTGCATCGGCCACTTCGGCATAGTGCTCGGCGGGCCAGCGTTTGGCCTCACCGAACTCCGCGCCAGGGCACAGGGCAAGCACCGGGCGGTCCAGCTCCAGGCCAAACTTGGCCAGGGCGGCATCGCGGCTTTGCGCTTCAATCTGCAGGCTCGGGCGCGGGTAAGGTTGTGGCAGCTCCGTGCCCGGCGCGTAGGCCAAGGCCATGAAGCGCTCGATCATCAGCGGGTAGCGCGCCTTGTCGAGCTTACGCACATCGTTGAGCAGGCCAAAGCGCATTTCGCCGCGCCAGCCGGTGCGTTTGGGGATGCCGGCAAAGAACGGCACCAGCGCCGACTTGAGCGAGTTGGGCAGCAGGATGGCCTGGTCGTACTGGCCGGCCAGGGACTTTCCGATGCGCCGCCGCGTAGCCAGCTCCAGTGCGCCGTGGCCGAGCGGGAAGCTCAAGGCCTGACGCACTTCGGGCATGCGTTCGAGGATCGGCCGGCTCCACTCGGGGGCCAGCACATCGATCAGGCAGTCGGGGTGCTGCTGTTTCAGGCACTGGAACAGGGTCTGCGCCATCACCATGTCGCCGACCCAGCTGGGGCCAATGATCAGTATTCTCATGCTTAGTCCAGAAACGCTCGGGGAGGCTGCAGGCTGCGGTACAGCCTGGCCTCCCCTCTTTATATTCAGGCTATGTGGCGGACAGTGTACCACTCAGGCAGGCCCATGGCTGATCGCGGCCCCTGTGGGAGCGGGTTCACCCGCGAACACCGGCACAGCCGGTGCCATCCACCGCGGTGCCTTCTTCGCGGGTGAACCCGCTCCCACAGGGCCGAAGTAGCCTTCAAGCAAGGCCCAATTCACCCCAGATCCGCCGCACCTCGCGGCGTTCATCGGCAAACTGCGCCGCATCGATCACCCCGGCCTGCTTCTGCAAGGCCTGGCGGTGCGAAGCCGAGCGGAACGCCTTGTACACCTCACGCAACAGCACCGCGTCACTGGCCGGCATCAACCCTGCCTGCTCCAGCTCTTCCAGAATGCGGATGTTATCGGTCCATCGCAGTATGGCCGGGTGGTCATGCGACCAGGCCAAAGCGGCGTATTGCACCATAAATTCGATGTCCACGATACCGCCGGCGTCCTGCTTGATATCGAACGCCACGCCCGCGTCGAAGGCATTGCCGGCAGTACCCGCAGCGGTGGCCTTGGTGCCCAGGTTGTCGCGCATCTTGGCGCGCATTTCACTGACTTCGGTACGCAGTTTTTCGAGGTCGCGCGGCTGGCCGAGCACGTTGGCGCGTACCGCTTCGAAGGCAGTGGCCACCTGCTTGCAACCCACCAGTACGCGGGCTCGCACCAGGGCCTGATGCTCCCAGGTCCAGGCTTCGTTCTGCTGGTAGCGCTCGAAGGCATTCAGCGAACTCACCAGCAACCCCGACGCGCCCGAAGGCCTCAGGCGCATGTCGACGTCATAAAGCTGGCCCGAGTTGGTCTGGGTGGTCAGCAGGTGGATGATGCGCTGGCCCAGGCGGGTGAAGAATTGGGCGCTGTCGATCGGCTTGGCGCCGTCGGTTTCGGCATGCGGGTCGCCGTCATGGATGAACACCAGGTCCAGGTCAGAGCCATGGCCCAACTCAAGGCCGCCGACCTTACCGTAACCAATGATGATGAACCCCGGGTCGCACAGGCTGCCATCGCTGCGTTTGGGTTGCCCGTGACGGGCCACGGTCTGGCGCCAGGCCAGGGCCAGCACCTGATCCAGAATGGCTTCGGCCAGCCAGGTGAGGTAGTCGCTGACTTTCATCAACGGCAGGTTACCGCTGATCTCCGAGGCCGCCACACGCAGGCTATGGGCCAGTTTGAAGTGGCGCAGCGCCTCCATCTGCTGCTCCAGGTCATCCTCGGGGATGCGGGTCAGCCGCTCGCGCAGCTCGGCGGCCAGCTCCGGCGCCAGTGGCGGGCTGAACAGTCGGCCTTCATTAAGCAGTTCGTCGAGCAGCAGCGGGTACCGGGCGATCTGCTCGGCAATCCATGGGCTGGCGGCGCACAAGGTCAGCAGGCGGCGCAGCGCGCCCGGGTTCTCGGTCAGCAGCACAAGATAAGCCGAGCGGCGTGCCACGGCCTCGACCAGCGGCAATACCCGCTCCAGCACCAGGTCCGGGTTATCGTGCTCAACGGCCTGAGCCAGCAGCCGTGGAATGAATGCATCCAGACGCTCGCGGCCGATGCGCTGCATCGAGCGCAGCTGTGGGCTGGCGTGCAGCCCCATCAACCGTCGCAAGGCTTCGGCAGGCTGTTTGAAGCCCGCCTCCTCCAGTTGCCGGCACGCAGAGTCTTCATCCTGTACCTGTTCCCACAGCGGTGACCATTCACCGCCCACCACCAGCTCACCTTCACCCTCTTCGTCATCGGGGTCGGCAATGACCTGCCGGAAGTGCCAGTCCACACGCCCGCGCCAGTGCATCAATTGGTCGTGGAAGCTTTGCCAGTCAGCGAAGCCCAGGATGTAGGCCACCCGTTCGCGGTCGAGGTCGTTGTCCGGCAGCATCTGCGTCTGGCGGTCGCCAATGGCCTGAATCGCGTGCTCGGTGTACCGCAAAAACTCGTAACCTTCACGCATCTCGGCCACCACGGCAGGCGGCAGGTAGCCTTGCCCTTCCAGGGTGGCCAGCACCTTGAGCAGCGGCCGTTGCTGCAGGCTGAGGTCACGGCCGCCGTGGATCAGCTGGAAGGCCTGGGCAATGAACTCCACCTCGCGGATGCCGCCGGCGCCAAGCTTGATATTGTCGGCCATGCCCTTGCGGCGCACTTCCTGCTGGATCAACTGCTTCATGGTGCGCAGTGCTTCGATGGCGGAAAAGTCCAGATAGCGGCGATAAACGAACGGTCGCAACATTTCCTGCAATTGCGCGCCAGCGGCCTGGTCACCGGCCACCACCCGCGCCTTGATCATGGCGTAGCGCTCCCAGTCACGGCCCTGGTCCTGGTAATACTGCTCCAGGGCATTGAAGCTGAGCACCAGTGAGCCGGCCGAACCGTATGGCCGCAGGCGCATGTCCACGCGGAACACGAAACCATCCACGGTCACCGGGTCGAGTGCCTTGATCAGGCGCTGGCCAAGCCGAGTGAAGAATTCCTGATTGTCCAGCGAGCGCTTGACCCCTTCCGTCTCGCCGCCCTCGGGGAAGGCGAAGATCAGGTCAATGTCCGACGACAGGTTCAATTCCACCGCGCCCAGCTTGCCCATGCCCAGCACTACCATATGCTGCGGCTGCCCGCTGCGGTTGCCGACCGGCGTGCCAAACTGCTGGCAGTGGCGCGGATACAGCCACTGATAGGCTTCGTCGATGGCCGCGTCGGCGAGGTCCGACAGGTCGCGACAGGTTTCGCCCAGCTCGGCCTGGCGGGTGATATCGCGCCAGATGATGCGCAGTTGCTGGCGATTGCGCTCGCGGCGCAGGTTGCGCGCCAGTTCGTCCTCGGTTTGCGCGGCCTGGGCTGCAGCGGCGACATGCCCACGCAACTCGCCGGGGGCATAGCGACGCTCCATCTCACCGCTGGCCAACAGGGCGAACAGCATGGCCGGCTCGCGCTGGGCCTGGTCGAGCACAAAATCGCTGGCGGCGGCCACCTGATCGAATTGCTGCCGCTGAGCCGGGCTCCAGGTAGCTACATCAAGGTCAGGCTGGCCAGCCAGCGCATCGAGCAAAAACTGCTGGTTACGCGCGACCAACGGTTGCAGGGCGGCAGGCAATTCGGACGGCAAAGGCAGGCGCATGGTCTATCCTTGATCGGCGTGAAAGTGAGGGGAAAAAGCGGCCACGGGGATGCTGGACCACGGTTGGACTGTCATACAAAAGTTGGAAATAGCTGAAAAAAACGAATCATTGGCAAGAATCATCAAGAACCACCCGTCAGCGGCACCCCGCCAACCAACATGAACGTTTTTCCTCACAAGCGAGGGTGCGACCAAACGTCGCATTTATGTAGTTTTACTACTACCCCGAACGTGCAAAAGCATGAAATGCGAAAGCAAATGTAGTAAAACTACACGCCGCCGGTTCATACCCCGGTAATCCAAGAATTCACGACGTCTGCCCATAAGGCCAGTCGCAAACTCAGGCCCCCGATTCTGGTGGCCTTTCCGCCCTGGAGCAAGCCATGCAAGACCTCGATCCAATCGAAACCCAGGAATGGCTGGATGCCCTGGAGTCGGTCCTCGACAAAGAAGGCGAAGACCGCGCTCATTACCTGATGACCCGCATGGGCGAGCTGGCCACCCGTAGTGGCTCCCAGCTGCCATACGCGATCACCACGCCATACCGCAACACCATCCCTGTCACCCACGAAGCACGCATGCCTGGCGACCTGTTCATGGAACGCCGCATTCGCTCGATGGTGCGTTGGAACGCCCTGGCCATGGTCATGCGCACCAACCTGAAAGACTCGGACCTGGGCGGACACATCTCCAGCTTCGCCTCCAGTGCCACCCTGTATGACATCGGCTTCAACTACTTCTTCCAGGCCCCGACCGAAGAACACGGCGGCGACCTGATCTTCTATCAAGGCCACGCATCGCCAGGCGTTTACGCCCGTGCCTTCATGGAAGGCCGCATCAGCGAAGAGCAGATGAACAACTTCCGTCAGGAAGTGGACGGCAACGGCCTGTCTTCGTACCCGCACCCATGGCTGATGCCTGACTTCTGGCAGTTCCCGACCGTTTCGATGGGTCTGGGCCCGATCCAGGCGATCTACCAGGCGCGCTTCATGAAGTACCTGGAAGCCCGCGGCTTCATCCCGGCCGGCAAGCAGAAAGTCTGGTGTTTCATGGGCGACGGCGAGTGCGACGAGCCGGAATCCCTGGGTGCAATCGCCCTGGCCGGCCGCGAGAAGCTGGACAACCTGATCTTCGTCATCAACTGCAACCTGCAGCGCCTCGACGGCCCGGTTCGCGGCAACGGCAAGATCATCCAGGAACTCGAAGGCGTGTTCCGTGGCGGTGGCTGGAACGTCAACAAAGTCGTTTGGGGCCGTTTCTGGGACCCACTGCTGGCCAAGGACACCAACGGTGCCCTGCAGCGCCGTATGGACGAAGTCATCGACGGCGAGTACCAGAACTACAAAGCCAAAGACGGCGCGTACGTTCGTGAGAACTTCTTCAACACTCCAGAGCTCAAGGCCATGGTCGAAGACCTGTCCGACGACGAGATCTGGAAGCTCAACCGTGGCGGCCACGACCCGTACAAGGTCTACGCGGCTTACCACCAGGCTGTTAACCACAAAGAACAGCCGACCGTCATCCTGGCCAAGACCATCAAGGGTTACGGTACCGGTGCCGGCGAAGCCAAGAACACCGCGCACAACACCAAGAAGGTCGACGTCGACAGCCTGCGTCACTTCCGTGACCGCTTCGACATCCCTGTCAAGGATGCCGACCTGGAGAACCTGCCGTTCTTCAAGCCGGAAGAAGGCTCCGCCGAAGCCAAGTACCTGGCCGAGCGCCGTGCAGCCCTGGGCGGTTTCGTACCTCAGCGCCGCGCACAGAGCTTCAGCGTGCCAACCCCACCGCTGGAAACGCTGAAAGCGATCCTGGACGGCTCGGGCGACCGCGAAATCTCCACCACCATGGCCTTCGTGCGTATTCTGGCGCAGCTGGTCAAGGACAAGGACATCGGCCAGCGCATCGTCCCGATCATTCCGGACGAAGCCCGTACCTTCGGTATGGAAGGCATGTTCCGCCAGCTGGGCATCTACTCGTCGGTCGGCCAGCTCTACGAGCCAGTCGATAAAGACCAGGTGATGTTCTACCGCGAAGACAAGAAGGGCCAGATCCTCGAAGAAGGCATCAACGAAGCCGGCGCCATGTCGTCGTTCATCGCTGCCGGTACTTCGTACAGCTGCCACAACCAGCCGATGCTGCCGTTCTACATCTTCTACTCGATGTTCGGCTTCCAGCGTATCGGCGACCTGGCCTGGGCCGCTGGCGACAGCCGTACCCGTGGCTTCCTGATCGGCGGTACCGCCGGCCGTACCACCCTGAACGGTGAAGGCCTGCAGCACGAAGACGGTCACAGCCACATGATGGCGGGCACCATCCCGAACTGCCGCACCTACGATCCTACCTACGGCTACGAGCTGGCGGTGATCATCCAGGACGGCATGAAGAAGATGACCGAAGAGCAACAGGACATCTTCTACTACATCACCGTGATGAACGAATCCTACCAGCAGCCAGCCATGCCGGCCGGTGTCGAGGAAGGCATCATCAAGGGCATGTACCTGCTGGAAGAAGACACCCGCGAAGCCGCGCACCACGTACAGCTGATGGGCTCCGGCACCATCCTGCGTGAAGTCCGCGAAGCCGCGAAGATCCTGCGTGAAGAGTTCAACGTCGGTGCCGACGTGTGGAGCGTCACCAGCTTCAACGAACTGCGTCGCGACGGCCTGGCCGTGGAACGCGCCAACCGCCTGAAGCCTGGCCAGAAGCCACAGCAGACTTACGTCGAGCAGTGCCTGAACGGTCGCAAAGGCCCGGTCATCGCCTCCACCGACTACATGAAGCTGTTCGCCGAGCAGATTCGCCAGTGGGTACCGAGCAAAGAGTTCAAGGTCCTGGGTACCGACGGTTACGGTCGCAGCGACAGCCGCAAGAAGCTGCGTCACTTCTTCGAAGTCGACCGCCACTTCGTGGTGCTGGCTGCCCTGGAAGCCCTGGCTGACCGTGGCGAGATCGAACCCAAGGTTGTCGCTGACGCCATCGTCAAGTTCGGTATCGACCCGGACAAGCGCAACCCACTGGACTGCTGAGGAGTATTTTTAAGTGAGCGAACTCATTCGCGTACCTGACATCGGCAGCGGTGAAGGTGAAATCATCGAGCTGTTCGTCAAGGTCGGTGACCGTATCGAGGCTGACCAGAGCCTGCTGACCCTGGAGTCCGACAAGGCCTCCATGGAGATCCCGGCCCCCAAGGCCGGCGTCATCAAAGAGCTGAAGGTCAAGCTGGGCGATCGCCTGAAAGAAGGCGACGAGCTGCTGGTGCTGGAAGCCGAGGGCGCCGCTGCGGCGCCTGAGGCTCCGGCCGCGGCCGCCCCGGCTCCAGCGGCTGCCGCTCCGGCGCCGGCTGCCGAAACCGCCCCTGCCCCGGCCGCAGCCCCGGCTGCCGCCAGCGTGCAAGACATCCACGTGCCGGACATCGGCTCGTCGGGCAAGGCCAAGATCATCGAAGTGATGGTCAAGGTCGGCGACACCGTCGAAGCAGACCAGTCGCTGATTACCCTGGAGTCCGACAAGGCTTCCATGGAGATCCCGTCGCCTGCTGCTGGCGTGGTCGAAGAAGTCCTGTGCAAGCTGGAAGATGAAGTCGGCACTGGCGACCTGATCTTCAAGCTGAAGGTCGCAGGCGCTGCCCCGGCTGCTGCTCCGGCCCCGGCCGCTGCACCTGCCCCGGCCAAGGCCGAAGCCCCTGCAGCCGCGCCTGCCGCTGCTCCAGCTGCTGCCCCTGCTCCGGTTGCAACTGCACCGGCTGCCGGCAGCAACGCCAAAGTGCACGCTGGCCCAGCCGTTCGTCAGTTGGCCCGTGAATTCGGCGTCGACCTGGGTGCAGTTGCTGCCACCGGCCCGCACGGCCGTATCCTGAAAGAAGACGTTCAGGTTTACGTCAAGTCGGTCATGCAGAAGGCCAAGGAAGCACCGGCAGCCGCTGGTGCTACCGGCGGCGCCGGCATCCCGCCGATCCCGGTCGTGGACTTCAGCAAGTTCGGTGAAGTGGAAGAAGTGGCCTTGACCCGCCTGATGCAGGTTGGTGCTGCCAACCTGCACCGCAGCTGGCTGAACGTGCCGCACGTGACCCAGTTCGATTCCGCCGACATCACCGAGCTGGAAGCCTTCCGCGTTGCGCAGAAGGCCGTGGCCGAGAAGGCTGGCGTCAAGCTGACCGTACTGCCACTGCTGCTCAAGGCCTGCGCCTTCCTGCTCAAGGAACTGCCGGACTTCAACAGCTCGCTGGCGCCAAGCGGCAAAGCTGTCATCCGCAAGAAGTACGTGCACATCGGCTTCGCTGTGGACACCCCGGACGGCCTGCTGGTCCCTGTGATCAAGAACGTTGACCAGAAGAGCCTGCTGCAACTGGCTGCCGAAGCCGCTGCGCTGGCCGAAAAAGCACGCACCAAAAAGCTGTCGGCCGACGACATGCAAGGCGCTTGCTTCACCATCTCCAGCCTCGGCCACATTGGCGGCACCGGCTTCACGCCGATCGTCAACGCGCCGGAAGTGGCGATCCTGGGCGTCTCCAAAGCGACCATGCAGCCGGTCTGGGATGGCAAAGCCTTCCAGCCGAAGCTGATGCTGCCGCTGTCGCTGTCCTACGATCACCGTGTGATCAACGGCGCTGCCGCCGCGCGCTTCACCAAGCGCCTGGGCGACGTGCTGGGCGACATCCGCACCATGCTGCTGTAACGCAGCCCGCTGCCCCTGCTTGCAGGGGCAGTACCCTTTTCGAGCTGCCACGCTCGTACCTCAACCCCGTCATTTGGCGGGGCTTTTTTTTGCCAGCTACAACCCCAAATTCTCAGGTTGAATTACAGTTTTCCGCCCCGAGGCCGAAAACATATACATGACACCCCAATGGCCGCTTGCCAGCCTCGGGGACATGATGCAACCTTGCCAGATGCGCCGCCGCCCAGGCCGCGTCTCCCTCTTCAAGCGAGCCTTCGATGAAAAGCCAACCCGATGCCGCCAGCCGTGTGGCGGCCGAGGTCGTCACGCAGCTTCCCGTGCCTTCGCGGCTCGGCATGCTGCGTTTCGAACGGCTCAACGAAGCCTCGTGGTCGATGCTTTACCTCGACCCGGCTTGCGAACGCCAGTTCGGGGTACCTGCCGCTGACTTGTGCGCATTGATCGACTCGCCGTATGCGAGCCTGATGGAGCCCGAGACCCGCTACCGCCTGCACGATGAAATCCAGCAGCAGCTGAACGGGCGCGGTTACTACCGTGTGCGCTACACCCTGCATACCCAGTCGCTCTCCTTGAGGCTGCTGGAAGCCGGTGAAGCCTACAAGCAGCACAACCGCCAGCTTTTGCGTGGTTTCCTCACCGTACTGGACGATGAAAGCGACGCTGAGGACGCCAACGAGCTGGAATCGCGCAACAACCGGTTGCAGCTGGCGCTGCAAATGAACCAGCGCGCCCAGGAAGAACAACTCGAGCACCTTGACCGTGTACGTGGCCAGCAAGACTTGATCCTGCGCCTGGCGCGACAGCGTTACAGCGCTGAAAACTCGCTGCTTGAAGCCGCCGAACTGATCACCCGCAGCGCCTGTGAAATCTACAAGGTTGACTGCGCCAGCATCTGGCACCTCGAAGATCAGCGCCTTGAGCCTATCAGTGCCTGGTTCAGCCGTGAGCAGGCGCACCGCTTGCCAGCCCCGATCGATGCCAGCCGCTTCCCGGATTACCTCGAAGCCCTGCACGCCAGCCGCGCGATCGATGCCCACAACGCCAACCACGACCCGCGTACCCGAGAACTGGCCGAAACCCTGCTCGGCGACAACAACGCCATGCTCGATGCCAGTATCCGCGTGGATGGCCAGGTGGTAGGCGTGCTGTGCCTGGAACAAACCGGCCAGCCCCGGGCCTGGCAGTCAGATGAAATCGCCTTTGCCGGTGAATTGGCCGACCAGTTCGCCCAGGTCATCACCAACCACAACCGCCGTACTGCCGCCAGCGCGTTGCACCTGTTCCAGCGCGCGGTAGAGCAAAGTGCCAGCGCTTTCCTGCTGGTGAACCGTGATGGCGTGGTCGAGTACGTAAACCCAAGCTTTACCGCAATTACCCAATACAGCACCGAGGAAGTACAGGGCTTCCACCTGGCGGAACTGCCAGCGCTGGAAAACCTCAGCGAACTGCTGTTCGACTCGCCATCCAGCCTGGCCATGGGCAATAGCTGGCAAGGCGAGTTCAAAAGCCGGCGCAAAAGCCTGGAGCCTTACTGGGGTCAGTTGTCGATCTCCAAGGTCTACGGCGATAACCGCGAACTGACCCACTACATCGGCATTTACGAAGACATCACCCAGAGCAAGCTGGCCCAGCAGCGCATCGAGCGGTTGGCCTACACCGACAACCTGACCAACCTGGGCAACCGCCCTGCGTTCATCCGCAGCCTCGACGAGCGCTTTGCCCGTGCAGGCGATAACCCGATCTGCCTGCTGCTGGTGGACATCGACAATTTCAAGCGGATCAACGACAGCCTCGGCCACCAAACCGGTGACAAGCTGCTGATCAGCCTGGCGCGCCGCCTGCGTAACAGCCTGGGTGCAAGTGACATCCTGGCTCGCTTTGCCAGTAACGAGTTCGCCGTACTGCTCGACGACACCAGCCTGGAAGACGGCCAGGGCGTGGCCCAGCAACTGCTGCGCACCCTCGACAAACCCATGTTCGTCGACAACCAGCTGATCAACGTCACCGCTTCCGTAGGCCTGGCATGCGCGCCACTGCATGGCAGCGACCCGACTTCACTGATGAAAAATGCAGGCCTGGCCCTGCACAAGGCCAAGGCCAACGGCAAACATCAGGTGCAGGTGTTTACCGAAGTGCTCAATGCCGAGGCCAGCTACAAGTTGTTCGTCGAAAACAACCTGCGCCGCGCGCTGACACAGAACGAGCTGGAGGTGTTCTACCAGCCCAAGCTGTGCCTGCGCAGTGGTCGTCTGCTGGGCCTGGAAGCGCTGCTGCGCTGGAACCATCCCGAGCGCGGCATGATCCGCCCGGACCAGTTCATCAGCGTGGCCGAAGAAACCGGCCTGATCATTCCGATCGGCAAATGGGTGGTGCGCCAGTCGTGCCGCATGAGCCAGCAATTGCGCGAGGACGGCATGGGCAATTTGCACGTGGCCATCAACCTTTCGCCCAAGCAGTTCTCCGACCCCGACCTGGTCGCCTCGATCGGCTCGATCCTCAAGGAAGAAGCCCTGCCCCCGCACCTGCTGGAGCTGGAGCTGACCGAAGGCCTGCTGCTGGAAGCCACCGAAGATACCCACCGCCAGCTCGACGAGCTGAAAGCGCTGGGCCTGACCCTGGCCATGGACGACTTCGGCACCGGTTACTCGTCGCTCAGCTACCTGAAAAAATTCCCGATCGACATCATCAAGATCGACCGCAGCTTCATCAACGAAATCCCGGACAACCAGGACGACATGGAAATCACCTCGGCGGTAGTGGCCATGGCGCACAACCTGAAGCTCAAGGTGGTGGCCGAGGGTATCGAGACGCCCGAGCAGTTGGCGTTCCTGCGTCGGCACCGGTGCGATGTGGGGCAAGGTTACCTGTTCGACCGGCCAATCCCGGGCAGCGAACTTTCCGAGAGGCTGAAGCGCTATCCGCGCGGCCCAATGGACTGACATCAGCGTCAGGGTCGGGCACTATAGAGTCCATCCGGCCCTTCGCGGGCAACCTCGCCCCTTGTAGGAGCGGATTCATCCGCGATGGCCCCACCCCTATCCCACAGAAAAACACAGAGGAACGGCCATGGTCCTGCGTTCTGAAATCCTGGTGAACAAAAACGTCATGCCTACCGCGGAACAAGCCCTGCCCGGCCGCGAAACCCCGATGACCCTGCCCGAGTTCCACTACGTGTTCGAAGGCACCCCACTGCTCGGCCCGTTCTTCGAAGGCAGCATCGACTTCGCCATCTTTGGCCTGGGCTGCTTCTGGGGCGCCGAGCGCCGCTTCTGGCAGCGCGAAGGCGTGGTCAGCACCGTGGTCGGCTACGCCGGCGGCTTTACCCCCAACCCCACGTACGAAGAAGTCTGCTCAGGCCTGACCGGCCACACGGAAGTGGTGCTGGTGGTGTTCGACAAGGACAAAGTCAGCTACCGCGAGCTGCTGGCCATGTTCTGGGAGCTGCATAACCCGACCCAAGGCATGCGCCAAGGCAATGACGTGGGCACCCAGTACCGTTCGGCCATCTACTGCACCAGCCCCGAACAACTGGAGCAGGCCAAGGCCAGCCGTGACGCCTTCCAGGCCGAGCTGAACAAGGCCGGCTTCGGCGAAATCACCACCGAGATCGACCAGGCCCCGACCGTGTACTTCGCCGAGGCCTACCACCAGCAGTATCTGGCCAAGAACCCGGACGGTTATTGCGGTATCGGTGGCACCGGTGTCTGCCTGCCGCCAAGCCTGCAAGGGAACTGAGCCATGATCCTGTTCCATTCACCATTGTCGCCATTCGTGCGCAAGGTCATGGTCGTGCTGCACGAGACCGGCCAGCTTGATCGTGTCACCTTGCTGCCGGTGAACATCAGCCCGGTGAACGGCGACGAGGAACTCAACCGCGACAACCCGATCGGCAAGGTGCCGGCCCTGCGCCTGGAAGACGGCACCGTGCTGCACGACAGCCGGGTAATCTGCGAGTTTCTGGACCTGCAGCATGTCGGTACGCCACTGCTCCCGCGTGAAGGTTCGGCACGCTGGCGGCGCATGACGCTGATGGCACAGGCCGACGCAATCATGGATGCATCGGTTTCGTCGCGTTACGAAAGCTTCCTGCGCCCCGAGGACAAGCGCTGGGACGGCTGGTTGAACGCACAAAGCGAGAAGATCAGCCGCAGCCTGGCCAACCTGGAACAGGAACACCTGGCGGAGCTGGCTTCCGGGTTTGACCTGGCGGCGATTGGCGTGGCCTGCGCCTTGGGGTATCTGGACCTGCGTCAGCCGGAGTTTGGCTGGCGTGAGCGCCAGCCTGGGCTGGCCGCCTGGTATGCCCAGGTGGCTGAGCGGCCGTCAATGATCGCCACAGCCCCTCCAGCCTGACCTATCCACCGCTCCTACGTTGGGGCCAATCCGTTTCAAATCAGCAATCAGGCTTATCAGCGGTAAACTTCTTCGCAGGGTTTACCGCTGCCTTGAACTCGCGCAGGGCCTTGGCGCCGATCAACAGCGGGTAGTTGAAGCTGCTGCGGTCAACCAGGTTGACCTCCACGGTACGCTTCACATCGCCAAGGCACAGCTCAAGATCGACCACCGGGCGCTTGGAGATCTCCGGCGCATCGCCCTCTTCCTCTTCATCCGCACGATTCTTGATCTTGCTGATGCGCGCCAGCTTGTGCTCATACACCTTGCCGTCGGCGTCCTTGGTCGCCAGGCGGAAGCGTACCCATTCATCGCCATCACGGGTAAACAACTCGATGTCCTTGGCCGACAGCGATGCGGTGTAGGCGCCAGTATCCATCTTGGCCTTCAGGGTTTCGCCCAGCTCAGGCAGGGCGATGTTCTCGTAACGGCCATACAGCGTAGGCTCGGCGGCCATAACCGGCAGCGCCAGTAGCGACAACAGGGCAAGCAGAGATTTCACAGGGCAGGCTTCCTTGAAAAGGGTCAGTGCTTAGACTGCACTGGCAGGATAGGTTCGCTGTCACAAGGTTAAACAACATAATGTGAAACATTTGTCTGTGCCGCCGGGCATTGGACATTTGGCGTAGGGCACCGCCCTGCTTATCATTGCCAACCGTTTTTCCCACAACAAGAGTTTCTTTATGCGTCGCCTGCTGATCGGCATTCTCACGACCACCCTGCTGCTGCTCAACACTCTGGTGATGATCGGGCCGCTGCTGGTCTTCGCCCTGCTCAAACTGGTACTGCCAGGCCGGTGGCGTGACTATGCGTCCGCAGCAGTGATGTGGTTTGCCGAAGCCTGGTCGGAAGTCGACAAGGCCATTTTTGCCCTGTGCATTCCCACCCAATGGGACATTCGTGGTGTCGAGAACCTGCGCAAGGACACTTCTTACCTGGCCGTCAGCAACCATCAGACATGGGTCGACATCCCGGCACTGATCGAAAGCCTCAACCGCCGCACGCCGTTCTTCAAATTCTTCCTCAAGAAGGAGTTGATCTGGGTTCCGCTGCTGGGCCTGGCCTGGTGGGGCCTGGATTACCCGTTCATGAAGCGCTACAGCAAAGCGTTTCTGGAGAAGCACCCGGAGCTCAAAGGCAAGGATCTGGAAATCACCAAAGCCGCCTGTGAGCTGTTCAAGCGCCAGCCGGTGACCGTGGTCAATTACCTTGAAGGCACAAGGTTTACCGAAGCCAAGCACCGCGAACAGCAGTCGCCGTATCGCTACCTGCTTAAACCCAAGGCCGGCGGCGTTGCCTTCGTGCTGGCGGCGCTGGGCGAACAGCTGGATGCCCTGCTGGATGTGACCATCGTGTATCCGGGCAACAAGGCACCGGGGTTCTGGGACTTGCTCAACGGCAGTATCAGCCGGGTGATTATCGACATTCAGGTGCGTGAACTGGACCCTGCACTGTGGGCTGGGGATTACGAGAATGATCCTGAATTCCGCCAGGCTGTGCAGGCGTGGGTGAACCAGTTGTGGGTTGAGAAAGATGAGCGCATCGAGCAGTTGCGTGGCGAAATGAGCTGATCGCGGATAAATCCGCTCCTACAGCTTGAACCCCTGTAGGAGCGGATTCACCGAGACGTCGGACCGCCGCGATGGCCTCAGTACTCTTCCCAATTAAAACCCTGCCTAATAATCCACATAAGGATTACTTTTTTGTAACAACCCACCCAAGTGGATAAAAATCGACCAAAGCACAACTACAAAAATGCCTGGATCGATCAATGGCCAATCAACCTAGCTCCGCCCCCGCCCAACTCCGCCGCGTTCTGGGCCTGCCCGCCCTGGTGTTCTTCGGCCTGGTGTACATGGTCCCGCTGACCATTTTCACTACTTACGGCATCGTCACCGAAATTACCGGTGGCCGCACCGCCGGGGCTTATCTGGTCACCTTGCTGGCCATGCTGTTCACCGCCGCATCTTACAGCTTCATGGTCAAACGCTTCCCAGTGGCGGGTTCAGCGTATTCCTATACCAGCATGGCATTTGGCCCGAATGCGGGCTTCCTTGCTGGCTGGTCGCTGCTGCTCGACTACCTGTTCCTGCCGATGATCAATTACCTGCTGATCGGCTTGTTCCTGAATATCGCTTTCCCGCAGGTTCCCGCCTGGGCCTTCGTACTTGCCACAATTGCCCTGGTAACGCTGCTCAATGTGGTTGGCATCAACTCGGTAGCGAAGACCAGCAACCTGATTGTCGGCGCACAGATCGTCTTCATTGGGGTGTTCGTCGCGTTGTCCTGCAAGACCGTTGCCGGCCAGCCGCTGGACCTGCTCTCGCCCTTGCTGGGCGATGGAACCAAACCTGGCTTCAGCCACCTCATGGCTGGCGCGGCGGTGCTGTGCTTATCGTTCCTCGGGTTTGATGCCGTTTCGACATTGGCCGAAGAGTGCCGCGATGCACGTCGTGACGTTCCACGGGCCATCATCCTTACCACCCTGTTTGCCGGCCTTCTGTTCACCTTGCTGGCCTACGTCAGCCAACTGGTACTGCCAGGCAGCAGCTTCGCCAACGCCGATGCCGCAGCTAACGAGGTCATGTTCAAGGCCGGCGGCCAGTTCCTCACCAATTTCTTCACAGCTGCGTACGTTGCTGGCAGCCTGGGTTCGGCGCTGGCCTCGCAGGCGGCAGTTTCGCGCATCCTGTTCACGATGGGCCGTGACAAGGTACTGCCGCAACGCAGCTTCGGTTACCTGTCGCCGCGCTTCGGCACACCAGTGGTAGCCGTTCTGTTGGTCTCGGCGTTCTCGCTGCTGGCTCTGGTGATTGACTTGGCGACCCTTGCCTCACTGATCAGCTTCGGCGCATTGGTGGCATTTTCGGCAGTTAACCTGGCGGTGGTGAAAACGCATTTGATGAATGACAACAGCCAGCGCCACCTCAAAGGCCTGTTGCAGTACGGGATGGTTCCACTGGTCGGCCTGGGGCTGACCCTGTGGCTGTGGACCAGCCTGTCCGCGTTGACGCTGGTTATTGGCCTTTGCTGGTTTGCGCTGGGCCTTGCTTACCTCGCCGCACTCACCTCAGGCTTCCGCCGCCCGGTGGGGATGATGGACTTTTCCGAACCCGCCTGAATGACTCGGCCCTTGTAGGAGCGGATTCACCGAGACGTCGGACCGCCGCGATGAAGGCATTGCGGTACATGGCACCGGCGTTGCCGGTGATCGCGGCGGTCCGACGTCTCGGTAAATCCGCTCCTACACCGAGGGTTGGGTCAACGGTGCCGGGGTAGTCCACAGGCTACCCAGGTTTTGCAGCAGCGTCGCGGCGATGCCCTGTTGGCCCAAATACTGGAGGATCAGCGGGGCAAACTGGCCGATCATGCCAGTATCCATCCCCAACGCCTTGAAGGCGTTGTCCAGATCGGTGGTGCTCTTTACGTCGTTACCCAGTGCCTTGCTCAGCGCCGATGGGTTTTCGCTGCTCTCGCCCAGCAAATCGCCCAACCCGCTCAAGCTGCCCAACGCATTGGCACCAGAAAGCAGATCAAGCCCCGGTACAGCCTTGGTCAACTGCCCGTAGTCGTCGCTGCTCAGGTTGTTACGCGCCAGCCCCAGCATCGCCCCTGCCCCGCCAACAGCCTGTTCAGGAGTAATGTTCAGCTCACTGCCAAGGGTGTTGAGCAGGTTGGCCTGCCCCTCGGGCGCCTGCACCTGGCCCTGCTGCTTCTGGGTTTGCATGGCCGATACGGCATTGGCCGCATCGCTGAGGTTAAAGGCGAACACCGGGCTCGCGGCCAGGGTCATCAGGGTTGCCAGGGTGAATGCTTTCATCAGGAGGGACCTCGTCGGCCGGAATGGCCGGGGAAACGAGGCTTTGGACTGGAGGGCCGTAAAAATGTTCCGGCCTGTCATCGGCCAACTTGCAGTACAACGCCCCCGTTCGGGGGCGTTGCTGGCGAAGGTTAAGCCGCGCCCCACATCTTGTGCGGGTCAATGACGAATTTCTTCGGCACGCCGGCATCGAACTCGCCATAGCCTTCAGGCGCCTGGTCGAGGTTGATCACCTGCACGCCCACCACTTCGGCGATGTTGATGCGGTCCCACATGATCGCCTGCATCAACTGGCGGTTGTACTTCATGGTCGGGGTTTGCCCGGTGTGGAAGCTGTGCGACTTGGCCCAGCCCAGGCCGAAGCGGATGCTCAATGCACCGATCTTGGCCGCGGCATCAACAGCACCCGGGTCTTCGGTGACGTACAGCCCCGGGATACCGATGCTGCCGGCCACGCGGGTTACTTGCATCAGCGAGTTCAGCACGGTGGCCGGCGCCTCATGCTTGGCACCCTCATGGCCATGCCCACGGGCCTCGAAACCAACGGCGTCGACAGCGCAGTCCACTTCTGGCTCACCAAGGATGTCGACGATCTGCTCGTGCAGTGGGGTGTCCTTGGACAGGTCGACCACTTCGAAGCCTTGGGACTTGGCGTGGGCCAGACGGGCCGGGTTAAGGTCACCGACAATGACGCAGGCCGCGCCCAGCAGGCGAGCCGAAGCGGCGGCAGCCAGGCCAACCGGGCCTGCGCCAGCAACGTAGACGGTGCTGCCTGGGCCTACACCCGCGGTCACGGCACCGTGGTAGCCGGTGGGCAGAATGTCGGACAGGCAGGTCAGGTCACGGATCTTCTCCATGGCCTTGTCGCGCTCGGGCAGTTTCAGCAGGTTGAAATCGGCATATGGCACCAGCACATACTCAGCCTGGCCGCCGGTCCAGTCACCCATGTCGACATAGCCGTAGGCACCACCGGCACGGGCCGGGTTGACGGTCAGGCACACACCGGTGTGCATCTCTTTGCAGGAGCGGCAGCGGCCGCAGGCGACGTTGAACGGTACCGAAACCAAATCGCCGATCTGCATGCGCTCGACGTCGCTGCCCTTCTCGACAATCTCACCGGTGATTTCGTGGCCCAGAACCAGGCCGACCTGGGCAGTGGTGCGGCCGCGGACCATGTGCTGGTCGGAGCCGCAGATGTTGGTGGAAACTACCTTGAGGATCACGCCGTGCTCGATCTTCTTGCCGCGTGGATCTTGCATTTTCGGGTAGTCGATCTTCTGCACCTCGACCTTGCCGGCGCCGAGATACACCACTCCACGATTGCCAGACATGCTCTTACCTCGCTTGATTTGTATTTATGCAGCGTTGGTTGAAGCGCCGCCATCCATGGGCGGCATGTGTTTCTGGAATGCAGGAATTGTGGGCCGGATGGGCGTGGGGGCAGTGACTGGATGCGACAGGGGGATGCCTTTTAACGGCAGGTATAAATGCGTTGGCCCCATCGCGGATAAATCCGCTCCTACAGCCCGTGTAGGAGCGGATTTATCCGCGATGGGGCCAGCACAGGTGTTACAAGACTACAGTCCGATTGGCGTTAAGGAACACTCGCCGCTCAATGTGATAACCCACCGCCCGCGCCAATGTCAGGCATTCGATATCCCGCCCCTTGGCAATCAGGTCTTCCGGGTAATGGCTGTGGTCCACCACCTCGACGCCTTGGGCAATGATCGGCCCTTCATCCAGGTCGTTGTTGATGTAATGCGCAGTGGCACCCACCATCTTCACGCCCTTGTTGTAAGCCTGGTGGTAAGGCTTGGCACCTTTGAACCCCGGCAGCAACGAGTGGTGGATGTTGATCGCCCAGCCATCCAGGCGGCGGCACAGCTCGGGCGACAGCACCTGCATATAGCGAGCAAGGATTACCAGCTCAGCCCCGGTTTCCTCGATCACCTGCAGCACCTTGCGCTCTTGCGCAGGCTTGTCGTTCGGGTCCAGGGCGAAGTGGTAGTAGGGAATCTTGTGCCAATGCGCCAGTGGTTCCAGGTCAGGGTGGTTGGACACCACCGCAACCACGTCCATGCCCAGCTGGCCAATGCGCTGGCGATACAGCAGGTCGTTCAGGCAGTGGTCGGCCTTGGACACCATGATCACCACCTTGGGGCGGTGATTGGGTGCTGTCAGCTCGAACGCCATGCCGAACGCTTCGCTGCGCTCGGCGAGGCCGGCCCGGAAGCCCGCCTCGTCAAAATCGTCCGGCTGGCGGAACTCCACACGTATGAAGAAGCGCCCCGACTGCCGGTCGTCAAATGAGTGGTGCTCCGTAACGTAGCAACGCTGCTCGAAGAGGTAACGCGTCACCACATCAACGGTGCCGAGCATGCTCGGGCAGTCGGCGGTGAGAATCCAGGTATCCGGTGCCCGACTCATGCTCTGTTCTCCTTAGGCTTCGATGCTCAGGCCATATTCGGCCGACGCGTCCTGCAGCCACAGCCACCAGTAGTCGGAGAAGCTGCGGCGAATCACCAGCTCCCAGGTGTCTTCAGCGGTGCGGCGGATCACCAGTTGCGACTTGGCAAACACAGTGCCGACCGCCTTGCCGACCGGGAAGTTGTTCGGGTGCACGTCATAGCTGGTGGACTTCATCAGCACTTCGCGCACGTTCGGGCCACGCAGCTCCAGCAGGCTCTGCCCGCCGCTGACGTTGACCACCTGAATGTGCTTGCCTTCAAGGGCCGCACGCAGCTTTTGCTCGGTCTCGAATTCCTGGCCACCCGGGACGATCAGCAGCCACTCATCGGGGCCCATCCACTGCAGCGACATTTCACCATTTGCGACCACGGTCAGTGCCACTGGCAGCTCCAGGCCCAGGGCCTTGTGCACGCCTGCAGCGAACTGCGGATCGTGACCGTCACCACGAATGGTCAGGTGCCCCAGGAATTTCTTCTCGCGCAGGATCACGCCTGCGTTCTTGCGGCCTTTGCCAACCAGGCTGGCCAGGTCGGCGTGGTGCAGTGGCGACTGGGCCTTGGCGTCAGTGCCGGGGTTTTGCTGGAAGACGTTGATAGCGCTCATTTCTTACCTGCCTTGAATTCTTGTTCGCCAGGGCAGCAGCAGCCAAGGGCTGCCACTGCCAGCCGGGGCCTTAGACGTTCTGCCGCTCACCCTTCGGATCGAAGAACACCGAGGACACGATCTCCGCTTCGATCACGCTGCCATCCGCCTGCGGCGAGTAAACACGCTCGCCCATGCGCTTGAGGCCGCCCTTGACCACACCCATGGCGAACGAATAGCCCAGGGAGTTGGCCGCGTAGCTGGAGGTGACGTGGCCGACCATGTCCATCGGGATCGGCTGTTTCGGGTCAAACACCAACTGGGCGCCTTCAGGCAGCCACTTGGTCGGGTCGACAGGCTTGAGGCCAACCAGCTGCTTGCGGTTTTCGCGCACGCAGTCTTCGCGGTTCATGCCACGCAGGCCGATCCACGAGAACGGCTTGTTGCGGCCTACGCACCAGCTCATGTTCAGGTCGTCCGGGGTCATCGAGCCGTCAGTGTCCTGGCCTACGATGATGAAGCCCTTCTCGGCACGCAGTACGTGCATGGTTTCGGTGCCGTACGGGGTCAGGTTGTACTTCTTGCCTGCCTCGATGACCTTTTCCAGCACGCCCATGGCGTAGTTGGCCTGCACGTTCACTTCGTATGACAGCTCACCGGTGAACGAGATACGGAACACACGGGCCGGTACGCCACCAACGGTGCCTTCCTTCCAGGTCATGAACGGGAAGGCGTCCTTGTCCAGGTCGATGTCGTCGGTCAGCTCGCTGAGCAGCTTGCGGCTGTTGGGGCCAGACAGGGTCAGGGTGGCCCAGTGGTCGGTGACCGAGGTGAAGTACACCTTCATCTCCGGCCATTCGGTCTGGTGGTACAGCTCCAGCCACTGCAGTACGCGGGCGGCGCCGCCGGTGGTGGTGGTCATGTAGAAGTGGTTGTCGCCGACGCAGGCGGTAACACCGTCGTCAAAGACCATGCCGTCTTCCTTGCACATCAGGCCGTAGCGGGCCTTGCCCACGTCCAGCTTGGTCCAGGCGTTGGAATACACGCGGTTGAGGAACTCGCGGGCATCCGGGCCCTGGATGTCGATCTTGCCCAGGGTCGAGGCGTCCAGCAGGCCCACGCTGTCACGCACGGCCTTGCATTCGCGGGCCACGGCGGTGTGGATGTCTTCACCGGCTTTAGGGAAGTACCACGGGCGCTTCCACTGGCCGACGTCTTCGAACTCGGCACCGTTCTTCACGTGCCAGGCATGCAGGGCGGTGAAGCGCACCGGCTCGAACAGGTGACCACAGTGACGGCCGGCTACCGCGCCGAAGGTCACCGGGGTGTAGTTCGGGCGGAACATGGTGGTGCCCATTTCCGGGATGGTGATGCCGATCGAACGTGCGGCAATCGCCAGGCCGTTGATGTTGCCCAGTTTGCCCTGGTCGGTGCCGAAGCCCAGCGCAGTGTAACGTTTTACGTGCTCGACCGACTCAAAGCCCTCACGGGTGGCCAGTTCGATACCGGCGGCGGTCACGTCGTTTTGCTGATCGACGAACTGCTTCGGCCCTTTGGTGCCCTTGTCGTGCGGCACCTGGAACAGCGCCACGGTGGCCTCTTCCTTGCGCGCAACGGTTTTCGGCAGGGTGCCGGTGGTGGCTTTGAAGCCGGCCTCGGTGGCTGCGCGCACGCCGCCTTCAAACCCGTCGGCAATAACATCGCCCAGCGCGTAAACGCCATTGATGCCGCCTACACACTCGCGCTTCTGCGGCGCATCACCCGGCACGAAGCCAAGGATGTCCTCGCGCCACACCGGGCGACCGCCCAGGTGCGAAGCCAAGTGCACGATCGGGCTGTAGCCACCCGAAGTGGCAATCAGGTCGCACTCGAGGGTTTCGCCAGGGCTGGTGACTTTGTGCGCCTGCACATCGATGGCGGCCACGCGGGCACCGGTGACGTGCTTGCTGCCCTTGGCTTCGACCACGGCGCTGGAGGTGAGAATGCGGATGCCTTTGGCACGGGCTTCCTCTACCAGCGAACCACGCGGGTTGTGGCGGGCGTCGGCGATGGCAACCACTTGCAGGCCAGCGTCGTGCCAGTCGAGCGCGGCGCGGTAGGCGTGATCGTTGTTGGTCGACAGCACCAACTTGCGGCCCGGTGCCACGCCATAGCGGCGCACGTAGGTGGAAACGGCACCGGCCAGCATGTTGCCCGGCACGTCGTTGTTGCCGTACACCAGCGGGCGCTCGTGGGCACCGGCAGCCAGTACCACGCGCTTGGCGCGAACGCGGTGAACGCGGTGGCGCACCTGGCCGATCGGGGCACGGTCGCCCAGGTGGTCGGTCAGGCGCTCGTGAATGGTCAGGAAGTTGTGGTCGTGGTAACCGTTGACCGTGGCGCGTGGCAACAGGGTCACTTCCGGCAGGCCTTCCAGCTCTTTGATAACCCCGTTCACCCAATCAGCGGCAGGCTTGCCGTCAAGGGTTTCACGGCTGTCGAGCAGGCTGCCACCGAACTCTTCCTGTTCGTCGGCCAGGATCACGCGGGCACCGCTGCGGGCAGCGGCCAGCGCGGCGGCCAGGCCAGCAGGGCCGGCACCAACGATCAGCACGTCGCAGTGCTGGTTCATGTAGTCGTAGCTGTCCGGGTCGTTCTGCAGCGGCGCGCGGCCCAGGCCGGCAGCCTTGCGGATGTACTTCTCGTAAGTCATCCAGAACGATTTCGGGTACATGAAAGTTTTGTAGTAGAAGCCAGGCGGCATCATGCTGCCACCCACCTTGCCAAGGATGCCCATCACGTCGTTGTTGACGTTCGGCCAGCCGTTGGTGCTGGTGGCAACCAGGCCTGCATACAGCGCCTGCTGGGTGGCACGCACGTTAGGGATCTGGGTGGCTTCGCTGGAGCCGATCTGCAGGATGGCGTTCGGCTCTTCGGTACCGGCTGCGATGATGCCGCGCGGACGCGAGTACTTGAAGCTGCGGCCCACGATGTCGACGCCGTTGGCCAGCAGTGCGGCGGCCAGGGTGTCACCGGCATAACCCTGGTAGGTCTTGCCGTTGAAGGTGAAATTCAGGACCTTGCTGCGGTCGATACGGCCGCCGCTGGCGAGGCGATAGGTCTGGCTCATACTTTTTCCCCTTGGCCTTTGACGGTCGACGGTGCGCTGCTGGCCTTGCCTTGGGCGGTCACCTGTGGCTTCTCGCCAATCTTGTAGGTTTCCAGAATCTCGTAGGTCACGGTGTCACGGGTGACGTTGAAGTACTGGCGGCAGCCGGCAACGTGGTCCCACAGCTCGTGGTGGATGCCACGCGGGTTGTCGCGGAAGAACATGTACGTGCCCCACTCCTCGTCGGAGCAGGCATTAGGGTCCAGCGGGCGGGCGATGTGCGCCTGGCCTGAGGCGTGGAACTCTTCTTCGGAGCGCAGCTCGCCGCAGTGGGGACAGAAAATTTGCAACATGACGGTTGTCTCCGGTTAGTGGGCGACGGCAGCAGCGCCGTGTTCGTCGATCAAAGCGCCGTTGTAGAAACGGTCGATGGAGAAAGGCGCAGCCAGCGGGTGCATCTCGCCCTTGGCCAGGCTCGCCGCGAAGACGTTGCCCGAACCCGGGGTGGCCTTGAAGCCACCGGTGCCCCAGCCGCAGTTGAAGAACATGTTCTTGACCGGGGTCTTGGAGATGATCGGGCAAGCGTCCGGGGTGGTGTCGACGATGCCGCCCCACTGGCGGTTCATGCGCACGCGCGACAGGTTCGGGAACATTTCCACGATCGCCTGCAAGGTGTGCTCGATCACCGGGTACGAACCGCGCTGGCCGTAACCGACCCAGCCGTCGATACCGGCACCGATCACCAGGTCGCCCTTGTCGGACTGGCTGATGTAGCCGTGCACGGCGTTGGACATGATCACGCTGTCGATGATTGGCTTGATTGGCTCAGAAACGAGAGCCTGCAGCGGGTGCGATTCCAGCGGCAGACGGAAGCCGGCCAGCTTGGCCATGTGCCCGGAATTACCGGCGGTGACCACGCCGACGCGCTTGGCGCCGATGAAGCCTTTGTTGGTTTCTACACCAATGACCGCGCCGTTTTCCTTACGGAAGCCGATCACCTCGGTCTGCTGGATCAGGTCCACGCCCAAGGCGTCGGCAGCACGGGCAAAGCCCCAGGCCACGGCGTCGTGACGAGCCACGCCGCCACGGCGCTGAACGGTGGCGCCGAGGATCGGGTAACGGGTGTTCTTCGAGCAGTCCAGGTACGGGATTTCAGCCGCAACCTGGGCGGTGTTCAGCAGCTCGCCATCGACGCCATTGAGGCGGTTGGCGCTGACCCGGCGCTCGGAATCACGCATGTCCTGCAAGGTGTGGCACAGGTTGTAGACGCCACGCTGGGAGAACATCACGTTGTAGTTGAGGTCCTGGGACAGGCCCTCCCACAACTTCATGGCGTGCTCGTACAAATGCGCCGACTCGTCCCACAGGTAGTTGGAACGCACGATGGTGGTGTTACGGGCGGTGTTGCCGCCCCCCAGGTAACCCTTCTCGATCACCGCGACGTTGGTGATGCCGTGTTCCTTGGCCAGGTAGTAGGCCGTGGCCAGGCCGTGGCCGCCACCGCCGACGATGACCACGTCATAGACCTTTTTAGGGG
This sequence comes from Pseudomonas sp. PSKL.D1, assembly GCF_028898945.1. Classification (NCBI taxonomy): domain Bacteria; kingdom Pseudomonadati; phylum Pseudomonadota; class Gammaproteobacteria; order Pseudomonadales; family Pseudomonadaceae; genus Pseudomonas; species Pseudomonas sp. PSKL.D1. The sequence goes on from NZ_CP118607.1 coordinate 5,473,299, forward strand.
TCGGCGTGCGCCACATGCGCTGCCAGTTTTCGTGGTGGCTGAGGGAGTGTTTGAAAAGGCCGAAGCCCGAGTAGCGTTGCATGGTCGTTTACTCCACTCAGCGGTAAACAGGGAAGTCGGCGCACAGGGCGGCGACGTTTTTCGCCACATCGGCTTCCACGTCGGCGTCACCCAGGTTGTCGAGGATGTCGCAGATCCAGCCGGCCAGGGCTACGCACTGGGCCACTTTGAAGCCACGGGTGGTGACGGCCGGGGTACCGATGCGCAGGCCGGAGGTGACGAACGGCGACTGCGGGTCGTTCGGTACGGCGTTCTTGTTGACGGTAATGTGCGCGCGGCCCAGAGCGGCGTCGGCGTCTTTACCGGTAAGGCCCTGGCGGATCAGGCTGACCAGGAACAGGTGGTTGTCGGTACCACCGGAAACCACGTCGTAGCCACGGTCGACAAATACTTCAGCCATGGCCTGGGCGTTTTCGATGACCTGCTTCTGGTAGGCCTTGAAGCCTGGTTCCAGGGCTTCCTTGAAGCACACGGCCTTGGCGGCGATGACGTGCATCAGCGGGCCACCCTGGGCGCCCGGGAATACGGCGGCGTTCAGCTTCTTCTCGATCTCTTCGTTCGACTTGGCCAGGATCAGGCCGCCACGCGGGCCGCGCAGGGTCTTGTGGGTGGTGGTGGTCACCACATCGGCGAACGGGATCGGGTTCGGGTACAGGCCAGCGGCCACCAGGCCGGCGACGTGGGCCATGTCGACGAACAGCAGCGCACCGACTTTATCGGCGATCTGACGGAAACGTGGGAAATCGAGGGTCTTGGAGTAGGCCGAGAAACCGGCGACGATCATCTTAGGCTTGTGCTCGACGGCCAGGCGCTCGACTTCGTCGTAGTCGATCAGGCCAGTGTCGGTGTTGATGCCGTACTGAACTGCATTGTACAGCTTGCCCGAGGAAGACACTTTGGCACCGTGGGTCAGGTGGCCGCCGTGGGCCAGGCTCATGCCCAGGATGGTGTCACCGGCTTGCAGCAGGGCCAGGTAGACCGCGCCGTTGGCCGACGAGCCGGAGTGCGGCTGAACGTTGGCGTAGTCGGCGCCGAACAGCTGCTTGGCGCGCTCGATGGCCAGTGCTTCAACCTTGTCTACGTGCTCGCAGCCGCCGTAATAGCGCTTGCCCGGGTAGCCTTCGGCGTACTTGTTGGTGAGGCCGCTGCCTTGGGCCTGCATCACGCGCTTGCTGGTGTAGTTCTCCGAGGCGATCAGCTCGATGTGATCTTCCTGGCGCTGTTCTTCGGCATTCATCGCCGCCAGCAGTGCGTCGTCATAACCCTGGATCTGGTCTTGCTTGCTGAACATCGTGTTTCTCCCGGCAGCGATCGATTCTTGTCTGTAAGGCACTGTGGCCCTTTGTGGCGATGGTATGACTGGCCGGGGCGGGTCAGATGCCTGCGCACGCCTTGCAATGGCGCGTTTACGACATTGGCTTTTGTGTTGCTCGCGCCGGCCTTATCGCGGATGAATCCGCTCCTACAAGCAATACGTACCACTGTAGGAGCGGATTTATCCGCGAAGGGCCCGTACAGACAGCCGCGAATCCAGCTGATACATCCTTGTATAGGCAACCGTTAAAGCGATGGTTTAGAGTGCTGTTCTGCGTCGTTCACAGGACAGTGTCATGACAGATAAGAGCCAACAATTCGCCAGCGACAACTACTCCGGCATCTGCCCCGAAGCGTGGGCGGCAATGGAGATGGCCAACCACGGCCACGACCGCGCCTACGGCGATGACCAATGGACCGAGCGTGCCTCGGAGTACTTCCGCAAACTGTTCGAAACCGACTGCGAGGTCTTCTTCGCCTTCAACGGCACCGCTGCCAACTCCCTGGCCCTGGCCTCGTTGTGCCAGAGCTACCACAGCGTGATCTGCTCCGAGACGGCCCACGTCGAGACCGACGAGTGTGGCGCGCCGGAATTCTTCTCCAACGGCTCCAAACTGCTGACTGCAGCCAGCATCAACGGCAAGCTGACGCCCGAGTCGATCCGTGAAGTGGCGCTCAAGCGCCAGGATATCCACTACCCCAAACCCCGCGTGGTGACCATTACCCAGGCTACCGAGGTAGGCACCGTCTACCGCCCTGACGAGCTCAGGGCGATCAGCGCCACCTGTAAGGAACTGGGCTTGAACCTGCACATGGACGGCGCGCGCTTTTCCAACGCCTGCGCGTTCCTCGGCTGCTCGCCAGCCGAACTGACCTGGAAGGCCGGGGTCGACGTGCTGTGCTTTGGCGGCACCAAGAACGGCATGGCGGTGGGTGAGGCGATTTTGTTCTTCAACCGTGACTTGGCAGAAGACTTTGACTACCGCTGCAAGCAGGCAGGGCAACTGGCGTCGAAGATGCGCTTCCTGTCGGCGCCTTGGGTTGGCTTGCTGGAAGATGATGCTTGGTTGAAGTATGGGTCACATGCCAACCGATGCGCGCAGTTGCTGGCTTCGCTGGTGAAGGATTTGCCAGGGGTGGAGCTGATGTTCCCGGTGGAGGCCAACGGGGTGTTCCTGCAGATGCCGGAGCATGCCATTGAAGCGCTGCGCAATAAGGGCTGGCGCTTCTATACCTTCATTGGTAGCGGCGGCGCGCGGTTCATGTGCTCGTGGGATACCGAAGAGGAACGGGTGCGGGAGCTGGCAGCGGATATCCGTAGCATTATTGGCGCCTGACAGATTGCTGGGAGGGCTTTGCCCTCCTTTCCGACCGGTCCGGCGCCCCGGCGAGGCCGCTCCTACAAGGGAATGCGCTGTCACTGTAGGAGCGGCCTTGTGTCGCGAAAGGGCCGCGCAGCGGCCCCGGCAATTTAAAGCCTAAACCCACCCATCTGCCGCGCCAGATCATCAGCCAACCCACGCAACGCCCGGCATTCCTCACGGCACCCCTGCACCTCCGCCACCGTTTCCCGCGCCAAATCGGAAATCCCCTGCACTGTCCGGTTAATTTCTTCGGTCACCGCAGATTGCTCTTCAGTCGCCGTGGCCACTTGGTGGTTCATGTCGCTGATGTGCTCAACCTGATCGGTAATTGCGCCCAGTGAAGCCCCGGTACGCTGGCTCGACTCCACGCCACTGCCTGTGGCCTGCTGCCCCGCCTGCATCGAACTCACCGCCGAACCCGCGCCCTGCTTGAGCCGCTGGATCATCTGCTGCACCTCATCGGTGGACAGCTGCGTGCGCCGCGCCAAAGTGCGCACTTCATCAGCCACCACGGCAAACCCACGGCCCATGTCCCCTGCCCGCGCTGCTTCGATGGCGGCATTCAGTGCCAACAGGTTGGTCTGTTCGGAAATACTGCGGATCACCGCCAAAACCTCATCAATTGAGGCAACTTCGTCGGCCAATTGGCTGACGGCATCAGCCGCCTTGCCAATATCTCCCGACATGCCTTCGATACCCTGAATCGACCGCCGCACCACTTCACGCGCCTGCAAGGCTTCATCCCGCGCCGACTGCGAGGCCTGCGCCGCATCCCCGGCATTGCGCGCAATGTCCTGCACCGTCAGGCCCATCTCATGCACGGCAGTAGCAACCATTTCGGTCATTTCCTGTTGCCGCCCCGAGCGCTCGGCAGTGTTATCCACCACATGGGTTACCTGCGCGACTGCCAGGTGCAGGCGCTCGGTGGTGCGCAAGACTTCGCCAATCAGCCCGCGCTGGCTGTCGAGGAAGCCATTGAAGCCACGGGCCAAGTCGCCTAGTTCGTCCTGGCGCGAATCGTCAAGGCGCTTGCTGAGGTCACCACCACCGCTGCCGATCTGCATCAGTGCGGTCGTCACCTGGCGGATCGGCCGTACCAGCCCGCGAGCAAGCAACACCACCAGTAACAGGGAAATCAGCGCCACACCGCCGCCGATCAGCGTGGTTAGCCAGATCGACTGGCGCATTTGCGCATAGATCTGCGCCTCGGGCACCTCTGCGACCAGCGTCCAGTTCATGTCGCGCAGGGGCAACGCTAGAGCCAGGTAGTCTTCGCCATCACGGCTGAAACGGCTGCTGCGTTGGGCGGAATCGCCCGAAAGAAGCGCTTGGGATGCATCGGCACCCAGCTGTTCGGCGAGCCGACGCTTGCCGCTGTACTGATTGTCGGGGTGCACCTGGATCAGGCCATCGTTGCGCACCAGGTACACCTTGCCGCGCTCACCGAAGCTGAAGTCATGGATCAGCCGTGACAGCTCGCTCATACGCAAGCCCATGCCTGCAACACCGACCAGCTTGCCGTCTTTTTCAACGCGATAGTCGATGAACAGCGCCAATTCGCCGGTAGAACCGTCAATGTCGATGTTGATCAGGCGCTCGGCACCGCTGTCGATGTAACCGTAGAACCAGCTGTCCTTGGGGTTGGCGCGGCTAAGGGTGCGGTCCAGGCCTTTCTCGTTGTAGTAGTGGCCAGTTTCGGTAGCGGCGAACATGGTGGTGAACGCTTTATTACGCTGCCTGGCGGCCTCAAGGTATTCAACGAATCGGGGAGCTTCGGCGGGGTCTTCGCCAGCTGCCAGCCAGTCGCGCAGCAGCGTATTGCCGGCGATGTCCGCAGCCGCCACCAACGGCTGGCCGAGCATGCGTTCGATATCGTTGCGGATGGCTTCGATACTGGCGGGCAAGGCGGTATCCACCAGATACCTTTCAGTCAGGCGGTTGAGCGCCACCGTGAAGATCACCACTACAACCAGAATGCTCGCCAGCAGGGCCGCGCCCATGCTCGCGATCAATTGCCACTGGATGCTCTTACGCCAGATACGCATGCCCCTTGCTCCCCGCAATTATTGTTTTGCGAGAAGTGTATACACATGAGTATCCGATTATTCCAGTGATCTAGAACAAGATCACGGTCCCTGTAGGAGCGGATTTATCCGCGAAGCAGGCGACGCGGTGGGCACCGGCTACGCCGGTGAACGCGGCTGAAGCCGCTCCTACAAGGGGAGTGCATTTCTTACTGCTCGGCAATGGTCCGAACAATCGCGTCCACCGTAGCATCAATCTGCGCCTGTGTACGTTCAAGCGTCTGCTGGTGTTCCTTCTGCAGTTCGACCTGCTTCGAGCACAGATTCAAGGCAGCCAACACCAACAGCTTGTCACCAATCAAAGTCGGGTACGAACGCTTGGTCTCGTTCAGCGCGTTGTTGAGCATCCGCACGGCCTGCGCCAGGGTTTCCTCCTGGCCTTCGGGCGCCTTGATCGAATAGTCGCTGCCGAGGATCGACACGACATTGATCGGCTGCGCTTGCAGTCTCATGCGCCGACGACGCCAGCACTGGCGCGCTCAACCAGCGCCTGAATACGCGCGGCGGTAGCGCCGTGCTTTTCTTCCTGCTCCATCAGCGACAGTTGCAGGGTTTCGTTTTCTTCCTTGGCCTGGGCCAGTTCCTGGCCAAGGGCGGAGTTCTGCTCGGTGAGTTGAGCGTTTTTCTGCATCAGGTCGCTGACCAGTTGCTCGAGTTGATTCAGGGAGGCTTCCAGCATGGGGGCTATCTCGGGTTGTTGCAAAGGGCGCACACGATAAAGAAAAGTGTCAGCCCTCGCCATTAAATATCGGATTTACAAGGAATATGCCTGGCAGATTGACAGAGTATCCCGGCCCTTGTTCCGACTTGGGTCAACCGCCGGTCAGGTAATTAGTTAGCTGGCTCACATTTTTTGCCTGTCGCACTCAAGACTGATCAGTCACGACCGATACCGGGATAGGTCACATTCTGTCGCACGGACCGCGCCCCTGCCCTAGCCCGGAATCTTCTTCCCATGTCCCTACGCAACATGAACATCGCCCCGCGTGCCTTGCTCGGGTTTGCCATGATCGGCCTGCTGATGCTTGGCCTCGGCGTCTTCTCGCTCATTCAGATGGGCAACATCCGCCAGGCCGGCGTCGCCATCGAGAACGTCAGCGTGCCCAGCATCAAGACCCTCGACGAACTCGGCATGCTCAACCTGCGCCTGCGCACCCTGTCTTACCGCCTGTTGCTGAACCGCGAACCGGAAACCCTGCGCGACACGCTGAATCTGCTGGACCAGCGCAACGCCCAGATCGACCGCGCCCGCCAGGCTTACGTGCCTTTGATCGGTGCACGTGATGAACAGGCAGCATTCGACCAGTACACCCAGCTGCTCAACGAGTATCGCCAACTCGAAGCGCGCATGCGCAGCATGAGCCAGGCTGGGCGCACCGACGAACTGCGCGATTTGCTGAACCGCGATTTGCTGGCCAACTCCGAACAGATCAACAAGGTCATGGACACCTTGGTGCAGATCAACACCGACCAGACCCGCGAAACCAACGAAACTGCCGCCAGCCAATATGCCGCGGCCTTTGCCCTGGTGATCGGCCTGCTGATCGCAGCCACCGTGCTGACTTTCCTGTGCGCCTTCCTGCTGACCCGCAGCATCGTCAAACCGATCGACGAAGCCCTCAAGGCCGCCGAGCAGGTGGCTGATGGCGACTTGACGCATGCGATCCACGCCGAAGGTACCGACGAAGCCGCCCGCTTGCTACGCGCCATGGCGCGCATGCAAGACAAACTGCGCGACACCCTGCAACTGATCGCCGGCTCCGCTACCCAGCTTGCCTCTGCAGCGGAAGAGCTCAACTGCGTCACCGACGTCAGTGCTCGTGGCCTGCAACAGCAGAACAACGAAATCGAGCAGGCGGCCACCGCCGTCACCGAAATGACCAGCGCTGTCGAGGAAGTGGCGCGCAACGCAGTAAGCACCTCCGAAGCCTCCAGTGAAGCCAGCCGGTCAGCTGGAGATGGCCGTGACCTGGTAATGGAGACCGTGGGCGCCATCGAGCGTATGAGCGGTGACGTGCAGGCGACCGCCAAGCTGATCACTCACCTGGCCGAGCAGTCGCGAGACATTGGCAAGGTACTGGACGTGATTCGCGGCCTTGCCGACCAGACCAACCTGTTGGCGCTGAATGCCGCCATCGAAGCCGCCCGCGCAGGTGAGGCCGGCCGTGGGTTTGCAGTGGTGGCAGACGAAGTGCGTGCACTGGCCCATCGCACGCAGCAGTCGACCAGTGAAATCGAGCGGATGATCGGCAGCATCCAGGGCGGCACCGAAGAAGCCGTGGCGTCGATGCGCACCAGCACCGAGCGCGCCGAATCGACGCTGAACATCGCCAAGGGCGCGGGCATGGCACTGGACAGCATTGCCGGAGCCGTGGCGCAGATCAATGAACGTAACCTGGTGATTGCCAGTGCGGCGGAAGAACAGGCCCAGGTGGCGCGGGAAGTGGACCGCAACCTGGTGAACATCAATGACCTGTCGGTGCAGAGTGCGACAGGTGCGCATCAGACCAGTGCGGCGAGTGCCGAGCTGTCGCGCCTGGCCGTTGATTTGAACGGTTTGGTGGCTCGTTTCCGTACTTGATATTAGAAAGGGGCCGCTTTGCGGCCCATCGCGGCTAAAGGCCGCTCCTACAAGGGAACGCGTACCCCCTGTAGGAGCGGCTTCAGCCGCGATGGGCTGCAAAGCAGCCCCAACAATCCAGGATCAGTAATCGATCCGAACATCCCCCTTGGGCACACTGCAGCACGACAGGATATAACCCTCGGCCTCGTCCTCCTCGGTAATCCCGCCGTTGTGCTCCATCTCTACCTCGCCGCCCAGCTTGAGCACCTTGCAGGTGCCGCAAATGCCCATGCCGCAGGCTTTCGGAATCATCAACCCGACCTTCGCCGCCGCCGCATGCACGGTTTCACCCGGGGCGATACGAATGCTCTTCTCGCTGCCGATGAACTCCACCAGGTTCAGGTCGGAAGCATCCACCTCCGGCGCATCGGCCGCCTGCTCGGCGTGCTCCACCGCATCGGCTTTGGCCTCTGGTGGCGTCGCGCCAAACGATTCCTCGTGGTAGTTGTTCATGTCGAAGCCCACTGCTTCGAGCATGCGCTTCACCGCCGTCATGTAAGGCGTAGGGCCGCAGCAGAAGATCGTGCGCTCCATGTAGTCCGGCGCAATCAGCTCCATCAAGCGCTGGTTCAGGTAACCGCGGTAACCCGCCCAAGGCTCACCCAACCCGTGCTTCTCGCAAATGATGTGCAGGCTGAAGTTGGGAATACGCGACGCCATCTGCTCCAGTTCGCGGTGGTAGATGATGTCCTTCGGTGAGCGGGCGCTGTGCACGAACACCATGTCGACGTTGGCGTTGGTGTCGTAGAACCAGCGAGCCATCGACATCACCGGGGTAATGCCTACCCCACCCGACAGGTACAGCGTTTTACCTGCCGGGAAGTCGATGGCATTGAACAGTCCCACCGGACCATGCACAGGCAATTCGGCGCCTTCGTGCATGGTGTCATGCAGGAAGTTGGACACCAGCCCGCCCGGCACGCGTTTAACCGTGATCGAGAAGCTGTATGGCACCGACGGCGAGCTGGAAATGGTGTAGGAGCGCATCACCGGCTTGCCTTCGATCTCCAACTCCAGGGTGACGAACTGCCCTGGTTTGAAGAAGAACATGATCGGCTGGTCTGCCATGAAGCAGAAGGTGCGCACGTCCCAGGTCTCCTGAATGACCTTGACGCAGCGCACGATGTGGCGACCGTTGGCCCAGGTCTGGGTGCTGACCGGATTGAGGAAGGTATCGGACATGTTCATCTCCAGCGGCCGACAATTGGCCTTTTTATGGCTGGGATAATGCGCAAGCCGAAGGCGTCGCACATTTCTGCCAGCGACATCGGCGTGCTTATAGCGACCAGCCCCGCGCTACAAGGGCTGGCGCGTCGGAATTGAAATAGGCCATGTCGCCCATGGATACGGTTCACAGTGCCTTCGGACGCACACTCCACGGCAAAAGAACACGCTGTTTGTGATGAGCAGCCTTGCGGCACCCAAAAGAACGATTAGCCACCTTTTGCCGGCCGAACACGGCCCCGAGGAATACACGATGGACGTCACCGCAACCCTGAGCCTGGGCGATCCACTTGAACCTGCACGCAAGGCCACCGCCGAGATGCTGCAAACCCGCGAGCGCACCTACTCGCTGCCCCAGCCGTTCTACACCGACGAGCGTCTGTTCCAGATCGACATGCAGGAGATCTTCCACAAGGAGTGGCTGATTGCAGGCATGACCTGCGAGATCCCGGCAAAGGGTAACTACATCACCCTGCAAATCGGCAAAAACCCGATCATCGTGGTGCGCGGTGCCGAGGGCAAGGTGCATGCCTTCCACAACGTCTGCCGCCACCGTGGTTCGCGCCTGTGCGTAAGTGAAAAAGGCAAGGTGGCCAAGCTGGTGTGCCATTACCACCAGTGGACGTATGAGCTGGACGGTCGGCTGCTGTTTGCGGGCACCGAAATGGGTGCCGACTTCGACATGAAGGAATACGGCCTCAAACCCGTGAACGTGAAGGTTGCCGGCGGCTACATCTTCATCAGCCTGTCGGAAAACCCGCCTGCCATCGACGAGTTCCTGGCCACCCTGGACCACTACATGGAACCGTACGACATGGAAAACACCAAGGTGGCGGTGCAAACCACCTTGATGGAAAAGGCCAACTGGAAACTGGTGCTGGAAAACAACCGCGAGTGCTACCACTGCAGCGGCTCACACCCGGAATTGCTGCAAACCCTGCTGGAATGGGATGACACCAACGACCCACGCGCCAGCCAGGAATTCAAGGACCATGTGGCCGCCTCCGCCGCCGCCTGGGAAGCCGAGAAAATCCCGTACCTGCACAAGAGCCACGGCCTGCGTAACCGCATCGTGCGCATGCCGCTGCTCAAGGGCACCGTGTCGATGACCATGGACGGCAAACAGGCCTGCCAGAAGCTGATGGGCCGCATCAAGAACCCGGATTTGGGCTCGATGCGCATCCTGCACCTGCCGCACTCGTGGAACCACTGCATGGGCGACCACATGATCGTCTTCACCGTGTGGCCAATCAGCGCTCAGGAGACCATGGTCACCACCAAATGGCTGGTGCACAAGGACGCCGTGGAAGGCGTGGACTACGACCCTGAGCGCATGCGCAAGGTGTGGGACGCCACCAACGACCAGGACCGTCGCCTGGCTGAAGAGAACCAGCGCGGGATCAACTCCACCGCCTACCAGCCCGGGCCTTACTCCAAGACCTATGAATTCGGCGTGGTGAACTTCATCGACTGGTACAGCCAGCGCGTGCTGGAAAACCTCGGCGCAGAGCCTGCGCCGTACTTGAAGGAAGTCAAAGCCCAGTAGCTTCAGCTGTTTGTACAAACGCCCCGGCCGAGCGATCTGCCGGGGCGTTTTACATTTCAGTCCAGAGCTTTGGCACATCTTATCCACAGAGTTAACTACAGGCGCAGTGGAAAGACACTTCAGAGGCCACGCCACACGTACTGGTCGTTTTTTGACCAAATCTCTGTAAGCCAATGATTACGCTGGCTGCAAGGTATATCCAACACCTTGTCCACAGAAGCGCCAACAGAATTTGTGAGCAGTCTTGAAAATGGATGTGGATAAGCGGCCCAGGCCCTTGAAAATGCTGGATTCACATGCGAATCAAGGGAATTGATCATTTATTGACCAATACACTGTAGGCCATGTATTTCAAGGCTCTCAGGATTTATCGAACATATTATCCACAGAGCGACCAACAGGGATTGTGGGAAACTGAGGACGGCGAGCGCCGGATGGCGTAAAAGAAAGCTGGATATTTTTTGATCAAAACCTTACAGCCCTTACCAGCAAAGGGCTGTAGCGATGCGCAAACACTTTATCCACACATTGGCGAACAGATTTGGTGAGCAAGTTGAGTGGAGGTGAAGGGGGTACGACGGGAGGAATTCGTTTGGCGCGAGATCGCGCGCCGCCCGCGCGGCGCATCGCGGCGGTCCGACGTCTCGGTAAATCCGCTCCTTGTATGTTGTGCTTGGCGCATTCCTGTAGGAGCGGATTTATCCGCGATGCACCGCCTTGGCGGTGCGCAATTTGAAACCACCTAACGCAAAACCCCTTCCTCAACCAACAACTTCAGAATCGCTTCAGCCCCTTCCTGTGGGGAAACATCTTTCATTACCTTCCCGCCCCCTCCACTGGCCTTGGCCGTCGCCGCCTTCATACGGTCCGCGCCACTCTTGGCCTTGATCACCTTCAACCGCTTGGGCCGTGGCCGGGCGGGTTGCAATTCGGCATCAACCAGCAGTTCATCTTCAACAACCGCCACATGACGTGCCGCCAACACACCCCGACGCGCCGGGCCAAACGCACTCTGGCGTGGCTTGGGCGCCGCGTTATCCACCGTGGCCAACAGCGGCAGGCGCACCTTCAACCTGCGCCGCTGCCCACGTGGCAGTGCCTGCAGTACCACGGCGCTGCCACTCTCGATCGACTCGACTTCGGCCAAGCCCACCACCAGCGGCCAGCCAAGCTTTTCTGCCAGCAGAAACGGCAGCATCCCCGACCCTTCCCCGGTTTCGGCCTGGCTGCCGGCCAGCACCAGTTGTGCGCCTGCATCACGCAGGTAATCGCCCAGCACGCCCAACACATCGGCGCCGACTGGCTGTTCGAGCACGTCCAGGTGCTCCAGCCCCATGCCCAGGTAGGCACGCAACGCCTCTTCACGAGGATCACCCGCATGCACAACCTGCAAGTTATCCCCAGCCAGCTGCAAGCCCAACTCGACCGCACGCGCATCCTGCTCTGCGCGGCGAGCGCGGCCCGAGCTTGGGTGGGCACCGATAGAGACCAGGCTGATGACTTTCGTACTCATGCTCATGCCCTTATGCCGCGTCGCGCTGAGCGCCGCTGCGGTAGTTGTCCACAGCCTCGATCAATGCCTTGAGAATCGCCGAACTGTCGCCAATCACCGACAAGTCGGCCCGTTTGATCATGTCGCAGCCCGGGTCGATGTTGATCGCCACCACCTTGTCGCAGGCACCGATGCCCTGCAGGTGCTGGATGGCGCCAGAGATACCCACAGCCACATACACGCGCGCCGTGACCCAAGTGCCCGTGGCGCCCACCTGGCGATTACGCGGCATGAAGCCATCGTCCACAGCCACCCGCGAGGCGCCCTCGGTGGCGCCAAGGGCCGCAGTGGCCTTGTGGTACAGGTCCCAATCCTTCACACCATTGCCGCCCGAGACGATGAACTCGGCCTCGGCCATTGCGATGGTTGCCGGGTCCACGGCCACCGAGCCGAGGTCTTCGATGCGCGACAGGCTGCGCGCGACGCTTGTGGACAACTCCACCGGCAGCGCTTCGTGGCGGGTTTCGCTGACCGGTTCGGCACATTCCGCAGCGCCCAGGATCAAACGCGGCACAGCGCGTTGCAGGTCTTGCTGGCCAGCACCGGCGCGGCCGATGCACTGGCCGTCCTTGACTTGCCAGACCCGCGTCGCCGGGCGCTCGCCCAAGGCCGCGCCCAGGCGCCGGCCCAGTTCGCCACCACCGGTGCGGCTGTCGGGCAGCAACCAATGGCGGGGCGTGAACTGGTTATCCACAGCCCGCAGGCCCTGCACCAGTTGCTCCGGTGCATAACCGTCAAATTCCTCACCTTCGATGACCAGCAAGCGGTCAACGCCGGCTGTGGAAAAGTTGCTTTCCTTGTGTTCACCGAAGACCACCGCCAACACTGCACCATCGCTGCCCGCCAAACCGTGGGCCATGCCCAGCAGATCTCGGTCATGGCTGCTGAGGCGACCGCCGACCATGTCCGGCACCACGGCGATGTAGAACGCCGGGGCAGGCACCTGATGCAGCGGCAACTGCACCTCGGCTGCCGCGCTGCGCCGCCCACCCACACCGGTACCCTGCTGGGCGCCGCTGCGATCGATGCGTTTGATGCCGGCCGGCCCTATGAAGCCGGCAGCCATTGCATGCGGGTTCTTGCGAATCAGGCCGTTTGGCCCCATCCAGCTGGTTTGTTGGGTCTGCATGGCCGCGTGCAGCGGGTGCAGGCGGTTACGGGCGATCCACTCGGCGCGTGGGTCGCGGCGGATGATGTCGCTCATCAATGCACCTCCGCAGGTTCACGTTTGGCCGCTTGCGGCTTTGGGGTTGCCGGGGTTTCCTCTTCGATCAGCACGTCAGCCACCAACTCGGCGAGGTCTTTGATCAGGGGGCGTGGTTCGACCACACCTTCGAGCATCGCCGTGCACTGCGGGCAGCCCACGGCCACCAGTTCGGCCTCGGTCTGGCGGATGTCGTCCATGCGCATGTCCGGGATGCGCTGCTTGCCCGGGATGTCGGTGATCGGCGCACCGCCGCCACCGCCACAGCAGCGGGAACGGAAGCCGGAGCGTTCCATCTCGCGCACTTCGATGCCCAGCGCCTTCAGCACTGCACGCGGGGCTTCGTACTCCCCGTTGTAGCGGCCCAGGTAGCACGGGTCGTGGTAGGTGACGCTGCCACCCTTGTGCTGGCCAAGGTTGAGTTTTTTCGCGGCAATCAGCTCGGCCATGTAAGTGCTGTGGTGCAGCACTTCATAGTTGCCACCCAGCGCGCCGTACTCGTTCTTCAGCACATGGAAACTGTGCGGGTCGCAGGTGACGATGCGTTGGAACGTGTACTTGGAAAGGGTCTGGATATTGCGTTTGGCCAACTGCTGGAAAGTGGCCTCATCGCCCAGTCGACGCGCAACATCACCGCTGTCGCGCTCTTCAAGGCCGAGCACGGCAAAATCAACACCAGAAGCCTTGAGCACTTTGACGAACGAACGCAGCGTGCGCTGGTTGCGCATGTCGAAGGCACCATCGCCGACCCAGAACAGCACTTCGGTATCTTTAATCTCCGACAGCAGTTTCAGGTTCAAGTCCGCTGCCCAGTTCATCCGCCCGCCCGGCGCGAAGCCGCCTGGGTTGTCGGTGGCGATCAGGTTGTCCAGCACCTCGGCGCCTTTGTTCGGGGTGGCGCCCTTTTCCAGCGTGAGGTGGCGGCGCATGTCGACGATGGCATCGACGTGCTCGATCATCATCGGGCATTCCTCGACGCAGGCGCGGCATGTGGTGCACGACCACAGTGTCTCGGCATCGACCAAGCCGTTGACGATTGGCTGGTGCGGGCTGCCGCCATGTTCGCCGATCGGCTTGCCCGGGTACGGGCTGCCGGCAAACTGTGCATCGGTGCCCCCGGCCAGGCCGATGACCATGTCCTGGATAAGCTTTTTGGGGTTGAGCGGCTGGCCGGCGGCGAAGGCCGGGCACATGGCTTCGCATTTGCCGCACTGCACGCAGGCGTCAAAGCCGAGCAGCTGGTTCCAGGTAAAGTCCGCCGGCTTTTCCACACCCAGCGGTGCACTCCGGTCTTCCAGGTCCAGCGGCTTGAGGCCTGTGGAGCGGCCACCGCCAAAGCGTTCGGCGCGGCGGTGCCAGGCCAGGTGCAAGGCACCGGCAAAGGCGTGCTTCATCGGCCCGCCCCAGGTCATGCCGAAGAACAGCTCCGACACGCCCCACAACACGCCCAGGCCAAGGATCGCGACCATCACCCAACCACCGGTGTTGGCGGGCAAAATGCCGGCAACCGGCAGGGTTGCAATGAAGAAGCTCGCCGCAAACATCAGCAAGCTCTTGGGCAAGCGCATCCACGGGCCCTTGGACAAGCGCGAAGGCGGATTGAGGCGGCGTTTGAAGACGAACACCGCACCGGTGAACATGATTACCGTGGCCACCAGCAAGGCGTAGCCGAGGATCTTGCTCTGCAGGCCGAAGCCATGCACCAGGATGGCCAGCAACGCCGACAGCACGAAGCCGCCCGCAGTGGCTACGTGGGTCTTGGACATATACTTGTCGCGCTCGACCACGTGGTGCAAGTCCACCAGGTAGCGCCGCGGCATCGCCAGCAGGCCGCCGACAAGGTTCACCTTGCTCGGCCTGCCCCGCCGCCACATGCGCACCCGGCGCACGGCGCCGAGCACCGCCAGGCCAAGGGCAGCGAACAGCAAGATGGGTAGAAGGGTGTTCAACATGGGAGGCTCCCACAACAGCTGAAATCTTGCGCCGCCCTCGAGAGCAGCGCGGACCCTGTAGGAGCGGATTTATCCGCGATGAGGCCAGCACAGGCTGATGCGTTGTCGCTGCTGACGCTATCGCGGATAAATCCGCTCCTACAGGGGGCCAGTCCCGCCTCTAGAAAGGCGGTGCGATCAGAAGTCCTTGCACAACCGCAAGGCGTCGTAGATCGCCGCATGCACGTTGCGCTGGGCCACGCAGTCGCCGATGCGGTACAGCAGGTAACCGTCGCCCGGCTGGCTGAGGATCGGCTGTGGCTTGATGGCAAACAGCGCCTCCACGTCGATCTGGCCCTTGTTGCGCGAACCTTCCTTCAGGGCGTAGTACAACTGCTCGTCAGGGCGCACGCCGTTTTCTACCACCACCTGATCGACCACGCGCTCTTCCTTGGCGCCGGTGTATTCGTTCTCCAGCACCGCCACCAGCTTGTCACCCTCGCGATAGACCTTTTCCAGCATCATGTCGCCGGTCATGATCACTTCTTTCGGGTACATGCTGCGGTAGTAGGTCGGGAAGGTCGTGCCGCCCATGGCCACGCCCGGTTTGATGTCATCAGTGACGATCTCGACCTGGCTGCCCTTGTCGGCGATGAAATCCGCCACCGACATGCCGGTGAACTCGCAAATGGTGTCGTACACCAGCACGTTCTTGCCCGGCGCAATCTTGCCGTCCAGTACGTCCCAGCTGCTGACTACCAGCCCTTCGGCGGCGCCCCAATGCTCGTTCTGCTCCAGGAACGAATGGCCACCCACCGCCAGCACGATAATGTCCGGGCGCAGGTCCTGAATGGTGTCTACATCAGCGGCAGTGCCCAAGCGCAGGTCGATCTTCAGGCGGGCGAATTCCAGCTGATACCAGCGGGTAATACCCGCGATCTGGTCGCGCTGCGGCGCCTTGGCGGCGATGGTGATCTGCCCGCCGATCTGGTCCTTTTTCTCGAACACGGTCACATCGTGGCCACGCTCGGCGGCAACACGTGCCGCTTCCATGCCGGCAGGGCCGGCACCGACGATCACCACCTTGCGTTTCGCCCCGGTGGTTTTCTCGATGATGTGCGGCACGCCCATGTATTCACGGGAGGTCGCGGCGTTCTGGATGCACAGTACGTCCAGGCCCTGATACTGGCGGTCGATGCAGTAGTTGGCACCCACGCACTGTTTGATCTGATCGACCTGGCCCATTTTGATCTTGGCGATCAGGTGCGGGTCGGCGATGTGGGCACGGGTCATGCCGACCATGTCCACGTAGCCACCTTCGAGAATGCGGGTGGCCTGGTTAGGGTCTTTGATGTTCTGCGCGTGCAGAACCGGGACCTTGACCACTTCCTTGATGCCGGCCGCCAGGTGCAGGAACGGCTCCGGCGGGTAGCTCATGTTGGGGATCACGTTGGCCAGGGTGTTATGGGTGTCGCAACCCGAGCCCACCACGCCAACGAAGTCGATCATGCCGGTGGCATCGTAGTAGGCGGCGATCTGCTTCATGTCCTCGTGGCTGAGGCCATCGGGGTGGAATTCGTCACCACAGATACGCATACCGACGCAGAAGTCATCACCGACTTCCTTGCGCACGGCCTTGAGCACTTCCAGGCCGAACTTCATGCGGCCTTCGAAGGTACCGCCCCATTCGTCGGTACGCTTGTTGACCCGCGGGCTCCAGAACTGGTCAATCATGTGCTGGTGCACTGCCGACAGTTCGACGCCGTCCAGGCCGCCCTCTTTGGCGCGGCGGGCAGCTTGCGCATAGTTGCCGATCACCCGCCAGATCTCTTCCACCTCAATCGTCTTGCAGGTGGCGCGGTGTACGGGTTCACGGATACCCGACGGCGACATCAGGGTCGGCCAGTTGAAGCCGTCCCAACGCGAGCGACGGCCCATGTGGGTAATCTGGATCATGATCTTGGCGCCATGCTTGTGCATGGCGTCGGCCAGGTTCTGGAAGTGCGGGATGATGCGGTCGGTCGACAGGTTGACCGACGACCACCATTCCTGCGGGCTGTCGATGGCCACCACGGACGAGCCGCCGCAGATCGCCAGGCCGATACCGCCCTTGGCCTTCTCTTCGTAGTACTTCACATACCGGTCGGTGGTCATGCCGCCGTCAGTGGCGTAGACCTCGGCGTGCGCAGTACTGAGCACGCGGTTGCGGATGGTCAGTTTGCCGATCTGGATCGGCTGGAACATTGCTTCGAATGCCATGACGCGGTCTCCGGCTTACAACGGCTTTGTAACGAACAGGCCATCTTCGTGGCCTTCTTCCGACCCGCCGTAAACCTGTTCGGCCACGGTGCGGATCGAGCTGCCGCGGGCAGCGAGAATCTGGTCCATGGCACCGGCAAACCAGCCGGTGAACATGTAGTCGACCTTGCGGCCGCACTTGCCATACACGTACACGAACGCCGAGTGCTTGAGCTTGACGCTGCAGGTGCCCTTATCCAGGTCGATGTCCTGGATCTCGAACAGGCCCCAGCCACGCTGGGACAGGCGCTTCATGTAGTGCTCGAACACCGCCACGCCTTCCAGGCCATGGCATTCGGCTTCCTTCTCGCACCAGTGCCAGGCGGACTTGTAGCCGGCCTTGTAGAGGATTTCGGCGTAGGCGTCGGCGCCCAGCACTTCCTCGATGCCAATGTGGTTGTTGACGAAGAAATGGCGTGGCACATACAGCATCGGCAAGGCGTCGCTGGTCCAGACACCGGTCTCGCTGTCGACTTCGATTGGCAATTGCGGGGCGATCTTGGCCATGGAAACTCAACTCCATAAAAATTTTTATGTGGGTGCCCCGGCGTTGCTGGCAGGGGCTAATCAGGCTTGGAGAGCGGCTTACTCGCCCCAGACGTCCTTGAGGACGTTGACCCAGTTCTCGCCCATGATCTTGCGTACCACGCGCTCGGAGTGGCCGCGCTTGAGCAGGGTTTCGGTGAGGTTGGGGAACTCGCCGACAGTACGAATGCCGAGCGGGTTGATGATCTTGCCGAAGTTGGTCAGGCGGCGGGCGTAACCCTTGTCGTGAGTCAGGTACTCGAAGAAGTCCTGGCCGTGGCCTTGGGTGAAGTCGGTACCGATACCGATAGCGTCTTCACCGACGATGTTCATGGTGTACTCGATGGCTTCGGCGTAGTCGTCGATGGTTGAGTCGATGCCCTTGGCCAGGAACGGCGCGAACATGGTCACGCCAACGAAGCCGCCGTGGTCGGCGATGAATTTCAGTTCTTCGTCGGACTTGTTACGCGGGTGCTCCTTCAGGCCCGAGGGCAGGCAGTGGGAGTAGCACACCGGTTTTTTCGATTCGAGGATGACTTCTTCAGACGTTTTGGAACCAACGTGGGACAGGTCGCACATGATGCCCACGCGGTTCATTTCCGCGACGATTTCGCGACCGAAGCCCGACAGGCCGCCATCGCGCTCGTAGCAACCGGTGCCCACCAGGTTCTGGGTGTTGTAGCACATTTGCACGATGCCCACGCCCAGCTGCTTGAACACGTCCACGTAGGCGATCTGGTCTTCGAAGGCGTGGGCGTTCTGGAAGCCGAAGAGAATGCCGGTTTTACCCAGTTCCTTGGCTTTGCGGATATCTGCGGTAGTACGCACTGGCATTACCAGGTCGCTGTTGTCGCGGATCAGCTTCTGGCTGGCAGCGATGTTGTCGACGGTGGCCTTGAAGCCTTCCCAGACCGACACCGTGCAATTGGCCGCAGTCAGCCCGCCCTTGCGCATGTCCTCGAACAGCTCGCGGTTCCATTTGGCAATGATCAGGCCGTCGATGACGATGCTGTCGGCGTGAAGTTCGGCTGGGCTCATCAGGCTGTCCCCTCTTATGAGTTTGCTGACGCCGAACCTTGTGCCGGCGCTTTGGGGCCAGCATATGCCTGTGCCTCGAGGCGCCCCGATGCAAAAACGACAGGGGGTTTGCC
Source organism: Pseudomonas sp. PSKL.D1 (assembly GCF_028898945.1). Taxonomy (NCBI): domain Bacteria; kingdom Pseudomonadati; phylum Pseudomonadota; class Gammaproteobacteria; order Pseudomonadales; family Pseudomonadaceae; genus Pseudomonas; species Pseudomonas sp. PSKL.D1. The sequence continues at coordinate 5,492,175 of NZ_CP118607.1, forward strand.
GAAAGCGTCAATGCGCGACAACAGGCCCTCTGGCCCGCCTTGCGGGGATGAGAGACAGTCTCGATTACGACCTTTGCGGCGGTTTCATGAACATTTCGTCAGGGAGCTATCGTCTTGTCTGAACCTGAGCGAGAATCCAGCCGGTTCGTCAGCCTTGTTGAGGAGAAAACGGATGAAATCAATGGCATGGCTGGTACTGCTGGCTGTGGTGACCGGGGCCCAGGCCGGTGAGGAAGAAAGCACGCCTTGCGATAACGTCGAAACCGACCAGCAGACGTATGCGTGCGCGGCGTTCAACAAACAAACCGCCGAGCGCGAGTTGAAAGCGGCTTATGACGACCTGATCCAGCGCATTCGTGACCAGTATGCTGACGAAACCGACAAGGCTACTGCGCTGACCGGGCGTATGGAGGCAGCGGAAAAGCTGTGGGCTCAGCTACGCGATGCCGATTGCAAGGTTGAGACCTATGCCGAGAAGCCGGGCAGCAAAGCGTTTCAGGCGGCTTGGGATACCTGTGTAGCGCAGCGCAGTGATGACCGGTCGGAATATTTGCAGTCCATTGGCCAGCAATAGCCCATCGCCCAAGCGCGATGCCCTGTAGGAGCGGCCTTGTGTCGCGAAAGGGCTGCGTAGCGGCCCCGGGGTTGTAGCTTCGCAACAGATATTGCCGGGGCTGCTCTGCAGCCCTTTCGCGACACAAGGCCGCTCCTACAGAGTTCGGCTCACCCTAAACGGCCCGGGCCAACCTGTCTTCGCGCGGGCACCGCGCAAACCGTGCCCGATAACACCGGGTAAAATACGACGCCGACTCAAACCCGCACGCCACTGCCACCTCCAGCACGCTCATGTCGGTCTGGCGCAGCAACTGCCGCGCCTTGTCCAGCCGCAGCCGCAGGTAAAACCCGCTAGGCGTGTCCTCCAGGTGCAACTTGAACAGCCGCTCCAACTGCCGCCGGGTCACCTGCACCGCATCGGCCAGCACCTGAGTATTGAGCGGCTGCTCAAGGTTGCGCTCCATCTCGCCAATCACCTTCACCAGCTTCTTGTTGCTGATGCCAAAGCGGCTGGCTATCTGCATGCGCTGGTGGTCCTGACGCGGGCGGATGCGCCCGAGCACGAACTGCTCGGACACTTGCACCGCCAGTTCGCTGCCATGTGCCTGGGCAATCAGGTCGAGCATCAGGTCGATTGACGCGGTACCCCCCGCGCAGGTGATGCGCCGCCGGTCGATTTCGAACAGTTCCTGGGTTACCTGCAGGCGCGGGTAGCGCTCCTTGAACGCATCCAGCGCTTCCCAATGCAGTGTTGCGCGATGGCCGTCGAGCAAGCCCGCCTCGGCCAACACCACAGGGCCCGTGTCGATGCCGCCGAGAATCACGCCCTCATGGTCGAGCCGGCGCAGCGCCTGTTGCAGCGTTGGCCCAAAACGAGCCAACGGCTCGAACCCCGCCACGATCAGCAAGATTCCACCCGGCTCACCCTCCCCCAATGCGCCATCGGCATTCACCGACATGCCATTGCTCGCTTCGACAGCGCCGCCATCCAGGCTCAGCACTCGCCAGCGATACGAAGGCCCCTTGAAGCGGTTTGCCACCCGCAGCGGCTCCAGGGCACTGATGAAGCCCATGGCCGAGAAGCCAGGTAACAGCAAAAAATGAATCAGTTGCGGCATTGCATGCTCCACAGCAAAGGTGGTCGCTTCCGTGCAATTGTTGGTCGCCAGGGTGCGATTTCCCACCCTGCCAGCAGCGTAGCGTGTTCACACGGCCCAGAGAGGCCGAACCCTATAACAATATGCCCTGCCGATGGAGAGCCACCATGCATCGCTTTGTCCGCCGCAGCCTGTTGTCCCTTGCCCTGAGCAGCATTGTCGCCACCCCGCTTTTCGCCGCCGAGCCAGCCGCTTGCAAGAACGTGCGCCTGGGCGTGGTCAACTGGACAGATGTCATCGCCACCAGCGCCATGGCCCAAGTGTTACTCGATGGCCTGGGCTACCAGACCAAGCAGACTAGCGCGTCGCAGCAGATCATCTTCGCCGGCATCCGAGACAAACGCCTGGACATGTTCCTCGGGTACTGGAACCCGATCATGACCCAGACCATCACGCCGTTCATCGATGCCAATCAGGTCAAGGTACTGGACAAACCAAGCCTGGAAGACGCCCGCGCCACCTTGGCTGTGCCCAAGTATCTGTATGACAAGGGCCTGAAGAGCTTCGCCGATATCCACAAGTTCGAGAAGGAGCTTGGCGGCAAGATCTACGGCATCGAGCCGGGTTCGGGTGCCAACACGCAGATCAAGGCCATGATCACCAAGAACCAGTTCGGCCTGGGCAAGTTCCAGTTGGTCGAGTCCAGCGAGGCCGGCATGCTCGCTGCAGTCGACCGCGCCGTGCGGCGCAAGGAAGCGGTGGTGTTCTTCGGCTGGGCGCCGCACCCGATGAACGTGAACATCGACATGGCATACCTGGGCGACAGCCAGGACGCGCTCGGCCCGGATGAAGGCCGCGCCACGGTGTGGACGGTGACGGCGCCGGACTATGCCGAGCGCTGCCCCAACGCCAATCGCTTGCTGGCAAACCTGAAATTCAGCGCCGAAGACGAGAGCCGCATGATGCAGCCGCTGCTTGATCACAAGGACGCCTTGGAATCGGCGCGGCAGTGGCTCAAAGACCACCCAGAGGATAAAGCGCGCTGGCTTGAGGGGGTAACCACCTTCGACGGCAAGCCTGCGGCGGACAACCTCAAGCTCACCGCCAACTGACAGACCGCATCGCGGATAAATCCGCTCCTACACCTATGCCTGGGCTTCTGCGCCCGCCGGTAGGAGCGGACTCATCCGCGATAAGCCAAAAACAGATCTCACAAGGAACCCACCATGAACCACGACGTCATCATCACCTGCGCCCTCACCGGCGCTGGCGACACGGTCGCCAAGAGCCACCTGGTCCCGGTCACCCCCAAACAGATCGCCGAATCCGCCGTCGAAGCCGCCAAAGCCGGCGCTACCGTGGTCCACTGCCATGTCCGCGACCCACAAACCGGCCGCTTCAGCCGCGATGTAAACCTGTACCGCGAAGTCATGGAACGCATCCGCGAAGCCGACGTGGACATCATCGTCAACCTCACCGCCGGCATGGGCGGCGACCTGGAAATCGGCCCGGGTGAATCGCCCATGGAATTTGGCCCAGGCACTGACCTGATCGGCCCGCTGGAGCGCCTGGCCCATGTTGAAGCCCTGCTGCCGGAAATCTGCACCCTGGACTGCGGCACGCTCAACTTCGGCGACGGCAACGCCATCTACGTCTCCACCCCGGCCCAACTGCGTGCCGGCGCCAAACGCATCACTGAACTGGGCGTAAAAGCGGAGTTGGAAATTTTCGACACCGGCCACCTGTGGTTCGCCAAGCAGATGATGAAAGAAGGCCTGCTCGAAGACCCGCTGTTCCAGTTGTGCCTGGGCATCCCGTGGGGCGCGCCGGCCGACACCACCACCATGAAAGCGATGGTCGACAACCTGCCCGCCAATGTTACCTGGGCAGGGTTTGGCATCGGTCGCATGCAAATGCCAATGGCCGCTCAGGCTGTACTGCTAGGCGGCAACGTGCGGGTGGGCCTGGAAGACAACCTGTATCTGGACCGTGGCGTACTGGCCAGCAACGGCCAACTGGTGGAGCGCGCCGCCGAAATCATCACCCGCATGGGTGGCCGTGTGCTCACCCCGGCAGAAGGCCGGGCAAAAATGAACCTCAAGCGCCCATAGGAGCCGCACATGCCTTTCATCACTGAAATCAAAACTTTCGCCGCCCTGGGTAGCGGCGTCATCGGCAGCGGCTGGGTAGCCCGCGCCCTGGCTCACGGCCTGGACGTGGTCGCTTGGGACCCGGCCCCAGGCGCCGAACAGGCCCTGTGCAAACGCATCGCCAACGCATGGCCAGCCCTTGAAAAACAGGGCCTGGCGCCAGGCGCCTCGCAAGCTCGCCTGCGGTTCGTCGCCACCATCGAAGAGTGCGTGCGCGATGCCGACTTCATTCAGGAAAGCGCCCCGGAACGCCTCGACCTCAAGCTTGACCTGCATGCGAAGATAAGCGCCGCCGCCAAGCCGGATGCCATCATCGGCTCCAGCACCTCTGGCCTGCTGCCCAGCGAATTCTACGAATCGGCCACCCACCCCGAACGCTGCGTGGTGGGCCACCCGTTCAACCCGGTGTATTTGCTGCCACTGGTGGAAATCGTCGGCGGCAACCGCACTTCGCCCGAGGCCATCGAGGCCGCAAAAACCATCTACACCGCCCTCGGCATGCGCCCGCTGCATGTACGCAAGGAAGTGCCCGGTTTCATTGCCGACCGGCTGCTCGAAGCCCTGTGGCGCGAGGCGCTGCACCTGGTCAACGACGGCGTGGCCACAACCGGCGAAATCGACGATGCCATCCGTTTTGGCGCTGGCTTGCGCTGGTCGTTCATGGGTACCTTCCTCACCTACACCCTGGCCGGTGGCGATGCCGGCATGCGCCACTTCATGTCGCAGTTCGGGCCAGCGCTGAAGCTGCCCTGGACCTACCTGCCAGCGCCAGAGCTGACCGACAAGTTGATCGACGACGTAGTGGATGGCACCTCGGACCAGCTGGGCGAACGCAGCATCGCCGCGCTGGAGCGCTATCGTGACGATACCCTGCTGGCGGTGCTGGAGGCGGTGAAAACCAGCAAAGCCAACCATGGCATGCAGTTCAGCGATTGAGGAAAGCACGATGCCCGCACTGATCACCTACCGCACCCCGGTCCAGGAGGACTGGGTCGACTACAACGGGCATTTGCGCGATGCCTTCTACCTGCTGATCTTCAGCTACGCCACCGATGCGCTGATGGAGCGCATCGGGCTGGATGCCGATAGCCGGGGGCAAAGCGGTAATTCGCTGTTTACCCTGGAAGCACACATCAACTACCTGCACGAGGTGAAGCTGGGCACCGAAGTGTGGGTGCAAACGCATATCATCGGTTTCGACAACAAGCGCCTGCAGGTGTATCACAGCCTGCACCGGGCGGGGTTCGACGAAGCGTTGGCTGCCAGCGAGCAAATGTTGCTGCATGTGGATTTGGCGGGGCCGAAGTCAGCGCCGTTCAGCGAACACAGCGCAGGGTTGCTGGAAGCTTTGGTGGGGGAGCAGCACGATCTGCAGCCGCCGGCATACATCGGGCGTGTGATTGGCCTGCCCAAAAAATAACCCCGGAAAGCCGTGAGCGTCCGGGGCCAAGAGCGAGCAACATCCACTGTGCGTGAGCGAGGGTGACCAAACCCTCTGGTACCGTGAATGAGCTCAGTGTGCTGACTTCCCGGTCACAGGAATTAGCCGGGAGCGACCTGTTCTTAGCCAAAGCAGCCATGGCGACATTCTGCCCTTGCAGGCATGTCGCCGTGGACACAGAATCGGTCGTAAATCACAGCAGCACTCTCTTAGCGATAAAAGGGACAACAGCCATGATGCATGCGGATTTGATTGATCAGGACGACCTCGCCGGCCACCTGCGCGCGCGCGGTTTCGATATCCCGGCCGGGGCCAGTGCCGAACAGGCCTGCGAGGCGGTGGTGCGGGGGCTGACCGAGCCGAACGCACGGGCGCTGAAGGGTATGGTCGAGCAGATGTATACCGGCAGTGCGACGATTTTGCCGGCGGTGCGGCAAGCGATCGACAAGCAGCTTTTGCCGGCGTTGGCGCAGTTCAGCCGGCGCGCCTGATTTTTCCGCTCTCACAGGGATCGCACTGATCCTTGAAGGTGTGCAATACCTGTAGGAGCGGATTCATCCGCGATCACCGACGCAGCCGGTGCCAATCACCGCGTCGTCTGCATCGCGGATGAATCCGCTCCTACACTATGCAGGTTCCGCCTGCTTCTCCATCTCAAAGGTCCGGTCAAACAATGTGACCAACCCCGGCTGGTGCGTAACCCCCACCACCGTGCACAACGGCAGTTCACGCCTCAGCATTTCCAACAGGCTCTGCGCGGCCTCATGATCCAGCTGGCTCGTCACCTCATCCAGGTACAACGTATCGGGCCGGTACAACAACGCCCGCGCCAGGCTCACCCGTTGCTGTTCGCCGCCAGAAAGCACCCGCCCCCATTCAGCCTCTTCATCCAGCCGCCTGCTCATCGCGCCCAGCCCCACCTTGGCCAGCGCGTCCACCAACCGCTGATCATCCATCGATTGCACCTGTGGATAAGCCAGTAGCTTGCGTAGGCTCATGTGCGGCATGTAAGGCTTTTGTGGTAACAACAGGCTGCGGCCGGGCGGCAATTGCCAGCTGCCTTGGCAATAAGGCCACATACCCTGCAGCGTCCTTAGCAGCGTCGACTTGCCCAGCCCGCTGCGCCCGGCCAGCCGTAGCCATTGGCCCGGTTTTACGCGCAGGTCCAGGTCCTGCAGCATTGGGCTGCCATCCGGCCGACACAGCGTTAACCCGCGCGTACACAAGCAATCGCCCTGCAGCGGTGCCACCGCTTGCGCTCGGCTGGCCGCGATGGCCTGCTCGAATTGCTCAAGCCGCTGCAACGCCGCACTCCAGCGCACCAGTTTCTCGTAGAGCTTGATAAACCAGCTCAACGAGCTGTGCACTGCATTGAATGCGCTGCGTATCTGCATCAGCCCACCCAGAGTGATGGCCTTGGCCATGAACGCCGGCAAGGCCGCAAACACCGGAATGATCAGGCTCAGCCGCTCGTAAGCGACGGTGAAGAGGCTCAGGTTGCGTTCACGGCCCATCAACTGCCGCCAATTGTCGGCAATGGCGCGAAACCGTTCGGCAAGGTGCTGGCGCTCTGCCTGTTCACCCCGGTAAAGGGCAATCTGCTCTGCATGATCACGCTTGCGCAGCAGGCTGGCGCGGAAATCCGCTTCACAGTGTTCACGTTCGTAGTTGAGCTTGTGCAACGGCTTGCCAATCAAATGCGTCAGCACGCTACCCATGATCGTGTAGGCCAGCACGAGCCACACCAGGTAACCGTGCACCGTGAACGTTTCGCCAAACAGCTCGAAGGTCTGCACCCCGGAGAGGTTCCACAGGATCACCACGAAAGCCCCAACCTGGGCCAGGTTGATCACCAGTGACGCAACCAGCTGGATGCTCAGCCCAACCATCAAATCGATGTCCTGGGCAATGCGCTGGTCAGGGTTGTCCGGCTCGCCGGTCAGGCCCAGGCGGTAAAACGCCTGATCGGAAAGCCAGGCATTGGTAAACCGCTCGGTCATCGCCTGGCGCCAGCGCAGTTCCAGGCCTTTGCGAATGTAATCGATGGCCACGAAGACCAGCACGTAGATGCCCAGGTAGAGCGCGTACTCACCCACAAGCCCGTACAACCCGGCGGTGTCGAATGCCGCCAGGGTGTCGTAAAAGGTCTTGCTCCAGCTGTTGATCAGCACGTTGATCTGCACCACCAGCAGGCCCAAGCCGATTACCGCGGCCAGCATGACCCAGGCCAGCCATTGCTGGCGGTCCTGCCAGAACGGGCGGCTGAGGCGGTAGAAGCTGCGCAGGGTATTCACAATGCCTGCTCCTGCGCCGAAGGTGCTGGCAGCAGGCGCAACTGGACTTGGTTGGCGGCAGGGAACAATTGCCGGGCCTGTTGCTGCAATTCAGGCAGCGTAAGCGCCTCTGGCAGCCTGACCTGCTCGCTCAGGTAGCGCGGGTCTTGCCAGTGCCGTTCGCTGAGGATCAGGCGCTTGAACTGGGTTTGCGGGTCATCACGGCGCTTGGCTTCCTGGCGCAGCAAGGCGCGGCGCTCGGCATCCAGCCAGTGCTGATCCACGTCCAGCCCGCCAAGTGTCTGTTGCGCCAGCTTCCACAGCTCGTCGACACGGGCCGGGTCGCAGGTGAAGCTCAGGTGGCTTTCGATACGCTGCGAGTCGGGGTTGAGTTCGGCATCGAACTGCAGGCGGTATACGCCCGAAGCTTCGCCGCGCAGTTGCTGTTTCAGGCGCTGGTTGGCCAAGTCTCGCAGCACGGCAACCCGCACAGCGGCATCGGGGCTCCAGGGTTGGGGCTGATAGCTGCTGGCTTGCAGTACGGCGCGTGGTTCAAGCGCAATAGGCAGGTCCTGTCGACGCTGGCCGGGACGTTGGTCCGCCGGCTCAGGGTTTGCTCTGGCGCCTCGTGGCAGGTTGGCCAGATAGGCCCGCACCAAGGGCTCCAGTTGCTCTGCCGGTACGTCGGCCATCAAGTAGTAAGTCACCGGCGCACTGACCAGGCGTTGCCAGTCGGTATCGAGCTGTTTCAGGTTCAATTGATTCAGCGCCGCCACGTCTGGGCTTTGCCAATGGTCAGCGCCATATTTCAGCACTCGCTGCTCACGCTCCTGGCGCGAACGTACATCATTGGGGCGGCTTTGCAGGCGTTGGCTCAGCTCATTGCGGGCGTCGGCAAACAGTTGTGGGTCAATGCCAGTCTGCTGGCTCAAACGGTAACTTTGCAGCACAGCCTGCAACTGCGCGGGCTCAGCGCCCAGGTTAAGCTGCAAACGCTGTGGTTGATGGTCCAGGCTGACGCTCAGGCGCTGCGCCTGGCGCCAGTTCTGCGCCCCTTCCGGCCCACTGCGCACGGCCAGTTGTGCGGCCATCTGCAAGCGCCAGGCGGGTGCATCGGCAAGGCGGTAGCCGGCCGACGATTCAGCCTGCAGTACCCCGTTACCGTCCGGGCCGTTGCGGCGCAGCCATACCAGCCGGTCACCGTTGCTCAATGCCCAGTGCTCGACCTGTTCGGCGGCGAAGACCTTGCGGGCAACGATATGCCCTTCCTGGCCCGGCACTGCAGGCTGGAACGTGGCGACCACGGGGGCTTCAGCCATTTGCTGCACGGGCGCTGCAAGCTTTTGCGCGGCAATGCTGGCCTGCAATGCCTCGACGGTTGCGACGGTAGGCAACTCGACCACCGACTGCCCCGGTACCGTGAACTGCAAAACCTGGTCGGTGCTGCCAAGCCACAGGCGCATTCTGGCGTTCAAGTCTGCCAGGCTGATACTCGGCAACACCTGCAAATAGCGGCCGGCAGCTGCATGGCGCTCGACCACGCTGGCTTCAGGTGCCGTGGCGTTGTTGAGCTGCTCGACCCATTGCTCGAAGGTGCGCGGCGCCTGGTTGGCGAGCGTCTTGTCGCCAAGGCTGCGGATATGCTCTCGCTCATGCTCGAAGTCCTGCGCGCTGAAACCATGCTGGCGCAGCCGCTCGATCTCGGTCAGCAACGCGCGCAGGGCCTGGTCGTGTGCCATGCCCTCTACACCAGCGGCAATACCCAGTACCGTCGATTGGCTGCCGATCAGGGTTTTCTGAGCGGTCAGGCGGCGTACTTCGGGTTCGCGTGGCTGACGGCGCAGGCTGTCAAGCAGTGCGGCCAGCGTCATGCGGTCGATCAAACGCTCGCGCATGGCTGCGCGGGTGGTACCACGGCTGTCCGGTTCATGCAGCCGTAGCAGCAGCGACACCTGATTGCCGCCAGATTGCGGGTCTTGCAGGCGGAAGATCTTCAGGCCCGGGTCCAGTGGCAGGTCGCGGTGGTTGCGCGGCGGTGTTTTGGGGCCTTTGGTGTCACCGAAAGCCGCTTCGATCTGGGCAAGCATTGCTTTGGGTTCGAAGTCGCCTACGACAGACACGACCATGTTCGACGGCTGGTACCAGGTCGCTTGGAAGTCTTGCAAGCTGGCCAGCGTGGCATGGCGAATGGCTGCTTCATTGCCAATGGTGCGGTGCGCGGGGTAGCGCGAACCCACCCGCTGCGAAGCCGTACGCTGGTCGTTCATGCGCTGCGCCACGCCCAGCCCGCCGCGCCATTCCTCGATTACGATGGGGCGTTCACGCTCAAGGTCGGCGGCGTTGTAATCGCGAGCGAAGGCCATGTCGGCCAGTACCTGCAAGGCTTGCGGGGTCTGCCGCACGCCCGCTGGCGGGCTGAGCATGTACTGGGTGCGCTCGTAATTGGTCACGGCATTGAAGTGCCGGCCCTGCACCCAGCCCAGCCCGGTCATGCGTTCACGCAGGTTCTGCGTTTGCCCGGCGCGGCTGTGAAACACCAGGTGCTCGACCAAGTGCGCGACACCGACCTGATCGTCGGTTTCGTCCACGGAGCCGGCATTCACAGTCATGCGCAGGTCGAGCCGGCCGGGCTGTGTTGTTTCGCGTACCAGCCGGTATTGAAGGCCGTTGGCCAGGGTGCCTTGGCTGACCCGGGTATCCCAGGGCAACGCGGCATCAGGTTCGGGTGCCGACACGCAGGCGCCGAGCAGCAGCGGGCCGAGCAGGCCCGCAATGAGCTTTTTCATCAGGGTATCCACGTTTTTTTTATGGGGCGATCAGAAGCGGTAGCCGACTTCCAGCCAGTACTGGCGGCCAATTTCATAGGTGGTACGAGCGGTGCTGCTGTTGCTGACGATAGGGTTGACCTTGTCGGTGACATTGGTGACGTCCACCGCCACGAACAGCGCTTGGTCCCGAGCAGTGGGGATCTCCCACTTGACCCGCATGTCCCACGTCGGCGCGGCTGCAACCGATGCCGTGTCGTAAACGCGCAAGGCTTCACCATCAACATCCTCGGTAAGGCCAGTGTCGATGATCTGCTCGTAAGCGCCGCGGTAGCGGAAGAAGTTGCTAATGCTCAGGTGCCAGGCCGGGATTTCGGTGATGGTGGTCAGGCGAGCGGTCCACGGGCGGTTGAAGTCGCTGGCTGGCAGCTCGCTGTAGGCCAGGCGCTTGCCATCGTAGATCACGTCGTCATCGGCATACTCGGCCTCACTGAAGCCGCTCTCGTAGGTGCTGTAGGCGTTCTTGCTGCGTGACCAGTCCAGCGCCACCTGCAGACTGGTGACACTGCCCAGCACACGGAAAGTCTGATTCGGGGTGATGGTCAGGGAAACGTTGTCGCTCTCGCTGGAGCCTGCGTTGACGTAGGTGTAGTAGATGCTCTGGTAGTCATCGAGCGCGTCCAGGCCAAGTACCCGCGACGAGGTGCGCACCACTTGGTCGTTACCCTTGCGATGCACGTATTTGAGCCGGAAGTCGGTGTTCAGCCAGCGCTGCTCAAGGCCAAGCATCAGCTCATCATCGTAGGGGATGTTCATGTCCGAGAAACGGTTGGTGTTGAGCACCTGGCGCCCTACCCACTCACCGGTCTGGCTGGTACGGGTGTAGGTAGTGTTCAAGGCTTGGCGGCCGTCGGCGAGGCGGTACTTGAACAGGTTGCGCCCGTAGTAGCGGTTGGCGCCGAAGACCAGCACGGTGCTGCGGTCGCCGAAGAAGTCGTAGTCACCGGCAAAGCGCGGCGACACGGTCTTCTGCTTCATGTAGTCGTCGCCCTCGAAACGCAGGCCGGGGCGCAGGCTGAGCTTGCCGATCTGCATCTGGTCATCGATGAAGAAGGCATAGGCGTTTTCGGTGAGGTCGATCTTGCCGGCGTTGTACTGGGTGCGGGTTTTACCCCACTGGCGGCTGCTGCCGTTAAGCAGCGGGCTGACCGAGCACCAGGGGTCGCTGCCAGCGCAGCTGGTGCCATTGTCACGCGTGAATGTGGTTACGCCCTGCCCGGTTTGCTCGCGCTCCCACACTGCACGCTGCTGCGACAACTCAAGGCCAGTGGTAAAGCTGTGACTGGCGCCAGCGATATCGAAGGTCTGCCACTCACCCTTGAGTGTGTAGTCGACGCCCCGCTGCGTCTGGTTGAGATTACCGAATGCACCCTCGCCGCTGCGCGCGGTGTTGCTGCTCGGGTTACCCCAATTCTTGGCCTCGGAGTAGTACCAGAGCACGGTGTCCGTCTCGTCAGACTCGCGTGAACTGTAGAGGTTGGTCAGCGCCAAAGTATGGGTCCAGCGCGCCTGGTCGCCTTCCCAGATCGCTTTCAGCGAGCCTTGCCAGCCGCCGTTCTTGTTGGTGAACCCGGAGTTAAGGAAGTTCTCGCGGAAGAACACATTCTCTTGCGGCGCCTGGATGAAAGAACCCTCAAGCGTGAGCCGGTCATTCACGTCCCAGTAGGTCTTGAGCATGTAGTTGTCGAGCTGCCGGGTCTGGTCTTCGCTGCTGTCGGCGTTCGGGCTGGTGTAGCCGTTGTCGTAGCGGTTGAGCGGGATGACCGAGCGGCGCTGGGAAAAGCTTAGGATCGCGCCAAAGTTGTCGGTCAGGTGGCCTTCGAGCATGCCGCGCAGGGTGGTTTTCTCGAATTCGGGCTGGTATTGCTCGGAAGACGAGTTGTCGAAACTCTCCTGATCCTGCTCGGTGATGTGATAGCGCGTCCATTCCGAGCGGCTTATGCCGTAGGAAAACTTGCCGTGCAGGTCTTTGCTCGGGCGGCGGGTGATGGCATCGATCACGCCGCCGTTGAAGCCGCCGTATTCCGCTGGCACGTTGCTGTCGTAAACCTTCACTTCCTGCAGCAAGTCAGCGTCCAGAGCAATGCCGTGAGGGTTGCTTGGCGCGGCGTCGAACTGTCGGTTCTCGCTGTAGCCGTGGGCACCGGGGTCCAGGTCGTTGTTGATCGAAATACCATCGATCATGAAGTTGTTCTGGTAGAACTTGGCGCCGTTGATGCTGATGTCGGCGGGGTCGATTTCGCCAGGCGTGTTGGAGCTTTTCTGCGCCCCGGAGAACTGCACGCTGGGGTGCATCTGCAGCAGCGTGGTGATGTCGCCGTTGGCACCGGGGAAGGCACGGATGGCTTTGCCGCTGATGACGGTCGCCCCCAGGTAACCATTACCCTCGGTATCCCCCAGCACCAGCGTATCGTGCAGCTCCAACGGGCCGTCATCGGCTTCGCTGTGCAGTAGACGCAGGTTGACCACATCACCCTCCGCGTCCCAGGTCAGGCCGCTACCGGAGAGCAGACGAGACAGGGCCGCCTCGCTGCTGAACTGGCCATGTACAGGGTTGCTTTGGGCACCCTCGAGCAACTGGGAATCGACACTGATCTGCAGCCTGCTTTGCTGGCCGAAGGCGATCAACGCGGCGGCCAGGCTCTGGGCCGGAATGTTGAAGGCGTGTACCTGCGCCAGTTGCGTGGGGGCTTCGGCCGCTAACAGTAACGGAGCATGCGGCATGCAGCCAAGGCCCAACAGGCTGCTGCCCAGCACAACTTTCAGGCGCAACGACCAACCCCGCGCTGGGCGCGGCTTACGGCTTGTTGTTTCAGTCATCCCACGTCCCCGCCCCGGCCACCGCCGGGCTGCAAAAATGAATACGAATCGATATCAGTTGTTGCGCGCGGGGAAGAAGACGGGAGATGTCAGGGGATTTTCAGAAAAAAATGAAAAAAATTATCTTGGCGCTTCAAGGACCAGCAGCCAAGGGCCATAACTGTGCACTTTTCCGCCGTGCGGTGTGATGACCGCTCGCAAGGCTGCCTCGGGCTTGAGCAGGTCATAAACACCCGTGACGCGCTTGTTACCCAACGCTTCATCACGCAGCAGCACCTTGCCCGGCACATGGCGCGCCAGCTCTTCCACCAGCTCGCGCACCGGTGTGCGGTCGGCAATCAACTGCCCTTGGCGCCAAGCAGCAGCTTGGGAAGGCTGGAAGGCCTGCACTTGCGCCTGCCCGTCCACGTAACGCAGACGTTGCCCGGCCGTGAGCGCGGCGGCCAGCACATGGGCCTGGTCTTCAACACGCACCGAGCCATGCTGCACATCCACCCCCACCCTGCCCGGCCGCAACTGCACGTTGAACGCCGTACCGGTCACTGTCACCCGCAACCCATCGGCACGCACGTGGAACGGTTTGTTCTTGTCGGGGGCGACTTCGAAAAATGCCTGCCCGGTCAGCAAGCGCACATCACGATGGCCGGCGGAATAATCCACGGCGATTGCGGTATCACCGTCCATCTGTACCACGCTGCCATCAGCCAACGTGATGCTGCGGGTCTCGCCGTCAGCTGTGCGGTAATCCGATTGCAACCGCAGGCTGAGCGATGGCGCCAGCGCCACCATCAAGCAAGCTGCCACGGCGGCACCAAGCCACCAACGGCGCTGCTTGCGTACCGGCAACTCAATCACCTTGGCAGATTGCGGCTCTGGCCATTGCGCCGCGGTGGTAGGCGCCACCTGCCCAGTCAGCCGCCACACGCGCTCGGCCTTGCCATACGCCTCGGCATTGGCTGTATCGCTGGCGCACCACTGGGCCAGCTCGGCGCGCAGTTGTGCATCGTGCGGGGCCTGCTGAATGCGCAGGAGCCAGTCCAGGGCCTGGTCGCGGCGGCTGGCTGCAGGGTCTGCTGACGTCATGTCCGGCAAGTCTCCAGGGGGCTCGGGGGCGCGAAGGGTCGCACAGAGTCGACCGGTTGAGCAAAAGACGCGCTAGCCAGGTGATTTTTCACTCCAGCCGCTCCATGCAGTGGCGCAACGCGTCGTGTACCAGTTGGTGCACCAGGCTGACCGACACATTCAGGTGTGTGGCCACCTGTTGCAGGGTGAAACCGCCCAGTCGGTGCATCTCGAAGGCAAGCCGCGTACGTTCGGGCAGCGACTCCAGCGCCTCGCTGATGGCAGCCAGTTCATTTTGCTGGGTGACCGTCTGTTCGGGGGACGCGCTGCTCGATGGCAGGTCGGCCAACAGCTCATCGCCGCCGGGCTGGGCTTTTTCCGTGGCGGTGCGGCGCGTCTGGTCGAGCGCCAGGTTGCGCACGATGCGGTACAGGTAGCTGGCGGGGTGGCGAATGTCGGCGGCATCGTCCTGGCGGCTGAAACGCAGCCAGGCTTCCTGAACCACATCTTCAGCGCGGGCACGACAACCCACGATCGGCGCGGCGTATTCGACCAGTGCCGACCGGTGGGCCAGGTAGAGCTGAAGTTTGTCGTCCGCCACGGGGTGGTATGCCAAGCGATTCGGGGGCGGCGATGTTACCTGTTGTCGAGAATCATTATCAACAGGTAGGTTTGTGCCAGCTTCATCGCGGATAAATCCGCTCCTACACGGGGAGCACCTGTAGGAGCGGATTTATCCGCGATGAAGGCGACTCGGTATCAGATCCTCACACTGGCAAATGTCGACTCATTACGCGCCTGGCTCAACGCCGCCATCGGCCCACTATGCGGCGACAGGGTCATGGCCTGCGGAATCGGCATCATCGCCACCTGCTGCGCGGTATTGGACCCCACACGCTCATCACGCGGCGGAATGCCGAAGTACTCGCGGTAGCACTTGGAAAAGTGCGGCGTAGACACAAACCCGCACACCGACGCCACTTCGATGATCGACATTGGCGTCTGCTTCAGCAGCTGCCGTGCGCGGATAAGCCGCAGCTTCAGGTAATACCGCGACGGCGAGCAGTGCAGGTACTTCTGGAACAGCCGCTCCAGCTGGCGTCGCGAAACGGACACGTACACCGCCAGTTCGTCCAGGTCGATCGGCTCTTCGAGGTTGGCCTCCATCAGCGCGACGATTTCCTGCAGCTTCGGCTGATTGGTGCCCAGCATGTGCTTGAGCGGCACGCGTTGGTGGTCTTGCTCGTTGCGGATGCGCTCGTACACGAACATCTCCGAGATCGCCGCCGAGAGTTCACGGCCGTGATCACGGCTGATCAGGTGCAGCATCATGTCCAGCGGCGCGGTGCCGCCAGAGCTGGTGAAGCGGTTGCGGTCGAGGGTGAACAGGCGGGTGCTCATGTTCACCCGCGGGAAGGCTTCCTGCATCGCAGCCAGGCATTCCCAGTGCACGCTGCAATCAAAGCCGTCCAGCAAGCCGGCACACGCCAGGGCCCAACTGCCGGTGCACACGGCACCCAGCCTGCGCGACTGACGAGCTTGGGCCTGCAGCCAGGTAACGTGCTCACGGGTAACGGAACGCTGGATGCCCACGCCACCGCAGACGATCACGGTGTCGATCGGTGGTGCATTGTTGATTGCGGCATCCGGGGTGATTTGCAGGCCATCGCTGGCCCACACCTGGCCGCCGTCGACGGTCAACGTATGCCAGCGGTACAGCTCGCGGCCAGACAACTGGTTGGCCATGCGCAGCGGCTCCACGGCCGATGCCAGGGAAATCAGGGTGAAATTGTCCAAAAGGAGAAATCCGATGGACTGTGGGGCTGTGCGGTTCTGGGTTGGATTCCCGGAGGTGTACGACGTCATCGCGATTTCTCCTCACACAAATGCAGGGTGTGCCTCAGGCGGGCACTGATTTCTTGTTATGGCCCCGGTTCACTATGCAGGGGCTTTGCCAATCTCAACGCAAACGCCGTGCCGGAAATTGAACGGTCATCCAAAAAAAACCAAAAACGACGCGTTCTTTCGGCATTTCGCGGGTTGCGTATGCATCGGGCGGCTCGCTGTAACGGGCGAGCCAGCGCCTTTGCGGGTAACGGCTGAGCAATTTGGTGACACGGGCAGTGTAAGTTGCCCAGAAACGACACTATTGAGTGTCACCGACAACGCTAGCACCGATAACGACATCCGACGATTGGTTGCGCCCCAAAAAAGGGCGGCCTTCAGAAACGCGCTGGCCTCTTCGCGGGTGAACCCGCCCCCACAGGGTACATCGCGAACCTGTGGGAGCGGGTTTACCCGCGAAGAGGCCAGTAAACTTACGGAAGGATCAGCACTCGATAGCGCTAACCGCCAACCCTCCCCGTGAAGTCTCTTTGTACTTGTCGTGCATATCGGCACCGGTATCGCGCATGGTGCGGATCACCTGGTCAAGCGAGATGAAGTGCTCACCATCCCCACGCAAAGCCATTTGCACGGCGTTGATCGCTTTCACGGCAGCAATCGCGTTGCGCTCAATGCATGGCACCTGCACCAGGCCACCGACCGGGTCGCAGGTCAGGCCCAGGTTGTGTTCAAGGGCAATTTCGGCGGCGTTCTCCACTTGAGGTGGCGTAGCGCCCAGCACTTCGGCAAGGCCTGCCGCTGCCATGGCACACGCTGACCCCACTTCGCCCTGGCAACCGACTTCGGCGCCGGAGATGGACGCGTTTTTCTTGCACAAAATGCCCACTGCTGCAGCACCCAGGAAGAAATCGACCACGTTGGACTCGTCCACCGCATCGCTGAAGCGCATGTAATAGTGCAACACCGCCGGGATGATGCCCGCCGCGCCGTTGGTAGGCGCTGTGACCATACGCCCGCCGGCCGCGTTTTCTTCGTTCACCGCCAAGGCGAACAGGTTCACCCACTCCATGGCGCTCATGGTCGAGCCGATCACGTTGGGCTTGCCGATCTCCTGCAGGCTGCGGTGCAGTTTGGCCGCGCGGCGGCGCACATTCAGCCCGCCGGGCAAGGTGCCTTCATATTTGAGCCCATTGTTGACGCATTCCTGCATGGCCTCCCAGAGCTTGTACAAGCCAGCGCGGATCTCTTCCTCGCTGCGCCAGACCTTCTCGTTGGCCATCATCAATTGCGACACGCTGAGGTCGTTTTGCTTGCACAGGCGCAGCAGTTCGGCGGCGCTGTTGAAATCGTACGGCAACACCGTCTGGTCGGCGTCCAGCACCCCGCTGGCGGCCTGCGCGGCATCCACCACAAAGCCGCCACCCACCGAGTAGTAGGTGTCGCGGTGCAGTTCGCCTTGCTCGCCTTCGGCGATCAGGGTCATGGCATTGGGGTGGTACGGCAGGTTCTCGTCCAGCAGCAGCATGTCGCGGGCCCACACGAATTCGATGGGCAGGCGGCTGTCCAGTTGCAGGACGTTGGTTTCGCGCAGGTCGGCGATGCGCGGCACGATCTGCGTAGGGTCAATGGCGTCGGGCCATTCACCCATCAGGCCCATGATGGTGGCGTTGTCGGTGCCGTGGCCAATACCCGTGGCCGACAGCGAGCCGTACAGCCGCACTTCGATCCGTTTCACCTGCTCCAGCTCGCCGCGCTCACGCAGCCCCTGGACGAACAAGGCGCCAGCACGCATGGGGCCAACGGTGTGGGAGCTGGAGGGCCCGACACCGATCTTGAACAGGTCGAACACGCTGATGGCCATTGTCGCTTCACCTCTTGCTGGGCTTGTCTCTGCGCGCCATGCGCAGGGCGGGGCAACTGCTAGGCTGAAGCTGCGAGCCGCCACGAATGCACGCATCATCGGTTTTTTACGCCCCCTCTCGCCGTCTGCAACCGACGTAGTTTTGTCCGCCAGCGCCGCGCAGTTTTAGCCAGCCGCGCGCCGCTTTCTGGCGGTGCAGTGACGGAAAAATGCGGCCACAGGGGTGGAAAAATCCATATGCGACATTGCCCGTACTGGAAGCGACCCGTTCCGTACTGGATACGACTCCACCCATAGGCGATTGCCCGGCGCTGGAGGATTATCGAAAGCGACTCGTATTGCACGGCCTCGCATCCTGCCCTCTGCAGGCCTGGTTGACCGGACCCTCAGAAAGCCCGGCAGCCCTCGCGAACCCGAAGATAAAATCACAGGAGTCCATCCATGAAAGGTTCACCCTCGCTGTTGCTGGTTGCGTTGCTTGCTGCACCGTTGCTGGCCCAGGCCGCCGAACCCGAGCAGTGCCAGACGGTACGCTTCTCGGACGTCGGCTGGACCGACATCACCGTGACAACCGCAACCACCAGCGTTGTGCTTGAAGCACTGGGTTACAAAACCCACACCACCATGATCTCGGTACCGGTGACCTACAAGTCGCTGGCCACCGGCAAAGACCTGGACGTGTTTCTCGGCAACTGGATGCCGACCATGGAGAACGACATCAAGCAGTACCGCGACGCCGGCACTGTCGAAACCGT
Source organism: Pseudomonas sp. PSKL.D1 (assembly GCF_028898945.1). NCBI lineage: Bacteria > Pseudomonadati > Pseudomonadota > Gammaproteobacteria > Pseudomonadales > Pseudomonadaceae > Pseudomonas > Pseudomonas sp. PSKL.D1. Next base: position 5,510,859 of record NZ_CP118607.1, read on the forward strand.
TCGCGCCAACCTGGAAAACGCCAAATACACCCTGGCCGTGCCCCAGGCGCTGTACGACAAGGGCCTGAAGGATTTCAGCGACATTCCCAAGTTCAAGAAGGAACTGGACGGCAAGATCTACGGCATCGAGCCGGGTAACGATGGCAACCGCACCATCCAGAGCATGATCGACAAGAATGCCTTCGGCTTGAAAGACGCAGGCTTCAAGATCGTGCAGTCCAGCGAGGCCGGTATGCTGTCGCAGGTCGACCGGGCGCAGAAGCGCGGCGAAGCCATCGTGTTCCTCGGCTGGGAACCACACCCGATGAACACCCGTTTCAAGATGCAGTACCTGACCGGTGGGGACGACTTCTTCGGCCCCGAGTTCGGCAAGGCCACTGTGCTCACCAACACCCGCAAGGGTTATGCACAGGAGTGCAGCAACGTCGGGCAGCTGCTGAAGAACCTGTCGTTCGACCTCAAGGATGAAAGCACCATGATGGGCTATGTCCTGGACGACAAGATGAAGCCCGAAGACGCCGCCAAGAAATGGCTCAAGGCCAACCCAGGCAAGCTGGATACCTGGCTGGCTGGCGTGAACACCGTGGATGGCAAACCCGGCCTGGAGGCGGCCAAGGCCAAACTGACGCAATAACGCAAGACGCCAAGGCAACACCGCGGGGCAGGACCGTGCCTGCCCCGGACTGATTTCAATCTTTGCAGGTGGAAGCTCGCTATCATGCTTATCGATCAGAAAATACCCCTGGGGCAGTACATAGCCTCATTTGTCGAATGGTTGACCCAGAACGGCGCCAATTACTTCGATGCCATCGCCCAAGGCCTGGAATTCATGATCCATGGGGTCACCAGCGCCCTGACCTGGTTCAACCCGTTTGTCCTGATTGCCCTGTTTGCTGCCCTCGCGCACCTGATCCAGCGCAAAGTGGCGCTCACAATATTTGTCGCGCTTTCCTTCCTGCTGATCCTCAACCTGGGGTATTGGCAAGAAACCATGGAGACCCTGGCGCAGGTCACCTTCGCCACCGTGGTGTGTGTGGTGATCGGCGTACCGCTGGGCATTCTCGCGGCGCACAAGCCGATGTTCTACACCGCCATGCGCCCCGTACTGGACCTGATGCAGACGGTGCCGACCTTCGTTTACCTGATCCCTACCCTGACCCTGTTCGGCCTGGGCGTGGTACCGGGGCTGATTTCCACGGTGGTGTTCGCGATCGCCGCGCCAATCCGCCTGACCTACCTGGGCATCTGCGATGTACCGCAAGAGCTGATGGACGCCGGTAAAGCCTTTGGCTGCTCGCGCCGCCAACTGCTCACCCGTATCGAGCTGCCCCATGCCATGCCAAGCATTGCCGCCGGGGTTACCCAGTGCATCATGCTGTCGCTGTCGATGGTCGTGATTGCCGCCCTGGTGGGTGCTGATGGCCTGGGCAAACCGGTAGTCAACGCATTGAACACCGCTGATATTTCTCTGGGCTTCGAAGCGGGCCTGGCCATCGTGCTGCTGGCAATCATGCTCGACCGTATCTGCAAGCAACCGGAACTGCCGGTAAGGGGTGAGGCATGAGCATCATTCGTTTCGAAGACGTCGACGTCATCTTCTCCAACAAACCGCGTGAGGCGCTGGCGCTGCTCGATCAGGGCAAAACCCGCGAGCAGATCCTCAAGCAGACCGGCTTGGTCGTGGGTGTCGAAAAGGCCAACCTCGACATCAAGAAAGGCGAAATCTGCGTGCTGATGGGCCTGTCCGGTTCGGGCAAATCGAGCCTGCTGCGCTGCATCAACGGCCTCAACACCGTCAGCCGCGGCAAGCTGTTTGTGGAGCACGAAGGCAAGCATATCGACATTGCCCATTGCACCCCGGCAGAACTGAAGATGATGCGCACCAAGCGTATCGCCATGGTGTTCCAGAAGTTCGCCCTGATGCCGTGGCTAACCGTGCGCGAGAACATCAGCTTTGGCCTCGAGATGCAGGGCCGCCCCGAGAAGGAGCGGCGCAAGCTGGTGGACGAAAAGCTTGAGCTGGTGGGTTTGACCCAGTGGCGCAACAAGAAGCCGGATGAACTCTCCGGCGGCATGCAGCAGCGCGTGGGCCTGGCCCGGGCGCTGGCGATGGATGCCGATATCCTGCTGATGGACGAACCGTTCTCGGCTTTGGACCCGCTGATTCGCCAAGGCCTGCAGGACGAACTGCTGACCCTGCAGAGCAAACTGAACAAGACCATCGTATTCGTCAGTCACGACCTGGATGAAGCCCTCAAACTCGGCAGCCGCATCGCCATCATGAAAGATGGGCGCATCATCCAGTACAGTCGCCCCGAAGAAATCGTGCTGAACCCGGCCGACGAGTACGTGCGCACCTTCGTCGCCCACACCAACCCGCTGAACGTGCTGTGCGGCCGCAGCCTGATGCGCAGCCTGGACAACTGCAAGCGGGTCAATGGCTCGGTGTGCCTGGACCCAGGCATCGATTCGTGGCTGGACCTTGGCGAAGGTGGCGCCCTCAAACGCGCGCGGCAAGGCCAGAACGGGCTGGACATGCAGAACTGGGCACCGGGGCAGGATGTAGAGCTGCTGGAGCGCAGGCCAACCGTGGTGCACGCCGATATTGGCATGCGCGAGGCGCTGCAGATTCGTTATCAGACTGGCAACAAGCTGGTGCTGCAGGATAACGACAAGGTGGTGGGGATTTTGGGGGATACCGAGCTGTATCACGCGTTGCTCGGCAAGACGCACGGGTAGTGCCATTGGGGCCGCTGTGCGGCCCATCGCGGCTGAAGCCGCTCCTACAGAGGTACGCGCTCTCCTGTAGGAGCGGCTTTAGCCGCGATGGGCTGCAAAGCAGCCCCAATCAACGAATCAGCGAACCACGATCCCGCGCGAAGCCATGTAGGCCTTCGCCTCCGGCACCGTGTACTCACCAAAGTGGAAGATGCTCGCCGCCAACACCGCACTGGCATGCCCTTCCAGAATCCCATCCGCCAGATGCTGCAGGTTACCCACACCACCCGAAGCAATCACCGGGATCCCCAGCGCATCACTGATGGCGCGGGTAACACCCAGGTCAAAGCCATTCTTCATGCCGTCCTGGTCCATGCTGGTCAGCAAAATCTCGCCAGCACCGAGCCCTTCCATCTTCTTCGCCCACTCGACCGCATCCAGCCCGGTCGGCTTGCGCCCACCGTGGGTGAAGATTTCCCAACGCGGCTCTTCGCCCGGCCCGGAAACCTTCTTGGCATCGATAGCGACCACGATGCACTGCGAACCGAAACGGTCAGCAGCTTCGCCCACGAACTCCGGGTTGAACACCGCGGCAGTGTTGATGGACACCTTGTCAGCACCGGCATTGAGCAGGTTGCGGATGTCCTGCACGGTACGTACGCCACCGCCCACGGTCAGCGGGATGAACACCTGGCTGGCCATGCGCTCCACGGTATGCAGGGTGGTGTCGCGGCCGTCAACGCTGGCAGTGATGTCGAGGAAGGTGATTTCGTCGGCACCCTGCTCGTTGTAACGGCGGGCGATTTCCACCGGGTCACCGGCATCACGGATGTTCTCGAACTTGACGCCCTTGACCACCCGGCCGTTGTCCACGTCCAGGCAAGGGATGATGCGCTTGGCCAGTGCCATGGTTCAGTCCTCAGCCTTGGTAGTTGTCGCAGAAGGCCTGGGCCTCGGCGACATCGAGGGTGCCTTCGTAGATGGCACGGCCAGTGATTGCACCGATGATGCCGGGGGCCTTGGCGTCCAGCAGGGCCTTGATGTCACCCAGGTTGTGGATGCCGCCCGAGGCGATGACCGGGATCTTGGTGGCTTCGGCCAGTGCCTTGGTGAAAGGCACGTTGCAGCCCTGCATCATGCCGTCTTTGGCGATGTCGGTGTAAACGATCGACGACACGCCGTCAGCCTCGAAACGCTTGGCCAGGTCGATAACCTGTACGGCACTGACTTCGGCCCAGCCGTCGGTGGCAACAAAGCCGTCTTTGGCGTCCAGGCCAACGATGACCTTGCCCGGGAAGGCCTTGCACGCTTCGGCCACGAACTCAGGCTCTTTGACCGCCTTGGTGCCGATGATCACGTAGCTGACGCCAGCCTTGACGTAGTGCTCGATGGTTTCCAGCGAGCGAATGCCGCCGCCGATCTGGATCGGCAGGTTCGGGTAGCGCTTGGCAATGGCGGTAACCACTTCACCGTTGACCGGTTGCCCTTCGAAAGCGCCGTTCAGGTCAACCAGGTGCAGGCGGCGGCAGCCACCCTCGACCCACCTGGCAGCCATGCTCACCGGGTCATCGGAAAATACCGTGGAGTCTTCCATGCGGCCCTGGCGCAGGCGCACGCAAGCACCGTCCTTCAGATCGATAGCGGGGATAATCAGCATCTTGGGAACCTGTCTGTTCTTAGGGTTTCAGGGCTTCTCGAGCGCCCACAGATCGCTTTCGATGCTCTCGAACCGCTCCTTGAGGTGCAGCTGAACATCGGCAATCGCCCTGTTGTAGTAATGGGGTGCAATTTCTTTGCTGAACAGCTCGAGGACCTCGGCCACCTCAAACGACCCAAGCTGCAACTCGAAGCGGTCTTCAAGAAAGCGCTTCAAAGTGTCGAGCGCCTCGCGCTCCTGCTCGGGGGCCAGGGTGATGACCGGGGCCTTGGTCTTCGATCGGCTCATTTACCAGCGCCCGTCCCAGGCAACGAAGTTCTGCAGCAACTGCAGGCCATGGGTATGGCTCTTCTCCGGGTGGAACTGCACGGCAAAGCGCGAGCCATCAGCCAGCGCGGCAGCGAAGTCGACGCCGTAGTGGCCACGGCCGACCACCTGGCCCGGCTTGCCGGCATTGATGTAGTAGCTGTGCACGAAGTAGAAACGCGCGCGGTCCGGGATGTCGTGCCACAGCGGGTGGTCGATGGTCTGGCCGACTTCGTTCCAGCCCATGTGCGGCACTTTCAGGTGCTCGCCATCTTCTTGCAGGCCTTTGCCGAAGAAGCGCACCTGGCCCGGGAACAGGCCGATGCAGTCGACTCCCTGGTTCTCTTCGCTGTGCTCCAGCAGTGCCTGCATGCCCACACAGATGCCCAGGAAGGGGCGATCCTGACTGACTTCATGCACCAGCTTGTCAAAGCCCAGGCGGCGGATTTCGGCCATGCAGTCGCGGATCGCGCCCACACCAGGGAATACCACGCGGTCCGCTTCGCGGATTACCGCCGCGTCGCTGGTAACCAGCACCTTGCCGGCGCCGACATGCTCAAGCGCCTTGGCCACCGAGTGCAGGTTGCCCATGCCATAGTCGATTACGGCTACCGTCTGCATTTACAGGCACCCTTTGGTCGACGGCATTTGCCCTGCCATGCGCTCATCGAGGGTAACGGCCATGCGCAGCGCGCGGCCGAAAGCCTTGAATACGGTTTCGATCTGGTGGTGGGTGTTGTGGCCGCGCAGGTTGTCGATGTGCAGGGTCACCAAGGCGTGGTTGACGAAGCCCTGGAAGAACTCCTGGAACAGGTCCACATCGAAGCCACCAACGCTGGCGCGGGTGTACGGCACATGCATCTGCAGGCCGGGGCGGCCCGAGAAGTCGATGACCACACGCGACAGGGCTTCATCCAGCGGCACGTAGGCGTGGCCGTAGCGGAAGATACCTTTTTTGTCGCCAATGGCCTGGGCGAACGCCATGCCCAAGGTGATACCGACGTCTTCGACGGTATGGTGATCGTCGATATGCAGGTCGCCCTTGCACTCGATATCCAGATCGATCAGCCCATGACGGGCGATCTGGTCCAGCATGTGTTCAAGGAAAGGCACACCGATATCGAATCGGGCCTTGCCACTGCCATCGAGGTTGATCGAGCACTTGACCTGGGTTTCCAGGGTATTGCGCTCGACGGAAGCCTTACGTTCGACCATCACCAGCTCCGCAAAATCATTGGGCGAAAAGGGCATCATTATAGGCCCAAGACGCGCCAGCTTGAAACGCGGATGACATATGGCACTGGAACAAAAGGCTCCTACAGGAAATCGCAACCTCCTGTAGGAGCGGCCTCGTGTCGCGAAAGGGGCGCAAAGCGCCCCCAGCTTCTAAGCCTCAGTGAAACAACACCGCCGTCTTCTGCAGGGTAATCCACACCCCCCAAGCCAGCGGAATCACCACCACAGCCCAGGCAACCAGCACCAGCGGCAGGCTACCCGGCGCAGCGTGCCACTCCAGCGAACGCGCACCATCGGCACCTTTGTCGTGGCTCAGCGCACGCTCGGCAGCCAGTTCGGCATCGGTCATGAAGTGTTTATCGGCCACCGGGCGCACCAGCAGGTTGCAGATAAAGCCCAGCACCAGCAGGCCCGCGAGGATATACAGGGTCATGTCGTAAGCCGCCGCACGCTCAACACCCGCCGCAAGCTGATATTCACGCAGGTAGGTGATCAACACCGGGCCCAATACACCCGCTGCAGCCCAGGCTGTCAGCAGGCGACCGTGGATGGCACCAACCATCTGCGTACCGAACAGGTCGGCCAGGTAGGCCGGCACGGTGGCAAACCCGCCGCCATACATCGACAGAATGATGCAGAACGCCGCCACGAACAGCGCCACGTTACCCAGGTGGCCCATGTTCGGCACCAGGCTATAAAGGCCGACGCCCAGGGCGAAGAAGGCGAAGTAGGTGTTCTTGCGGCCGATGTAGTCCGAGAACGACGCCCAGAAGAATCGCCCACCGATGTTGAACAGGCTCAACAGGCCGGTGAAGCCCGCAGCAATGGCGGCAATTTGCGCCAACTGTGCGGCATTCAGCTCGCTGAAGCTCAGTTCGTTGCCCAGCAACTTGCCGGCAAACACTTCCTGCAACAGCGGCGAAGCCATGCCCAGGATGCCGATGCCCGCCGAAACGTTAAGGCACAGTACCAGCCAGATCAGCGCAAACTGCGGGGTTTTCCAGGCAACACTCACGTGCACGTGGCGGTCGGTGACCATGGCGTTGGCCTTTTTGACCGGCGCAGTCCAGCCTTCAGGCTTCCAGCCAGTAGGCGGAACGCGGTACGCCAAGGCGCCAGCGGTCATGAACACGAAGTAGATGGCCGCCATCACCACGAAGCTCTGCCATACGCCCACTTCATGCTCGCTGCCAAAGTGGCCCATCAGCGCGGTGGCCAGAGGTGCACCCACCATGGCGCCGCCGCCAAAGCCCATGATCGCCATGCCGGTGGCCATGCCACGCTTGTCCGGGAACCACTTGATCAGGGTAGAAACCGGCGAAATGTAGCCAAGGCCCAGGCCAATGCCACCGATCACGCCAGAGCCCAGCCACATCAGCCACAGTTGGTGAGTTTTCACACCAATGGCCGAAATCAGCATGCCGCCGCACCAACACAGCGCCGAAACCAGGCCGGCCTTGCGTGGGCCAGCGTGCTCCAGCCAGCCGCCCAGCACTGCCGCCGAGCAACCGAGGAAGACGAAGAACAGGGTGTAGATCCAGCTCAACATGGAAATCGGCCAGTCGCACTCAGCGGTGAACAGCTTGGCGATGAAGCCCATGTCTGGCGAACAGGCGACCGGCGCGGTAATGCCGATGGCCTGGGACAACGGCAACCAGAATACGGAGAAGCCGTAAGCCATGCCGATGCACAAGTGGATGGCCAGTGCTGCCGGCGGAACCAGCCAACGGTTGAAGCCCGGGCGGGCAATGATGCGCTCCTTCGACAGGAAGCTCGGCGCGCTGGCGACCGCTCCTGCCGTGATTGTGCTGCTCATGGATTCGATCCTTTTGTAGGTAGACGATGCGCGCGGATTGAATGCCCGACTCTTCGGCCGTTTCTGCCAACATCCGCGACAATCGGTCGCGGCGCTCCGCAAAGCGGCGCAAGATTACCAGTTTCACGTGCAATGAAAGCAATCTGATATCGTTATTTTTTGCTTGGCTGAATCGGTATTTCTGCGTTGTTTGTGCGGGCCTCTTCGCGGATAAATCCGCTCCTACAGGCCGGCGCGGTCCTTGTAGGAGCGGATTTATCCGCGATGAGGCCCGCGCAGCAAACCCAAACGGAACTGCCCAGCCCACAACTGTCGAAACCCCGAAACGTCAGAAATGCCTTGTATCGCTTGTCGGATAAGCAGGGCCCACCCGTGCGGCGCTATACTCAGCCGCTCGAATTTCATACAACGGACTACAAGGACTCGCCCATGAAAGCCTTCGGCAAAATCCTGGGACTGGGGCTTCTCGGGTTGCTGCTGATCATCGTGGCGCTGGGCTTTGCCCTGACCCACCTCTTCGATCCCAACGACTATAAAGACGAGATCCGCCAGTTGGCGCGCGACAAGGCCCATGTCGAGCTGACGCTCAATGGCGATATCGGCTGGAGCCTGTTCCCTTGGCTGGGCCTGGAGCTGCACGATGCCAGCATCGCCACACTGAACAAACCTACGGAACCGTTCGCCGACCTGCAGATGCTCGGCCTGTCGGTACGCGTGCTGCCCTTGCTGCGCCGCGAAGTGCAAATGAGCGATGTGCGCGTCGAAGGCTTGAACCTGACGCTGACCCGCGACGAACAGGGCCACGGCAACTGGGAAGACATCGGCAAACCGCTGCCGCCAACAGGTGAAGCCGGCACTCCGGCCACGCCACCCACCGCGCAAGCCCCTGCTCCGGAAGAAAGCAGCAGCGAACGCGCAGTCAAGCTCGACATCGACAGCCTGACCGTAAACAACGCCCGCGTGCAGTACACCGATGCCCAAAACGGCAAAAGCTACAGCGCCGAAAGCATCCAACTGAGCACAGGCCCGGTCCATGAAGGCGCGAATATCGCCCTCAAGGCCAGCGCCTTCCTCAGTGCCAGCCAGCCAAACATCAAAGCACGCACCGAACTGGCCGGCGAGCTGCGCTTCGACCGCAAGCTCAAACGCTACAACTTTGAAGACATGCGCCTGACGGGCGAAACGTCGGGCGAGCCAACCGGCGGCAAAACCGTGGCCTTTGGTGCCCAGGGCCAGTTGCTGGTCGATATGGCAGCCAACGTGGCGTCATGGAACGGCCTGAAAGTCTCGGCCAACCAATTGCGCGCACTCGGCGAGCTGAACTTGCGCGAGCTGGACAAAACCCCGCAACTGAGCGGCGGCCTGTCTATAGCCCAGTTCGACCTGCGCACCTTCCTTGACGGCATCGGCCGCCCACTGCCCGCCACCAATGACCCGGCGGCTTTCGGCAAGCTGGAACTGGTGACCCGCCTGCAAGGCACACCGAACAGCCTGACCTTGGCGGACCTGGCGGTGAAACTGGACGAAAGCACCTTCAGCGGCCGCGTTGCCGTGGAAGATTTCGCCAAGCAAGCCCTGCGCATACAGCTCAAAGGCGACAAGTTCGACGCAGATCGCTACATGCCGGCCAAAAGCGAAGAAGCCAAGGGCGCCACTGCAGCTCGCCAGGCTGAAGTGCAACAACAGGAAGCCAGCGCCGTGGCCGGTGCAGGCAGCACCCCGCTGCCCAACGCCCCGACCCAAGTGGCCTGGAGCAACGACAAGCTACTGCCGGTAGACCGCCTGCGCGCCCTCGACCTGCAGGCCGATGTGGCCTTCGGTTCGCTGACACTGGACAAGCTGCCCATTACCGATGCCCAGTTGCAAGCCACTGGCCAAGGCGGCCTGATCACCTTGCAAACCCTGCGCGGAGGCCTCTACGACGGCACCTTCGAAGCCAAGGGCACTGTCGATGTGCGCCCTGCCGTGCCGCAACTTGGCGTCAACACCAAGATCAACCGGGTGCCGGTCGAGCACTTCATCAAGGCCGAAGGCAAGGAGCAAACCCCGCCAGTCAAAGGCCTGCTGACCCTGAACAGCGACCTTACCGCCACCGGCAACAGCCAAAAGGCACTGGTCGACACCCTCAACGGCAGCGCAAACTTCACCATCAACGACGGTGTGCTGGTCAATGCCAACCTGGAGCAGCAACTCTGCCAGGCCATCGCCATCCTCAACCGCAAATCGCTCAGCGGCGAACCGCGCGGCAAGGACACCCCCTTCCAGGAGCTGCGCGGCAGCCTGGTGGTACGCAACGGTGTTGCCAGCAACCCTGACCTCAAGGCCCGCATCCCGGGCCTTACGGTCAACGGCAATGGCGACCTCGACCTGCGCGTGCTGGGTATGGATTACAACGTGGGTGTAGTGGTGGAAGGTGACCAGCGCGCCATGCCCGACCCGGCCTGCCAGGTCAACGAACGCTATGTGGGCGTTGAAGTGCCATTGCGCTGCCGTGGCCCGCTGGAACTTGGCGCCAAAGCCTGCCGCCTGGACCAGGAAGGCATGGGCAAAGTTGCCGCCAAACTCGCCGGCAACCGCCTTAAAGACAAGATTGATGAAAAACTCGGAGACAAAGTGAGCCCAGAACTCAAAGACGCGCTCAAGGGGCTGTTCAACCGATGAGCCCCGCGCAGTTCTCCAGCGCCGTGCTGGATTGGTACGACCAGCACGGCCGGCACGACCTGCCCTGGCAACAGGGTATCAACCCCTACCGGGTCTGGGTGTCGGAAATCATGCTGCAGCAGACCCAGGTGAGCACCGTGCTCAACTACTTCGACCGCTTCATGCAGGCCCTGCCAACCGTGCAGGCTCTGGCCGAAGCGCCCGAAGACGAGGTGTTGCACCTGTGGACCGGGCTGGGTTACTACACCCGCGCCCGTAACCTGCAGAAGGCCGCAAAGATCGTGGTCGAGCAGTACGGCGGTGAGTTCCCGCGCAGCGTCGAACAACTCACCGAGCTGCCCGGCATTGGCCGCTCCACGGCGGGCGCCATTGCCAGCATCAGCATGGGCATCCGCGCACCGATCCTCGACGGCAACGTAAAGCGCGTGCTGGCCCGCTATACCGCCCAGGCCGGATACCCCGGCGAACCCAAGGTTGCCAACCAGCTGTGGGCCACGGCGGAACGCTTCACCCCGCTCCAGCGCGCCAACCACTACACCCAGGCCATGATGGACATGGGCGCCACGCTGTGCACCCGCAGCAAGCCCAGTTGCCTGATCTGCCCGTTGCAGCAGGGCTGCGAAGCCCACCTGCATGGCGAAGAAACCCGCTACCCGGAGCCCAAGCCACGCAAGGCGCTGCCGCAACGCCGCACCTTGATGCCGCTGCTGGCCAACCACGAAGGCGCCATTCTGCTTTACCGCCGCCCGTCCAGCGGCCTGTGGGGTGGCCTGTGGAGCCTGCCCGAGCTGGACGACATCGCGCAGCTCGACGACCTGGCCTACCAGCACGGCCTGCGCCTGGCGGATAGCCGCGCCCTTGACGGCCTGACCCACACCTTCAGCCACTTCCAGCTGGCGATCGAGCCCTGGCTGGTACGCGTCGACCCCGTCGGCCAGCACGTGGCCGAGGCCGACTGGCTCTGGTATAACCTCGCCACCCCGCCGCGCCTGGGCCTTGCTGCCCCGGTCAAGAAGCTGCTCAAACGCGCGGCCGACGAACTGATTGCAGGAGAAGCCCGATGACCCGCACCGTGATGTGCCGCAAGTACAAAGAAGAACTCCCAGGCCTGGACCGCCCGCCCTACCCCGGCGCCAAGGGCCAGGACATCTTCGAACACATCTCGCAAAAAGCCTGGGCCGACTGGCAAAAACACCAGACCATGCTGATCAACGAAAAACGCCTGAACATGATGAACGGCGAGGACCGCAAGTACCTGCAGGGCGAGATGGACAAGTTCTTCGCTGGCGAAGAATACGCCCAGGCGGATGGCTACGTTCCACCCTCCGAATGACCCCATGAAACGTAAGCGACGGAATTAATTTAAAATTTTTTCAAAAAGTCGTTGACGAGCGGTTCGGAAATCTATTTAATTCACCTCGTCGCCCAGATAGCTCAGTCGGTAGAGCAGAGGATTGAAAATCCTCGTGTCGGCGGTTCGACTCCGTCTCTGGGCACCACCTTCAAGCTTCTGGTGGTTGCAAAGTTACCCGAAGCGACAACAAGAAACCCGCCTAGTGCGGGTTTTTTGTTGTCTGGATTTTCCCCCTCCCCAGCCTTCCATCAACAGTTCTTGGGTTTCCCGAGCAACTGCGCTTCAATACGCGCAAATTTCAAACACCCTCAGGACAAGCCATGGCCACCCCAACCAAACAACAGAAACGCGCCAAGCGCGCCGCCAGCAAGGCCAAGCAAAACCGCATGGTGCGCAGCGGCCAAGCGGTGAAGGCCAGTGCCGGCGACAGTGCCAGCATCGAGCAGGTGTTCGAAAAGGCGATGGCGTCGGACAGCTATAAAGAGCTGTTCGTGAAAATGAAGGCCGCGCAGGAGACCAGCCTGGTCGCGATGATTTCGGTGTTCCTGGTCGACCCGCTGCTGGCCCTGGTGCTCAAAGGGCACAAGGAAGAGCACGCCACCGATTACATCGTGCTGGTGTTCAATGCCTACCGCACCTGGCTGGATGGGGCGGATGAAGACACCACCATGGCGTGGCTGGAGAGCGATGAGTTCCAGGAGGCCTATATCGCGGCTTCCGAGTTGGTGGCCAAGCAGCAACAGCTGCAGAAGCAGTTTGGCTGAGAGGGCTTTGCGGCATGTGCCGGCCCTTCGCGGATAAATCCGCTCCTACAGGTACGGTGATCACCCTGTAATCCGCGATAGTCCGGTGATTACTCTGTAGGAGCGGATTTATCCGCGATGACGCCCGCACAACCAACAAAAAAGGCCGCGCCCTTCACAGGACGCGGCCTTTATACATCTGCAACCAACGCCGATCAGTTATCCAGCGCCACCCGCCCGGCCGCCTCGCGCTTGCGATGCACCAGCAGGCCCGCCGCCACCACGCCGATACTCAGCAGAGCAGTGGCCATGATCTCGACACGGTGATCCTCACGCAGCCCCATCACCACCAAAATGGCAACGATGAAGGCAATGGTCGCCCAGGTCAGCCCCGGGAACAGCCACATCTTGAACGAGATCTTCTCGCCACGCGCCTCACGCTGGCTACGCATGCGCAGTTGCGACACGGCAATCACCAGGTAAACCAGCAACGCAATGGCACCCGAGCTGGCCAGCAGGAACTCAAACACCTGGGCCGGCGCAACGAAGTTGGCGAACACGCACAGGAAGGCCGCGGCAGTAGACAGCAACACAGCCCAGTGCGGGGTACCCGCCTTGGTGGTGCGCTGGGCAATGGCCGGCGCGTCGCCACGCTTGCTCAGCGAGAACAGCATGCGCGACGAGGTGTACAGCGCCGAGTTCAGGCAGCTGGTTACGGCAATCAGCACCACGATGTCGACGATCAGCTTGGCATTCGGCACGCCGATACGGCTCAGCACGGTCTGGTACGAACCGGTCTCGGCCAGCGCCGGGTCGTTCCACGGCACCAGGGCCACGACCAGGAAGATCGACACCAGGTAGAACAGGCAGATACGCCAGATCACCGAGTTGGTGGCGCGGCTGATCTGTTTGCCCGGGTCTTTCGACTCGGCAGCAGCGATGGTGACGATTTCGGTACCCATGAACGAGAACATGGTGGTCAGCATGGCTGCCAGCACCGCGCCCAAGCCGTTTGGCATGAAGCCCTGGGTGTCGAACAGGTGGCTGGCACCGCTCACCTGGCTGTTCGGTACAAACCCGAACATGGCCGCACAGCCAACCGCGATGAAGCCAATGATCGCCAGCACTTTGAGCAGGGCGAACCAGAATTCGAACTCACCGTAATTTTTCACGCTGCACAAGTTGGTCAGCGTCAGCGCCAGGGTAATGACCAGGGAGAAGGCCCACAGGTCAACCGCAGGGAACCAGGCGTGCAGGATGGCTGCGGCGGCGTTGGCCTCCAGCGGGATCACCAACACCCAGAACCACCAGTAAAGCCAGCCGATGGTGAAACCGGCCCAACGCCCAATGGCGCGGTCGGCATAAGTGGAAAACGAACCCGTATCCGGCGAAGCAACCGCCATTTCACCGAGCATCCGCATCACCAGCACCACCAAGGTACCGGCAGCGGCATAGGCCAGCAGCACAGCCGGGCCTGCAGCAGCGATAGCGTGGCCGGAGCCTACGAAAAGACCGGCGCCGATAACGCCAGCAATGGAAAGCATGGTGACATGCCGTTGTTTGAGCCCCTGAGCGAGGTCATTGGAATTGTTACCGCTCATGAAAACTACCTTTGTAAGGAGTGGACCACTCGATTGCTTTTGTACGAAGCGCGCCTGGGGTTGTTTAGGCGTCGCTGCAATCGGCGGTTTCCCAGTGGCAATAAGCGGGCCATTTACACAAGACACTCGTCAGGTGACAGCGGCAGGCCCATAACGGCGGGGGTTGCAGGGCATTCGGCCAGCCTGTGACCGAAAGGCCGCCAAATACCCATGCCAAGTGCGGATTACTGAAATACTCACTTACAAACGCACCAAAGGTGCCCCTAGGTAACACCTTTGCACAATTGCAATGCACGGCGAGTGCAACCCAAGGCGCAACCTTAAAAGTTGTTTAACGGCCGGTGAGGCAAAAACGGCTTCCAAGCGCTGGGCAAAGCTGTCACCATCGCGCCTTTTTTTCATCAAGGCTCTGGAGCTGGCGAGACACTGCGGACATCTGCGCGACGTTGCACTGCAACGATGCGACAAACTGCCCCGTCTGCCGCCACAGCCCCCTGCGACCCTGTTGGCCGCTGTAATGCCGCTATGCTAGCGTGGCGCCTCGCCAGGAAGGCCGCCAACAGCTGGGAACGCACCCGAACACATGAGGACCGCACATGGCCCAGGCCACGCCCGCGCTGGAAATCCGCAACCTGCACAAACGCTACGGCCAGCAGGAAATTCTCAAAGGCATTTCGCTGACCGCGCGCGACGGTGACGTGATCTCCATCCTGGGGTCGTCCGGCTCCGGCAAATCCACCCTGCTGCGCTGCATCAACCTGCTGGAAAACCCGCACCAGGGCGAAATCCTCGTGGCCGGCGAAGCCCTCAAGCTCAAGGCCGCCAAAAACGGCGACCTGATCGCCGCCGACAACCGCCAGATCAACCGCCTGCGCAGCGAAATCGGCTTTGTCTTCCAGAACTTCAACCTGTGGCCGCACATGTCGATCCTCGACAACATCATCGAGGCGCCCCGCCGCGTGCTCGGCCAGAGCAAGGCCGAGGCCATCGAAGCCGCCGAAGCGCTGCTGAACAAGGTTGGAATATACGACAAGCGCCACAGCTTCCCTGCCCAGCTTTCCGGTGGCCAGCAACAGCGCGCCGCCATCGCCCGTACCCTGGCCATGAAACCTAAAGTGATCCTGTTCGACGAGCCCACCTCGGCGCTCGATCCGGAAATGGTCCAGGAAGTGCTTAACGTTATCCGCGCACTGGCCGAAGAAGGCCGTACCATGCTGCTGGTGACGCACGAAATGAACTTTGCCCGCCAGGTGTCCAGTGAAGTGGTCTTCCTGCACCAGGGCCTGGTAGAAGAGCAAGGATCGCCGCAGCAGGTCTTCGAAAACCCGACCTCGGCGCGTTGCAAGCAATTCATGTCCAGCCACCGCTAACGGAGCAATACATGCACACTTACAAGAAGTTCCTCCTGGCAGCCGCTGCCACACTGGTGATGTCGGCCAACGCCATGGCCGCAGAAAAACTGCGCATGGGCATCGAAGCCGCCTACCCACCGTTCAACAACAAGGATGCCAGCGGCCAGGTCGTAGGCTTCGACAAGGACATCGGCGACGCCCTGTGCGCCAAGATGAAAGTCGAGTGCTCGGTTGTTACCTCCGACTGGGACGGCATCATCCCTGCCCTGAACGCCAAGAAGTTCGACTTCCTGGTGTCGTCGCTGTCGATCACCGACGAGCGCAAGCAGGCCGTCGACTTCACCGACCCGTACTACTCCAACAAGCTGCAGTTCATTGCGCCTAAAAATGTCGACTTCAAAACCGACAAGGCTTCGCTCAAGGGCAAAGTGATCGGCACCCAGCGCGCCACCCTGGCCGGCACCTGGCTGGAAGACAACTTCGGCGACGATGTAGAAATCAAACTCTACGACACCCAGGAAAACGCCTACCTGGACCTGGTCTCTGGCCGCATCGACGGCATCCTGGCCGACAAGTACGTGCAGTACGAGTGGCTCAAGAGCAAGGACGGCATGAACTTCGAGTTCAAAGGTGAGCCAGTGGTCGACAGCGACAAGATCGGCATCGCCGTGCGCAAAGGCGACCCACTGCGCGAGAAGCTGAACGCCGCCCTGGCGGAAATCAAAGCTGACGGCACGTACAAGAAGATCAACGACAAGTACTTCCCGTTCAGCATCGAATGATCCGCCCCGACCGGCGCGCCCTTGCGGCGCGCCAGTCCCTAGAATGCACCTGCCAATGAATATCGACCTGCACGGATTCGGCCCGGCCATGGCGGCCGGCACCCTGATGACCGTAAAACTGGCGCTTTGCGCGTTGCTGCTGGGGCTTACCCTTGGTTTGCTCGGCGCCCTGGCCAAGACTTCTTCCATCAAGCCGCTGCAGTGGCTTGGCGGCTTTTACTCGACCCTGGTTCGTGGCGTGCCCGAACTGCTGTGGGTGTTGCTGATCTACTTCGGCACCGTGGGGCTGATGAACAGCCTTGGCGAAGCCCTGAACATGCCGGGCCTGGAGCTGAGCGCGTTTGCCGCTGGCGTTATCGCCCTGGGCCTGTGCTTTGGCGCCTATGCCACCGAGGTGTTCCGCGGCGCCATTCTGGCCATCCCCAAAGGCCACCGCGAAGCGGGCCTGGCATTGGGCCTGTCCAAAGGGCGCATCCTTTCGCGGATCATCCTGCCGCAAATGTGGCGTATCGCCCTGCCGGGCCTTGGCAACCTGTTCATGATCCTGATGAAGGACACCGCGCTGGTTTCGGTGATCGGCCTGGAAGAAATCATGCGCCACGCGCAAATCGGCGTGACCGTGACCAAGGAGCCGTTCACCTTCTACATGGTCGCTGCCTGCATCTACCTGAGCCTGACCGTCGTCGCCATGGCCGGCATGCACTTCATGGAAAAACGTGCCGCTCGCGGCTTTGCGAGGGCTGAATAATGAATTGGGAAGTCATCATCAAATGGCTGCCACGCCTGGCCCAGGGTGCAACCCTGACCCTGGAGCTGGTGGCCATCGCGGTTGTGGCCGGGTTGATCCTGGCCATCCCGCTGGGCATCGCCCGCTCCTCGCGCCTCTGGTACGTGCGCGCCGTGCCCTACAGCTACATTTTCTTCTTCCGTGGCACACCGCTGCTGGTGCAGCTGTTCTTGGTCTACTACGGCCTGGCCCAGTTCGACCTGGTGCGCCAGAGCAGCCTGTGGCCGTACCTGCGCGATCCGTTCTGGTGCACCGTGCTGACCATGACCCTGCACACCGCCGCCTACATCGCCGAAATTTTGCGTGGCGCATTGCAGGCCATACCTAAAGGCGAGATCGAAGCCGCACGGGCGCTGGGCATGTCACGGGGCAAAACGCTGTTCTACATCATGCTGCCACGTGCCGCCCGCATCGGCCTGCCGGCGTACAGCAACGAAGTGATTCTGATGCTCAAGGCCAGCGCCCTGGCCAGTACCGTGACCCTGCTGGAGCTGACCGGCATGGCGCGCACGATCATCGCCCGGACATACCTGCCGGTAGAAATCTTCTTCGCGGCCGGTGTGTTCTACCTGGTGATCTCGTTTGTGCTGGTGCAGGGCTTTAAATTGCTGGAGCGCTGGTTGCGCGTGGATGCCTGCCAAGGGCGCTGAAACCCTATCGCGGATAAATCCGCTCCTACAAGGCAACGCGCCACCCTTGTAGGAGCGGATTCATCCGCGATAGGGCCCCAAAAACCTCCACACCACTCAAGCCCCACCCATGCCCCCCTACCTCCACAGCCATCATCTCAACGACCGCTTCCAGGCCCTCGACCAGTTCCTGACCGAGCACCAGCACCTGTGGAAACCAAGGCCCTTCACCACCCTGCGCCTTGACTGGGAAGCTACATACCCCGACCTCGCCGCCCACCTGCGCCAGAGCCCCTTGGCCGACGCCGAAGCAGAGTTCGCCCCAAACACCCTGCCCGCCCCGTTCCCGCAACTGGCCGAGCAAGCCCGTCAACTGTCTGCGATTGGCGAATTGCCCGACACCGGCCTACCCCCTGCCGGCCACCGCCTGGACGTCGACGTACCCGGCCGCAAGTGGCAACAGATCGAAGCCTTCAGCCGCCGCTTGGGCTTTAGCGAGCAAACCAGCCACTGGCTGGACTGGTGCTCCGGCAAAGGCCACCTCGGCCGCCGCCTGCTACAGCCCGGCCAGCAACTCACCTGCCTTGAGTACGACGCTGAACTGGTACACGCCGGCCAGGCCCTGAGCGACCACCACCACCTGCCCGCCACCCACGTGCACCAGGACGTGATGGCCGCCGACAGCCGTCGCCACCTTGATGGCGATAAAAGCGTGGTTGCCTTGCACGCCTGCGGCGACCTGCATGTGCAGCTGCTGCGCGTTGCCAGTGAACAAGGCTGCCGCCATTTGGCCGTGGCCCCCTGCTGCTACAACCGCATCCACGGCGAGCACTACCAGCCGTTATCCACAGCCGCCCAAGCCTCACCGCTGCAGTTGTCCATCATCGACCTGAGCTTGCCCCTGAAAGAAGCCGTGACCGCCAGTGCCCGCATTCGCCACCAGCGCGATTGCTCCATGGCACGGCGCCTGGCGTTCGACCTGCTGCAGCGCGAGCAGCGCCAGTGCGATGAGTATTTGCCCACCCCTTCACTGCCCAAAGCCTGGCTGGACAAGCCGTTCGAGGCGTACTGCCGCGACTTGGCAGCACTTAAACAAGTGCCCCTTGCGGGAACTCCGAACTGGGCTACGCTTGAATCTTTCGGCTGGCAGCGCCTGGCCGAGGTACGCAACCTCGAACGCCTGCGCAACCTGTTCCGCCGCCCGTTGGAGATGTGGCTGGTACTCGACCGCGCCCTGTTCCTGGCGGAGCATGGCTACTCAGTGCGCCTGGGTACGTTTTGCGATTACCCCCTCACACCACGCAACCTGCTTTTGCTTGCCGAACAGGGCTGTTAACCACAGCACAACCTGTGGATAACTCTGTGAACAAGCTTTTGATGAATGGTTGGATCCATGCGCTATTTCAGCGCCCTTGCTTATTCCTTGATGCGCGTCAAGCCCAATAAAAACAGGCGTTTGCGCAAAGACCAGCGGCCAGCGTAATCGGCATGCCTTTCGCTCAACGCGCGAATGCCTCTTGTGCATAAGCATTCGTTGTGCATGGGCTCATCAACATTTCATCTGGCTCTGTAGGAGCGGATTTATCCGCGATCACCGCCGACGCGGTGCCCGGCACCGGCTACGCCGGTGATCGCGGCTAAAGCCGCTCCTACAAGGATTGCGCCGAATTCAGGATCGGTGCCCGACGACGATCAATGCCGACGGTTTTTGGCCACTTCGATATCGTTCATCAGCGCCTTGGCCATTGCACTCAGGTAGTCGGCGGCACCCAGCAGCTTGTGGTCATCCTCCATATCCCCCTCACACACCAGGTGCCTGATGTAGCCGAGCAGTACCGAAACCTGCTGATAGGCCTCATCCACCGGAACACCCGGCTGCACACGAAATAACCCAACGGCCGGGCTGCCGACTTCAAGCCAGGTTTCAACGCCTGCTGTCACTGTGCTGTCAGTCATGGTTCGGCTCCCTGCTTATACGGGCCAGGGCATGTTCAGCCAGCACCCGCGCCGAGTCGGTGGCGTGGGCGGCATTGCTGAGGATGTTAAGGCCAGGTTCGCCGGCGTGTAGCTGGCAGTAATCGTCGATGGTGTCGATTACGCCGCGCATGAGTTCACAGGCGTGGGCCAGGGCGTCGGGTGGGGAGATTTCGCTGTGGATGGAGAAGAATGGGGTGTTGATGAAGGTGTGGCGGGGTGGGTCGGGGACGATCTTTTTCATCTTAGGAATTCCTACATTCAGACAGGAGATTCCACTTCTCTTCTTTCTCACGGAACAGAGGTGGCAACCGTACACGGGGTGAGAAACCGAGTGAATGTAGGAAGCTCGGCCAGACCGAGGTCTGCCCGTGCACGGTCGCCATAGACGCAGCCGAAACATTCAAGCGGGTTCTCACACCCGGTCACCAGAAAATGGCGACCCAGGAACCTTATCCTTGGGGCGCTTCCCCGCCAACAGCGATACTTCAGCAGCGCGCGTAGGATAATTCCTAATCGCATCAATCCTGAAGCATTTGGTTTCAAGTTCAGAAATCTCTTACATCTGCTAACGCCTT
The DNA here is from genome assembly GCF_028898945.1 of Pseudomonas sp. PSKL.D1. NCBI lineage: Bacteria > Pseudomonadati > Pseudomonadota > Gammaproteobacteria > Pseudomonadales > Pseudomonadaceae > Pseudomonas > Pseudomonas sp. PSKL.D1. Next base: position 5,531,053 of record NZ_CP118607.1, read on the forward strand.
CGCGAAATAGGCTTGGCCAGCGGTGTATCATCCGCAACCCAAAAAAATTGCCTGAATCCTCGGATTTAAAGATCGTGCCCCAAGCCAAACACCTTGCCCTGCTCGCCTGCGCCCTGGCCCTGACCGCCTGCGCTGGCGGCACCTCGCACACGCGTACCGACAACCTCGGCTGGAACACCCCCGGCATGCAGCTTGGCGGCGACAACGGCCTGCCCCTGCGCACCGAAAGCCCCTGCCGCAAGCGCGGCTGCGACAACCACAAGCTGTTTTTCAACCCCGGCAAGACCGAACCAAGCGTCAACACCATCCACCGCGGCTGGTAGGAGATTTCTCCTTTTGGGCCGGTGACTTAGGTCATTTGCGCTTTATTGAAAGAAGTGGTTTACAGGCGCCAAACGATCGTTATAATGACGCCCCATTGCCGGTATAGCTCAGATGGTAGAGCAACTGACTTGTAATCAGTAGGTCCCGGGTTCGATTCCTGGTGCCGGCACCATACGCAGTACTCAAAAGGCTCACCGAAAGGTGAGCCTTTTTTGTTTTCGCTACGAATCGAGCTTTGACTTGCCCCCGTCAAGGCAGCTACGATTTTATCGTAAATTTTAGATATTCGGGCAGGTCGGCCAATGGCACTCCAATTCCACGAAAGCCCCTTCCACGTCACCCACGATGCAGAAACGGCCAGTAAGATGGCCCTGAAGATGGACCTGTCCATTTTCATCACCGACTGCATCAAGAAAATGGGCCTCAAACAACATGAGGCTGCAGCCAGGCTCAACGTGGCCCAGTCCCGGGTATCCGAGCTAGCAAATGGCAAGATCGAGAAATTCACGCTGGACGCCATGATGGATATGCTCGACAAGCTCGGCTTCCGCACCAGCCTTGCACTGGCCTCGAACAGCTCGGGAGCCCTTCCTCAGATTGTCATCTCGCAGGTGCCAGGCAGCTAAACCCTGTAGCCCATCTTTCTGACATTTCTGCAGCGATCAAACGTATGCATCTGCGCTCCATTCCGAAGCCTCTGGCATCCCTTACTTTTGTGATCTTTTCTGGGCACCGTTTTTAAATAGGATGATCATGCCGATGTGACGCCGCACGTGCTCCACAATCAAACGGGTGAGAACATCATCCAGAAAGACCTAGAGACCATCCAGCGAAACCTTCAATCGCTTAGGATTCGACAACCGTTCGCCAACAATCATGAGCAGTTTTTCGTCATGATCGCCAGGCGTCACAACCTCACGCAATGATCCGCTGCGTTGTGAAGCAAGAAGCATCGGCCTAAATAGCGTAGTTCCCAACTTTTTAACTGATCGAGACCTACACGCTTTAGACCGCATCTACGCCCTCCCCCTCAAACCACCCCATGCATAAAAAACTCTACCGGGACTTTGAAAAACTCAGCAAAGCCCTTGATCTGCGCCACGGTCATCTTCCGCTTGCTGTTCAAGATTTCCGAAACAGCGCTTTGCGTAGCAATGGCAGACAGATCCTTCTGCTTCACACCCCGCTCCTCCATAAGGAACGCCAGCGCCTCGCTCTGACTAGCGTAGGGAATCAGCACCGTTTGCGATTCATAGTCATACACACGGTCAGCGACCATTTCTGCAAACCTTGCGGCTGCGTGAGTTTCGCTATCAGCGTGTGAATACAGCTCATCAATCAGTGCCATCCGCACCTGCAAATCGGCGTCATCCTGGATTGGCTCATGGCAGGCGGACAACAACTGAGCCATTGTCGCTACCTGGTTATTCAGGCTCTGGAGCATGGGTGAAATATTAGCGATGAACGCATCCAGCCCTGTGGCCTCGATCTTGTCTCGCTTCATGTTGCCACCTGTTAGTCGATCAGTTAGAAAAGCGTCAGTCATCAGAGAAATCGCTACCTGATGTCGCTCTTGCACCACTTGTCATACTCAGGATGCGACAAGATTGCCTTGATGTAGATGGTGCCCATTCGTGGGTTGATCCACGTAACGATTCGACACTCGTTTTTCCTAATATCAAAAATGTAGATATCGAGCGGTCCTTTACGGCTTGGCTCCCTAAGCTTCGAAAAAGGCACCCGATCAACGTTCCATCCAGAGGTCTCAGCCCAGGTATTACGCAGTTGTTCGAAGGAATCAAAGCGCAGGCTTGGCCTATCGAACGTCGTCAGCCACAGACTCAAAGGCGCCCTCCACCTCGCATGGGCTTCGATGGCCTTTGTAACCGCCGCTTTGGCAATCACCCGCATAAATTTTGATCCGGTATCCTTACACACGACACAAAAATATTCCGAATCCAGATATCTGTCAAGCAGATATCTGGATCCGGAATAACTGGCAGGGGCGACGCAGTGTCCAGGGCTTAGCCTTTCACGGCCGTCAAAACGCCGTACTCACCGTCAACGACATACTCCGTGGATCCCCATAAATCGCCCCCGCATAGAACCCGTACTGGGTGTAGTAATGCTTGTCGAACAGGTTATCCACATTCAGGCTCACCGCCGTGTCGTCCGTGACCTGATACTTGGCCATGGCATTCCAGATGGCATAACCCGACCAGTTCACATCCGTAGCCCCGCCACTCACCCCGTTCACCGGCTGGCCCGCCGGGCTTGAGATGGCGCGGATGTTGGTTTGCGCTTTCACACCCGCGCCGAGGGTCAGGCGGTCCAGCGGGCCAGACAGGCGATAGGTGGTGGACGCCTTGAACAGGTGCGATGGATCGCTACGCCCGTCGCTGTCGACGCGGCGGAAGTGCAGGTAGGTATAACCGGCATACACGTTCCAGTTCGGAGTCAAAGCGCCAGCGATTTCCAGGTCAATACCGTCCGTTTCCTGGCCAGTGCCAGCCTTGTAGGCATCGCCACCGGACGGGGTGGTCAGGCCATCGTCGAGCACGGCTTTGTTTTCCTGCTTGGTGCGGAAGTACGCCGCCGAGGCATTCAGGCGGCCATCCAGCCACTCGCCCTTGATGCCAGTTTCGTAGCTCTGGCCACGAATCGGTTCAACCTTGGTGCCACTCTCGGTTTCAGCCGTTTGCGGGTTGAAGATGTCGGTGTAGCTGGCATACAGCGAGTAGGTGTCGTTAAGGTCGTACACCGCGCCCAGGTAGGGGGTGACGATTCCATTGTTCTGCTGATTGCTGCGCACACCAGCGACGCTGCGGGTGGTGGCCGAGTAGTCGGTGGTGCGCACGCCGAGGATGACCGACAGCGGGTCGGTAATGCTCAGGCGGGTGGCGGCGTACATGCCTTGCAGGCGGGTGGTGGTCTTGGTGTGGCGGCCGGTGCGCGAGGCGATCATGTCGTAATCGCTGTCCACGCCGTTGTGCCAGTCGGTGACCGGGAAGCCGTTGTTGGCGCGGAACTGGCAACCCACAGAAGGCGCACTGACGCGATCGTCGCTGACCATGGTGCAACTGTATTCCGGCGACCACGCCACGGTGCGGCTGTCGTTGTAGCCGACCATCGCCTGGTGGGTGCGGCCGAACATCTGGAACGGGCCCGAGAGGTCAATTTGTGCGGACTGTTGGGTGGTGTCGCTGGAGCTGTGCAGGCCATTGAGCACGGCGCCGCTGCCGTCCTGGTCCCAGTAGCCGCCGTAGCTGCCACGGCCGGCGGAGTTGACCTTGGCCAGGCCGCGGTGGTTCAGCACTTCGGCGGTGCTTTGGGCGGCTTTCAGGTCCAGCGTCCAGTCGTTGTCGAAGCGGTGCTCCAGCGAGCCGAAAGCGGTGCGGGTGGTGTACTCACCAAAGCTCCAGCTGGGGACCACGTTGGTGCTGCGTGGCAGGTTGGTCTTGCTGCCGTCGTTGTACCAGATCGGGATGTTGGCACCCCAGCCGCCGCCGACCACCTTGTTGTACTCGTACTGGTAACCCGCGCCGAGGGTGGTGGCGTCGTCGATGTCGAATTCAAAATTGGCCAGGGCCGCGCGGGAGCGCTCGGACTGGTTGTCGCGGAATGAGTTGGCGTCGCCTTGGGTCATGACGAAGCGCGAGCGCAGGCGGCCGTCTTCGGACAGCGGCAGGTTGAGGTCGGCGCCCAGGCGGCGTTTGTCCCAGCTGCCGTAAGTGGCGTAGGCGCTGCCACCGAAGGTTTTGGTAGGCGCCTTGCGAATCAGGTTGACGGTGGCCGAGGGGTCGCCGGTGCCTCCCAGCAGGCCGTTGGCGCCGCGCACGATGTCGATGCGCTCGTAAAGGTCCATGTTCAGCGCGTTGCCGCCGCCGCTGAAGTCCGAGCCGCCCTGAAACTGCAGGCCGTCGACCTTCCAGTTACTGATCGAGTAACCACGGGCGCGGAAGTCGGTGCGCCCGCCTACCTCGGACTTGGTCGCGCTTACGCCGGGCGTGGTGTCCAGCGCCTGCTCGATGCTGTGGATATCGCGGTCATCCATTTGCTGGCGGGTGATGGTGGTGACCGATTGCGGCGTCTGCCGTGGGGTCAGGTTCAGGCCCGTGGAGCTGCGTGTGCTCTCGACCGTGTAACCGAGCTGGCCGGCTTCGTCGGCGGGCAGCAGGGCGCTGTCTTCGATTTGCGTGGCGTCCAGCTCCAGGGGTTGGCTGTCGGCCGCCATGGCGCTGCCGCTGATGGCTACGGCGACAAACAAGGCAAGCGGGTTGAGGCGGAAGACGTCTTGCATGATGCTCTTGGGTTTCATTTGGGAAGGCTTCGTATTTGCAGATGATTTTTTGTTAGGATTCTAGGCATCTGCCCTTCGCGCTCCATGCCCGGCTTGTACGGGGATGTAATCGTACGTAACGAGCGCTGCCGGCCCGTCTTTTAAAGGTGTTTTCCCGATGAGCACGACCTTGCTGGTTGTCGATGATGACGACGAAATCCGCGAACTTCTTTGCGATTACTTGAGCGATGCTGGCTATACCGTGCTTGCAGCCGCTGATGGCGAGGAGATGCGCGCGCAACTGGCGCAGCACAAAGTCGAACTGGTGGTATTGGACTTGATGCTGCCGGGCGAAGACGGTTTGAGCCTGTGCCGCCAGTTGCAAGCCACACCGAGCCTGGCGGTGATCATGCTGTCAGCCAAAGGCAGCACGCTGGACCGCATCATCGGGCTGGAGGTGGGTGCGGATGATTACCTGGCCAAGCCGTTTGAACCCCGTGAGCTGGTCGCCCGCATCAAGGCCGTGCTGCGTCGCCCACAGCGGCTCGATAACGCCGCCGTTGAACCTGCCGCAGAGGCGCAACGCTTCGCCGGTTTCAGCCTTGATCACGTCAAGCGCCTGCTTACCCGCCCCGACGGCCAGGCCCTCACCCTGCCCCGTTCGGATTACCGGGTGTTGCGTGAATTGCTGGACGCCAACAACCGCGTGGTCTCGCGCGACCAGTTGACGCGCAGCGCATTTGGCCGCGACCACCACCCGGATGATCGCTCGGTGGACATGTGCATCAGCCGCCTGCGCCAGCAGCTACGCCGGGCACCAAGCGGTGATGCGCAGATTCTCACCATTCGCAACGAAGGCTACCTGCTGACCATCAACCGCGCCGAGGCCGTTGGCTGAGATGCGCTGGTTTCGTCGGCTGTGGCCGCGCACGCTGTTTGGTCAGCTTTTGCTGATCATGGTCAGCGGCACCTTGGTGATCCAATTGATGTCGAGCAGCATCTGGTTCGACGTGCGCTTTGCCCAGGTGCTGGAGGCGCCGATCAGGCTGATGGCTGCGCGCAGCGCGCCTTTGATCGCGCAGGCGGATTGCCATGGTGGCCGCTTGAAGGTGCCCGCGCACTATCAGCTGCGCTGCGCCGAGTCAGTGCCGGAAGGCGATGATGACCCGCGACGCGGCCGCAGGCGGGTTGAGTTGCTGTTGCACCAAGCGCTCGAGTACGAACTGGGTCAAGCCCAGGAAGTACATTTGCTCAAGGTACAACTCACAGATGAACTTGGCCAACCGATCGTCTGGCGCAGCCTGTTCGGCCTGCGCACAGCCCAGGCGCATATCCAGTTTGCCGTGCCGCTGCCCGATGGCCACTGGTTGACCGTCGACGGGCAGGAATTGCAGGGCTGGAGCGGTGAGTCAGCCTGGGTGCTGATCAGCGACTACCTGTTGCGAGTGTATGCATTGCGTATCGCCGCAGTGCTGCTGGTGTGCCTGATCGCCGTGCGCCTGTGCCTGCGCCCGCTTCGGCGCCTGGCCGATGCTGCGCGCGGGCTGGGTGGCAACCTGGAGCAACCGCCTCTGGCGCTGGATGGCCCGGAAGAAGTGCGCCAGGCCGCCCAGGCCTTCAACGCCATGCAGCAGCGGTTGATTGCGATGGTCAACGACAAGGCCTACTTCCTGGCTGCGGTTTCCCACGACCTGCGCACCCCGCTCACCCGCATGCGCCTGCGCCTGGAGCGGCTGCCGGAGGGTGAACATCGGGAACGGCTGCGGCAGAACATCACGCAGATGGACGACATGATCGGCCAGGTGCTGGATTACCTGCGTGCTGGGGAGCAGCAAAACCTGCAGCACGTCGACATGGATCGACTGGTGGCGCGGTTGTGCAGTGATCTGGGGAGTGCGCAAGAGCCATTACCGATTGAAGGCCGGGTAGGTAGTTTGAGGGTGGATGCGTTGCTGATGCAGCGTTGCCTGCAGAATTTGCTGGTGAATGCGTTGCGCTATGGGAAGGAGGTTTCGGTCAAGCTGGAAGTTGCGGTTTCGGGTGTGTTCATTCACGTCGACGACCGTGGGCCGGGCATTGATCCGCGGTTGCTGGCTACCGTCACCGATCCGTTCGTGCGGGGTGAGGGGTCGCGTAATCAGGCGTCTGGGGGGTATGGGCTGGGGTTGAGCATTGCTCAGCGGATTGCCTGCAGCCATGGGGGGGAGTTGATGCTGGTGAATCGGCAGGGTGGGGGGTTACGGGTTTCGGTGTTGTTGCCTGGATGAGCATCCGGCTTGAAAAATGGGGGCGCTTTGCGCCCCTTTCGCGACACAAGGCCGCTCCCACAGGTTCAGTGCTTACCTCAAGGCATGCGCAATCCCTGTAGGAGCGGCTTTAGCCGCGAAGAGCTCGGCACAAGCAGCACAAGACAGTTGCTTGTGTCGCGATGGGCTGCAAAGCAGCCCATCGTGGATCAGAAGATGCTGATCGGGTACTCGACGAATACGCGGACTTCGTTGCCGTCGTCGTTGTAGCCGTTTTGCTGCACTGCGTTGTTGGTACGCAGGAACGAGCTACGCAGCTTGATCGACAGGTCTTTGGCCGGGCCTTCCTGAACGACGTAGCGGACCTGGTTGAAGATCTCGCGCTCTTTACCTTCGCCGAAACCTTGCGGGTTGGCGTTGTTGCGGGTGTTGATGTTGTCACCCACCACGTAGGCCACGGTGTAAGTCAGGCCAGGGACGCCATAGGCGCCGAAGTCCAAACCGTAGGCCAGCTGCCACGAACGCTCGTCTTCGGCGTTGAAGTCGGACCAGTAGGAGTTGGCCAGGTAAATGGTCGAACCACCGTCACCCACGCCGCCTTCGTTCTGGTACCAGCCGTAGTTGTAACCGGTGCTGCCGGTGCTGCGCTGGTGCGCCAACGTGAAGGTGTGCGGGCCGTAGGCGTACTTCGCGGCCAGGCTCCAGATGGTGTTGGAGTCGCCGTTCAGGCCGGCGGCCTGGACGTATTCCTTGTCGATGTCCGACTTGTAGCCGTTGAAGTCCAGGGTCAGGGACTGGTCGTTGGCAATCGGGAAGACGTAGTTCAAGCCCAGATAGTGCTTCTTCATCACGTCTTCGTTGTCTGCGGTGTACAGCGAAGCGGTGAAGTTGTCGGTGAACTTGTAGCTGCCGCCGAAGACGTTGATCGACTTCAGGCCGCCACCGTCACGGCGCTCGGCGCTCTTGCGCGCTTCTTGAGTGAAGCGGCCAGCGTTCAGCTCCAGGCCTTCGATCTCCTTGGAGGTGATCAGGGTGCCGGTGAAGCTTTCTGGCAGCAGGCGGCCGTCATCGTATTGCAGCACTGGCAGGGCTGGCATCTGGTCACCGTACTTCAGCACGGTGTTGGAGATGCGGAACTTAACGGCTGCGCCAGCACGGGACAGGTCGTGCGGGCCGCTGGCGTTGCCATCGGCGTTCTTGGTGTTTTCCGGTTTGAAGAAGTCGACACCAGCGCCACCGTTGTGGCCCTTGCCGCCGTCCAGGCGCACGGCGTACAGGCCGAAGGCGTCAACGCCAACACCGACGGTGCCTTGGGTGAAGCCGGAGGAGAAGTTGCCGATGAAAGCCTGGCCCCATTCGATCTGGTCATCGGTACCGTGTTTCTTGTCACGGTTGATGTAAGCGTTACGCAGGAGAACGTTTGCGTGGCTGTCTTCAATAAAGCCCTTGCTCTCGGCCTGCTCGTTGGCCTGTGCCTGGGTCGCGGCGATCATCGCCAGCGCGACCAGGCTGATCCTGGTTTTCAACATGTTGTTTTCCTTATATCTAAATCAAAAACGCTCTGCACTATGACGCCAGGAACCAACGCCCCTTCGTAGGTTCGACGCTATGCGGATCCAAACTGAAAAGCCCGCCAATGGTCGTGTGGCGGGCCTTGAACAGCAGCCTGGCCAGTGGTGGCCAGCAGGCGTTGGCCGAATCCTAGCCCTGTGCGATTACAAATGTCAAAAAGTCGTGAAATGCAGGTTGATATAACCAAAAAAACGCAGGCCTATGGTGCATTTCCATTGGTCTTTGCGCTGTCAGCGGGCATTTTCTCTTTTGTGGGAAAAGGGCAAGTTAAGCAGCCCATTTTTACAAGACCTGATGTACTCAAACGTACATTTACAAAATGACACATATGTAAAGACAGGCCTTTACAAATACCCAAGCAACAGCAAATAGCAAGCATTACCATTCGCACCTCTTTCACACCTGCCTACGTTGCGGATGCCTAAATGCCTGCCCCCTGCCGACTTTCACCCCTTACCCTTGGCCTGTCTCTGCTGTTCAGCGCAGCCTTTGCCAACGCCGCCACCACCCTGCCGGAAACATCTGTTACTGCCGAAACCGAGCGCGAAGAGGACAACCCACGCGTCAAGGAGGTGAGCACAGCAACACGCACCGCCACCCCTGTGCGCTACGTGCCCCAGGCCATCGATACGGTAAAAACTTCTAACGTTCTGGATTACGGCAGCAATACGTTGGGCAAGGCACTCGAAGGCATCCCCAACGTCAGCAGCGGCGCCGATACGCGCTTCGACAGCGTGCGTATTCGCGGCTTCGAGGCCAGCAACGACTTCTACCTGGACGGCATTCGCGACGACAGCCAGTACATTCGTGACCTGCACAACATCGAGCGGGTCGAAGTGCTCAAAGGCCCGGCGGCGGTGCTGTATGGCCGTGGCAGCCAGGGCGGCATCATCAACCGGGTCAGCAAGGCGCCTGAGCAAGGCCGCCGCTCATCCATCGAAGCCCAGGGCGGCAGCCAGGACCTGCGCAGCCTGTATGCCGACCTCAGCGCCGACCCCAGCGACACCATCAGCCTGCGCCTGAACATGGGCAACCAGGACAACAACAGCTTCCGCGACGGCATCGACGGCAGCCGCCAACTGTTCGCACCCTCGATGAGTTGGCAGCTCACGCCCGACCTGAACTGGCTGGTGCAATACGAATACAGCCGCTACAACCGCACCCCAGACCGTGGCATCCCCGGCGTAAACGGGCGCCCGGCGGATGTAAGCCGCAGCACCACCTACGGCGATACCCAGCGCGACTTCATCGATGACCGCGCCCAATCGCTGCGCTCGCGTCTGAACTATCAGTTGAACGACACCTGGCAACTGCGCCACACCCTGGGCCTGTTCAAGCTCGACAGCGAGTTCGACAACACCTACCTGACCGGCTACAACGCCAGCAACAACACCGTCACCCGCCAACGCTGGCAGCAGGACCTGAACACCCGCAACCTGTTCAACAACCTGGAAGCCGAAGGCCGCTTCGACACGCTCGGCTTAGAGCACACGCTGTTGGTAGGCCTCGAGTTCGGCAACCAGCGCCGTGACCCCACCCTTTACACCGCCGCCCCTGTGTCGGCCGGTGGCCAGGCAGTGCCGAGCCTGGACTTGAACAACCCCGACCGCAGCCTGCAGCACAACGGTCGCATGGTGGTGTCGAGCAACAACCACACCGTGGTCGACAGCCGCGGCCTGTACCTGCAGGACCAAATCCGCCTCAACGATCAGTGGCAGATTCTGGCCGGGGTGCGCTTTGACCAGTTCGAGGTGGAAACCACCAACAAGGTGCGCAACCTGACTGAAAACCAGGACAGCACCAGCACCAGTCCACGCCTGGGTGTGGTCTACACGCCATGGCGTGATCACTCCTTCTACGCCTCGTGGAGCAAGACCTTCTCACCGGTTGGCGGTGGCCTGATCGGTATAACCCCAGGCGCGCCGGGCAACAGCAACGAAACGGGCCCGGAACACACTAGGCAAAAAGAAATCGGGGTAAAAAGCGACTGGTTTGATGAGCGCCTGACCACCACCCTCGCCATCTATGAACTGGAGTTGTACAACCGCCGCACCCGTGACGCGAACAACCCCGAAATCACCGTGCTCAGCGGCCTGCAGCGCTCACGCGGCATCGAACTGACGGCCACGGGCAATATCGTTGGCAACTGGTATGTGCGCGGTGGCATTGGCTTGCAGGATGCAACCATCGTCAAGGACAACAACGGCCTGGAAGGCAACCGCATAAACGACGTGGCCAAGCGCAACGGCAGCCTGTTCGTGACCTGGAAACCGGAGCTGGGCTGGTATGCGGAGACGGGGCTGACACTGGTGGGCGAGCGCTATGCCGATAACCAGAACACCACGGTAATGCCGGGTTATGGCCGCTGGGATGCGCTGGCGGGCTTCCGTACCCATGACTGGGACGTGCGGGCAGCGTTGAACAACATTACCGACAAGACCTATTACGAATCGGCGACCAGTGCGGCGCAAATTCAGTTTGGTGAACCGCGTAGCCTGGTGGTAACAGGCACCTACGCTTTCTGATCGGATCTTATGAAATTGCACATAACGTATTGAATTAGCGGGGACATGTAGATACTCTGTTGGCGGTCAAGCTTTTCTCAGGTGTTCAGCGCTGAAAAGCTTGGCCGTATCAAATGGCTCATCTCCACGCATGCATGCCCAGATGCCTGTCAGGTACTTACGCATGACGGCAGCGATGGCCTGCATTTTCTTCTTGCCCCTGTTGACCAGCGACTCGTAAAAAGCCCTCGCATAAGGGTCGCAGCGCACCGCGGTCAAGGCAGGCATGTACATGGCTGCCCGCAGGTACGCATTCCCACTTTTGCCGAGTCTGCCGGGCTTATCAATGCTCGTCCCCGATTGTGTCTGTCGAACATCGAGTCCCGCGTGGCGAGCTACCTGCGAGGACTTGAGCATTTGAGGAAGGGTGGTCAGTTCAGCGAGTGCAGCAAGTGCCGAGACTTCTCCCATCCCGGGACCTGCAAGTAGCTGCTTGTACTGCCGAGTAAGCGTCGGACACTGGGCGATCAGCTCGCGACCTGCCTTACGGAAGCGCTCAATTCGATTATCCAGTGAAACAATCGCTTCCTCTTGATCCTCGATCAGCATCGACACGGTCGTAGCCGTTGCCTGTAATGCATGCAGCTCGTTTTTTGCCCTGGTGCGGTGTCCCACCAATCGATTGATATGTCGACCCAGAGCTCGCAGCTCAAGCTGCACAGGGTTTGGGGGTGTCCACAAGCGTGGTGTCATACGCTCGCCGTACTCGGACAGCAGTTGAGCATCTATTGCATCGGTCTTGCTGTTCACCAGCATCAGTTTGGCGAAATTGTGGAAGCTCTTGGGGTTGATCACTGAAACAGGGAGATCGGCCGCATGTAGCTCAAGGGCCAAGTCCAAGTAATAGATCCCGGTCGCCTCCATCACGATCGACTTGGGCTTGAGTGCCAGCAGCTTTTTTACTGCAGCCTTACGGCCTGCCGGTGTTTGAGCGATATCCCACTGACCGGCAGGACGCCCATCTTTGCGCACCCCGGCGATCGAAGTACGTGAGCCGATATCGAGACCAACCCAGACACTCATTCTTCCCCCTCCCAAGCGAGTTAGGTAACAATGGCCTCCGGTTCCCCGACCTCGAACTTCATGCCGCTGCAACCTTGTAATGCGAAGTCCGACTTGTCGGCTTCTCGATACTCTTCGTAGTGGGCAATGAGGCGGGGGGCCTCTCTACATACAAGGTCAGGGCCATCCCTGCCTTCAGGAGCGGTCGGCCTCCCCGGAAGTGCTTCTTCAGCCTGACGAGCATAACCACTCTCGCCAGGCCAGACACAACATACAAGGAGCGGCTTTAGCCGCGAACACCGGCAAAGCCGGTGCCAGGCACCGCGTCGCTTGCTTCGCGGCTAAAGCCGCTCCTACAGAGTACGCATCGCGCTTGGCTGCTGCGGAAGGCCAAAGGCCGGAAACGAAAACGCCACCGCATTCACGGTGGCGTTTTTCATGGGCCGGGCTCCTGCCCCGTTTCAGTGCCACACACCCATCAACGCTTCCAGTTCCGCATCACTGATCAAGCCTTGAGGGTAACGACCGTCAAGCAGACGTCGTGGGTCGGTCTTCCTGACCCGATTGCTTCCATGGTTTTTCAGCCAACGCGCCAAAACTTTGAGCGATTGCTGATTCACTGCCGATGGGCGCAAAGCCGTCTCACTTGCTGCGTTCATGTCTACACGTACTCCCTGGGCCCGTGAGCGGCTAATCTACGTCGCGATTGTTACAGTTCAGTGAGTTTGGCCTGAATGGTTAACTCACTGAAAAACAATACAAAACGTATGCCATCCGGCTTGCCGAACGTCGCGCAAATAAAAAGGCCCGTCATTTGACGGGCCTTTTCGTACTGTGTTGACTCAGCGCTTGTACGGTGCCGGCTGCTGCTGGGTCAGGCAGTGAATGTTGCCACCACCCAGCAACAGTTCACGGCCAGGGATCATCACCACTTCATGATCCGGGAAGATTTTGGCCAGAATCGCTCTGGCCTGCGCATCTGCCGGGTCGTTGAAGCTCGGCGCGATGATGCCACCGTTCACGATCAGGAAGTTCACGTACGAACCGGCCAGGCGAACCGATGGATCGCGCTCCTGGCTACCCGCCACGTGGTCAACGCCAGCGCACTCTTCTTCAGTGGCAAACAGCGGGCCCGGGATCGGCATTTTGTGCACCACAAACTCGCGGCCTTTGGCGTCGCGGGTGTTTTTCAGCACCTCGTAGGCGGCGTGGCAGCGCGCATAGTTGGGGTCGTTGGAATCATCGGTCCAGGCCAGTAACACTTCACCCGGGCTTACGTAACAGCAGAAGTTGTCGACGTGGCCGTCGGTTTCGTCGTTGTACAGGCCATCCGGCAGCCAGACGATGGTTTCCACGGCCAAGTGCTCGCGCAGAATGTCTTCGATCTGCTCGCGGTTCAGGTGTGGGTTGCGGTTGCGGTTGAGCAGGCACTCTTCGGTGGTGATCAGGGTGCCTTCACCGTCCACGTGGATCGAGCCACCCTCAAGCACGAAACCTTCCGTGTGGTAGCGCTGGCAACGCTCCATTTCCAGTACCTTGGCCGCCAGTTCTTCGTCACGGTTCCAAGGCGCATACAAGCCGCCGTCGAAGCCGCCCCAGGCGTTGAAACCCCAATCCACGCCGCGCACTTCGCCTTTGTCATTGATTACGAACGTCGGGCCGGTGTCGCGCACCCAGGCGTCGTCGTTGCTGATTTCGACCACGCGGATGTTAGGCAGGTCGAGCTGGCGACGGGCGTTTTCGTATTGGCCAGCGGAAACGGCAACGGTCACAGGCTCGAAGCGGGCGATGGCCTTGGCCAAGGTTACGTGGGCGGCCTGAGCAGGCTTGCCACCCAGGCGCCAGTTATCGGAGCGCTCTGGCCAGACCATCCAGACCTGGCTCTGTGGCGCCCACTCGGCAGGCATGTGGAAGCCATCGGCACGCGGGGTGGAGTTGAGGGTTTTCATCAGTATCCTCTGGATAGTCGATAAGGCGATGGCTAATTTATACCCGATATATATCGGCAATAGAAGCGAGCAGATCAATCATTAAGGAATAAAAAAGCCGATCAAGCCGATAACAATCGACCTGATCGGCTTAATCTTGTATCACAAGCCTTCGGAAAGAATTCGGTCAATGCTGTCCACAAAGTAGTCCACGCTGGCGCGCGTGGTACACATCGGCGGCTTGATCTTGAGGATATTCAGGTAGTCACCGGTTGGCTGCATGAAGATGCCCAGATCGCGCAGGCGGTTGCACAACGTGGTGGTTTCCTCGGTGGCTGGCTCCAGCGTGCTGCGGTCACGCACCAACTCCAGGCCCAGATAAAAACCTGACCCGTGGGCTGCACCGGCAAGCGGATGTTTATCGACCAGCGCTTCTAGCCGCGCCTTGAAATAACGCCCGGTATCACGGGCGTTTTCCCACAGGCCCTCTTCTTTCATCACGTCCAGCACTGCCATGCCGATACGGCAACTGACCGGGCTGCCGCCGGCCGAGGAGAAGAAGTAGCCCTCTGCCTCCAGCGCCTCGGCGATTTCCCGGCGGGTGATCACAGCGCCAAGCGGCTGGCCGTTGCCCATACCTTTGGCCATGGTGATGATGTCGGGTACAACGCCCTGTTCTTCAAAGCCCCAGAAGTACTCACCCAGGCGGCCGTAACCCACCTGCACTTCGTCGGCGATGCACACCCCACCGCGTGCCCGGACCTTGGCGTACGCTTCTTTCAGGTAACCCGGCGGCAACGAGATCCCGCCCGCGTTGCCATACACTGGCTCGCAAATCATGCCGGCCAGCTGGCGACCACGGCCATCCAGGTCGGCAAGCTTGGCATCGACGTCGCGCAGGTAATCGGCCGCGCTGCCGGCGCCCCGGAAGCGGCCGCGGAAGGTATTCGGCGCCTCCACTGGATGCACCCAGTCAGGTCGGGTTTCGAGGGCTTGCGGGTTGTCGGCGATCGAAGTGGAAATTGCGTCGGTGGCCACCGACCAGCCATGGTAGGCCTCCAGCACACTGAGCAGGTCACGCCCACCGCTGAAGGCCCAGGCCAGGCGGATGGCCAGGTCATTGGCTTCAGTACCGCTGTTCACCAAAAACACCCGGTCAAAGCCTGCTGGCGCAACCTCAAGCAAACGCTCGGAGAATTCAGCGATGGCGGCGTAATGGAACCTTGAGTTGGTATTCACCAGCGACCACTGCCGCGCCGATTCGGCCACCATACGCGGGTGCCCATGGCCAAGCACCGCAACGTTGTTGAGCATGTCCAGGTACGAGCGGCCCTGCATGTCTATCAGGTAATTGCGCCAGCCGCGCTCGATGTGTGGGGGCTGTGCGTAGTAGTGCTTCTGGGACCGGGCAAAGCTGGCATCGCGGCGTGCCAGCAGGGCCTGCGGGTCAGTCAATGGCTCGGCATTGCAATCGAACCCCAGCAATGGCGCAGGTGACGGGCATAGCGCCAGCCAGGCGTCTGCACGGGACGGCGTGGCGAAAAACGGCGGCTGGATGTCGACGGCCAGGCACAGTTGAACAGTCAAGAACCCACAGCAACTGCCCAGAGCCTGGCCTTTGGCCAAGGTTTGGCCTTCAGCCGGGGTATCTTCCAGCCCACTCAGCCAAAGCGCCCATGTTGCCGTAAGCAAGCAGCCGCGGCCGTCACCGTGGCGCTGCCAGGTGCCAGCTTCCGGCGCTTGTACCACGCTGCCATTGGGTACATGCAACTCCACCCCGAGCGCGCAGGTTGCCGGCTCTTCGGGCCGGTCGATGTGGGTTTGCGACAGGCGATATTGCCCATGCAAGCTGCAGGCGGGTGCAGGCTGCGCACTGAGCAGGCGTTGGTCAAAGCCGGGTTGCTCCCAGTTACCTGCTTCGCAGTGCACGCTCAGCACACCAAGATCGACGCGCTCCACTGCCTGCCCGGCCAGCTCTGGCAGCAATGTCGCGCAACCTGCCAAGTCAGGAGCAGCCGGCCGCATGCCGGCAGCCTGCAGGATGGCAGCCTCCATCAAGGCAAAGGGCACTGCGGTTGCGGTATCGAAAATTTCCCATTCATGGGCAATGTTGTCACGGGTGTACTGGTTGCCGGGGTCCACAGCCAGTTGCTGCTCGCTGCTCAACACCAGCACGGCGGCGCGATTGATTACCAACGGCCACAGCGCACGCAGCTCGGCCTCGGTCAGCGGGTTGATGGCCTGGTAGGCGCTGACGGCAGGCAGAATACGCAGCGGGTCGCCTTCGGCATGGTGCAGCAGTGCCGCGCACGTTACCGACAAGTCGGCGATGCGCCAGGTGCGCAGCAGGTCACCAAAATCGATGATCCCTTGCAGCTGCCACTGGCGTTCGCTGTCGCGGGCCCACACAGCATTGTCATCGGTGATGTCCAAGTGCACGGCCTGGCTCGGCAGTTGCCCGACCAGCGGTGCCAGATGGCTGGCGGCCAACTGCGTGGCGGTTTCCACTCGGGTGCGTTGCCCCGCGTCCTGAAGCACGGGTAACAAGTGCTCAACCAACGCGTGGGCGTGCTGTGGGTCCCACTGCAGGGTGCGCGCCAGGCCCGGGTGCTCGAAGCCGGCCAGCGCCTTGTCAAGCCGGGCGCACAGTGCACCCAGTTCCGCTACCAGCCGTGGTTCGAGGTGTTTCAGACGCGTAAGGGGCTGGCCTTCAATGTAATCCAGCAGCCGCGCGCGCAGCGGTTGCCCCTCGATGTCCAGCGCCAGCAGTGCCTGCCCGTCACGGGCGGTGCGCACAGCAGGCACAGGCAAGCCTTGCTCGTGCAGGTAAGCCAGCGCGGCGTGCTGAGCCTCCAGTTCAACCTGGGCATAGCTACCGTGGCATACCTTGAGCACAAACCGCCCCTGCCCGGTGTCCAGCCGGAAGTTGAGGTCCTGCTGGCTACCCAAAGGTTCCAGGGTGCCAGCCAGATCGTAGTGGGCCTGGAGCAAGGCGTGAGCCTGGGCTTCACTAAGCGAAGGGCTGGGCAAGCTGGAGCGCTGGATCAGGGTGCTGAGGGGCATGAAGGTGAAACCTCTTTTACTTTTCGCTTATCTCGCCACTGCCAAGGCAGTTACACAAGTGGCAATGATGAAAAGACATTCGTGCACTAACGCTAAGTCGTGGTGGCTGTCTAGGCTACAAGTAGCCAAGGGCGGCAGAATTCAACATGACCGGTAAGGTCGAAATCTGAAAACACTGGTCAAGAAAACACCATGAAGATTATCCAGACTGAAATACCCGACCTGCTGATCATTGAACCGAAAGTCTTCGGCGACAGCCGCGGTTTTTTCTTCGAAAGTTTCAATGCCAGGGAATTCAAGCGCCTTACCGGCTTTGACGGCGACTTTGTGCAGGACAACCATTCACGCTCGCAGCGCGGTGTGTTGCGCGGCCTGCATTACCAGATCAACAACCCGCAGGGCAAACTCGTGCGGGTCACCCAAGGCGAAGTGCTCGACGTGGCCGTGGATATCCGCCGCAGTTCCAAAACCTTCGGCCAATGGGTGGCCACCCGCCTGAACGCCGAAGACCACCGCCAGTTCTGGGTTCCGCCGGGGTTTGCCCATGGTTTCGTGGTGCTCAGCGAGTCCGCCGATTTCCTGTACAAGACCACCGACTACTACAACCCGACAGCCGAGCGCTGCATCCGCTGGGATGATCCGCAATTGGCCATCGACTGGGAGCTGGAGGTGGCGCCTTTGCTCTCAGCCAAGGACCAGGCGGGTACCCTGCTGAAAGACGCCGACCTGTTTCCCTGAGGCGGCCATCACCGGCAAGCGCTGATCAAGCGCCTCAAGTAGCGCATAATTGCGCCAGACCCAACTGGCGCATTCACGCATGATTGCAAAACCTACGCCCCCTCGCCGCCCCCGCTGGCGCAGCCTGGCCCTGCTGGCCCTGTGCCTTATCCCGCTGTTGTGGCCGCTGCACCACCTCGCCGAACGCTACTATCAGGACGAACTGGCCTCGCAAAACCGCCAGACACTCGACCTGTACGTCGCCAACCTGCTCGGCACCCTGCACCGCTACGAAACCCTGCCACAAATCCTCGGCGACCTGCCGGCGTTGCGCGGTGTGCTGGCCGACCCGTTCAAGCTCGAGGCCGTGACCAACGCCAACCGGCTACTGAAGGACATCGTCCACCAGACCGGGGCGGAGGTTATGTACCTGATGGACGTCAGCGGCAACACCTTGGCCGCCTCCAATTGGGACAAGCACGACAGCTTCGTGGGCCGCAATTTCGCCTTCCGCCCTTACTTCATCGAAGCGATGGACGGCCACCTCGGGCGCTTCTTCGGCCAAGGGACCACGTCGGCCAAGCGCGGCTACTTCTTCGCCGCAGCTGTGCGAGACCGCGAGCGCATCGTTGGTGTGCTCGTTGTAAAAGTCGACCTCGATCACACCGAAACGCTGTGGGGCCGCACGCCCGAACAGCTTTTGCTGACTGACCAGAACGGCGTGGTGGTGCTGACCTCCCGGCCCGACTGGCGCTTTCGCGCAACCCGCGAACTGACCGAGGCCGAACGCCAGGCGATCATCGCCATCCAGCCCTACCCCACCCAGGCGCCACAGCCCTTGGTGCTGAACCAGGACGCCTGGCTGATCCAGACCCGCGATATCAAGGAAACCGGCTGGCAAGTCAGCATTCTTGCCCCCCGCCTGTTGGTTGACCGCTCGGTGCAAACGGTCGTGGCCATTGGTGGTGGCACATTGCTTGTGGTCATGCTGCTGGCTGGCCTGGTGATGCAGCGGCGTCGGCATTACATCGACCGCATCGACCTCGAGGCACGCGGCCGCCAAGAGTTGGAAAAGCGCGTGGTTGAACGGACCTCTGACCTTGAAGGGCTCAATACCCGGCTCAAGAGTGCCGTGCTGGAGCGAGAAAACGCCCAGCAGGAACTGGTGCGCGCTCAGGACGAGCTGGTACAGGCTGGCAAGCTGTCTGTGCTTGGCACCATGTCGGCAAGCATCAGCCATGAACTCAATCAACCGCTGGCAGCCATCCGTAGCTACGCGGAAAACGCCGAAATCCTGCTCGATCACCAACGCACAGAAGACGCACGCGGCAACCTCAAGCTGATTGGCGAACTGACCGGGCGCATGGCCTCGATCATCGCCCACCTGCGCGCCTTCGCCCGCCGCGACCGCCACGCCCCGGAGAGCGTCGCCCTGCAACCGGCGCTGGATGACGCGCTGGCCCTGCTGGCCAAGCGCCGCCGTGCCATGGCGGTGGAGCTGATCCGTGACCTGCCGGACGCCACCCTGTGGGTGCAGGCGGGCGAAACACGCCTGCGCCAGGTGCTGGGTAACTTGCTGGCCAACGCACTCGACGCACTCACCGAAAAAGCCAACCCGCGCAGGCTTTGGCTGAGTGCCGAAAAACGCGATGACTGCGTCTACCTGTACATCCGCGACAACGGCCCGGGCTTCAGCCGCCAAGCGCTGGAACACGCCAAAGAGCCTTTCTTCACCACCAAGACCCGCACTCAGGGCTTGGGATTGGGCCTGGCCATCTGCGAAAGCCTGATGCGCGCGCTCGGCGGCGAACTACTGCTGGCCAACCACCCGGAAGGCGGCGCACTGCTCACCCTGCAACTGCGCGTGGCCGCACCCGGCGCCAACTTGCAACCTTCGGAGGACCCCTCGGCATGACGACCGAGATGCACATCGACAGCCAAGCCCAGGTGTTGCTGGTCGACGACGACCCACACCTGCGCCAGGCCCTGAGCCAAACACTGGACCTGGCCGGCCTCAAGGTGGTCGCCATGGCCGATGCCCAAGGCTTGGCCGACCGTATCGAGCCCGACTGGCCGGGGGTGGTGGTCAGTGATATCCGCATGCCCGGTATCGACGGCCTGCAATTGCTCGAACAACTGCACGCCCGTGACAACGAATTGCCGGTGCTACTGATCACTGGCCACGGTGATGTGCCACTGGCCGTGCAAGCCATGCGGGCGGGCGCCTATGATTTCCTCGAAAAACCCTTTGCCAGCGACGCATTGCTCGACAGCGTGCGCCGCGCCTTGGCCCTGCGCAGGCTGGTGCTGGACAACCGCAGCCTGCGCCTGGCGCTGAGCGACCGGCAGCAATTGGCCACGCGCCTGGTAGGCCATTCACCCTCGATGCAGCGCTTGCGCGAGCAAATTGGTGCCTTGGCCGGCACACGCGCCGACGTGCTGATCCTTGGCGAAACCGGTGCCGGCAAGGAAGTCGTTGCCCGCGCCCTGCACGATTTGTCGAGCCGGCGAGATGGCCCATTCGTGGCCATCAACGCCGGCGCGCTGGCCGAATCGGTGGTTGAAAGCGAACTGTTCGGCCATGAGCCAGGGGCGTTCACCGGGGCGCAAAAGCGTCGTATCGGCAAATTCGAGTTCGCCAATGGCGGCACCCTGTTCCTCGACGAAATCGAGAGCATGAGCCTGGACGTGCAGGTGAAATTGCTGCGCCTGTTGCAGGAGCGTGTGGTGGAACGGCTGGGGGGCAACCAGCTGATCCCCTTGGACATCCGCATCATCGCCGCCACCAAGGAAGACTTGCGCCAGTCCGCCGACCAAGGCCGCTTCCGGGCCGACCTGTATTACCGGCTGAACGTAGCGCCGTTGCGCATCCCGCCATTGCGCGAGCGTGGTGATGACATTCTGGTCCTGTTCCAGCACTTCGCCGACGCTGCAAGCCAGCGCCACGGCTTGCCGCCCCACAGCCTGCAGCCCGCCCAGCGGGCGATGCTGCTGCGTCACGACTGGCCGGGTAACGTGCGTGAGCTGCAAAACGCCGCCGAAAGATTTGCGCTGGGGCTTGAGCTGGCCCTTGATGGCCAGGTGCCTAGCGCACCCGCCCCCTCAGCGCCCATTTTGTTGGGCAATCTCAGTGAGCAGGTCGAACAGTTCGAACGCTCACTGATCGCAGCAGAACTCGGTCAGCCCCACAGTTCGATGCGCAGCCTGGCCGAAGCGCTTGGCATTCCTCGCAAAACCCTGCATGACAAATTGCGAAAGCATGGCCTGAACTTCGAAGGTGGCAGTAATGGGGCTGAAGAGCACGAGGACAACCGCCCATGAGCAGTGATAGCCAATACCTGCAGTCAGTGCTGCACACCGACATTCCTCTGACCCGCGAAATGGGCCTTGAAGTCATCGACTGGCAAGGCCATAACCTGCGCCTGCAATTGCCACTGGCCGCAAACGTCAACCACAAGAGCACCATGTTTGGCGGCAGCCTTTACTGCGCCGCGGTGCTTGCGGGGTGGGGCTGGCTGCACCTTCGGTTACGTGAGCTGGGCATCGATGACGGGCACATCGTCATTCAGGAAGGCCAGATCAGTTACCCGTTACCGGTCACGGGTACGGCGGTGGCGCAATGTGCTGCGCCGGACGAAAAAACTTGGGAGCGCTTCCTTGCGATGTACCAGCGTCGCGGCCGGGCACGGCTGACGCTGGAAACCACGGTGAGCAATGAAGGTAGCGAGGAGCCTGCCGTTCGGTTCAGTGGCCAGTACGTCTTGCATCGCTAACGGCTAGTCTGCGCACACCCTGTAGGAGCGGCTTGAGCCGCGAACACCGGCGCAGCCGGTGCCATCCACTGCGTCGGCTGCTTCGCGGATAAATCCGCTCCTACAGGGCCCCGGCTGACTGGATGAGCGCTTGTCGCCAACGGACGTCGCGGGGCAAGGCCAGGAAAAACGGGTTGAGCAGCGTCTCCCGTGCCGGGTAACTGAACGGCAAGCCATCCAGGCCGATCACCTCGCCTCCAGCACCTTCCACCACCCCTTGCGCTGCCGCCGTGTCCCACTGGGACGTCGGCGCCAAGCGCGGGTAACAGTCCGCATTGCCTTCAGCCAGCAGGCAAAACTTCAACGAACTGCCGATATTGGCCAGTTCCATTTCACCTACAGCAGCCCCTAGGCACGCCAGCAGCGCTTCCTGCTGCGGGCTGCTGTGGCGACGGCTGGCCACCACCGTGAATGGGGTGCCCGCAGGCGGAGCATTGCGCACAGTAATCGCCACTGCATCGGCGCCCGCTTCTGCGCGCCAAGCGCCCAGTTTTTGCCCACCAAAGTAGCAACGCCCATTGGTCGGCATCGAAACCACGCCAAACACCACTTCGCCATTCTCGATCAGCGCGATATTGACGGTGAACTCCTCGCTACCGGCAATAAACTCCTTGGTGCCATCCAGCGGGTCGACCAGCCACCAGCGCTGCCAGCCTTGTCGCTCGGCCAGCGGTATATTGCAATCTTCCTCGGAAAGGACCGGGATTTGAGGCGCCAGCGCCTGCAAGCCGTCTGCGATCACCCGGTGCGCAGCAAGGTCTGCAGCCGTCACTGGCGAGTCGTCCGCCTTGTTGGTGACCGCTACATCAGCGCGCCAGAACGGCAAGATCGCCTCACCGGCCAATTGGGCAAGTTTGACCACTTCATGCATCAATTGCAGGTCGTTCATACGTCCAGCAGCCCCCGTTGAGCCAGCAGGTCACGCGCCAGGTACAACGCCGCCAGCGCTCGACCTTCGGTGAACTGAGGATGCATGGCCAAGGCGGAAAGCTCGCGCAGGTTGACCTTGTCGACCCGCATCGGCTCAGGCTCGTCGCCTTCAAGGCGCTCCTCGTACAGATCAGTTGCCAGTACCACCTGAATTTTCTGGCTCATGTAGCCCGGCGACAGCGAAAGCTCGGTCAGGTGCTCCAGTTGGCGTGCGCCAAAACCGGCTTCCTCCTTGAGTTCCCGATCAGCTGCCGCCAGCACGTCTTCGCCCGGCTCGATCAGGCCTTTGGGCAGCGAAAGCTCATATTCATCGGTGCCGCCGCAGTATTCCTCGACAAGCACCGCGTGCTCCGCGTCGAGCATGGCCACGATCATTACCGCACCATACCCATTCCCCCGGCCCACCAATCGCTCATAGGTACGCTCGTTGCCATTGCTGAAGCGCAACTGCACAGCCTCCACCCGGAACAGGCGGCTGCTGGCGACGATCTCGCGGCTGAGTACGGTGGGTTTCTGGCGCATGGGGCGGCTCCTTGGCGTGAACGGGTTACTATACCGTGGCTTGCCGACTGAACGAGAATTTCCCATGCCTGTTCTTCCCTGGTCCGAAATCGATACCGTCCTGCTGGACATGGACGGCACCCTGCTCGACCTGCATTACGACAACCGCTTCTGGCTGGAGCACCTGCCCCAACGCTACGCCGAACTGCACGGGGTGAGCCGGGCCATGGCAGAGTTGGAGCTGCAGCCGCTGTTCGAGCAGCATGCCGGCACACTGAATTGGTACTGCCTGGACTTCTGGAGCCGCGAGCTGAAACTGCCGATTCGCGAACTCAAACGCGAAATTGCCCACCTGATTGCGTTGCGGCCCGACGCCGATACCTTCCTTGCCGCCATACGCCAGGCAGGCAAACGTGTGGTGATGATCACCAATGCGCATCGGGATTCGCTGTCGCTGAAGCTGGAGCGGGTGGAACTGGCGCCCTATTTCGAGCGCTTGATTACCTCCCATGATTACGGGTACCCGAAGGAAAGCCCGCAGTTCTGGGACGCGTTGCAAGCGGATATCGGCTTTGAGCCTGAACGCAGCCTGTTCATCGATGACACGCTGGCGATTCTGCGCAGTGCCCGCCATTTTGGCGTAGGGCATTTGCTGGCAGTACGCCAGCCGGATAGCCAGGCACAACCACGCGATACCCAAGAATTTGCTGCGGTCGAGGATTACCGGGCGTTGTTGGCTGGACTGTGAGGGAAATCAGCTCCTGTAGGAGCGGATTCATCCGCGAAGAGGCCAGCCCAGCCAATAAAGCCCTATCAGTCCGGAATCCGTAAAACCTGCCCCGGATAAATCTTGTCCGGGTGCGAAAGCATTGGTTTGTTGGCCTCAAAAATCTTGTTGTACTTGTTGGGGTCGCCGTACACCTTCTTCGAAATTGCACTGAGCGTGTCGCCCTTCTCCACGGTAACGAACCGCGCAGCCTGCGCCACCGGCCCGGTCACTGTGATCTGATCATCGACACTGGCCACACCATTGATATTGCCCGCCGCCAGAATGATCTTCTCCTTTTCCTCCTGGCTGGCCACCTCGCCCTTGAGGATGATCTTGTCACCCTCTACAGTGGCGGTGATGTTCGGGTTACCCAAGCCAACCTTGCTAACGTGCTGCTTCAGCTGCTCCTCGGCATTGGCATTGCCCGGAGTCAGCAGGTCGATCAACTTCTCGCCGGCTTCCTTCACGAAACTGAACAGGCTCATGACGCTCTCCTTGTTGACGAAACCTCGGAGCGGAAAGTCTAGGCCAGCTTTACCTTGCCCGCCCCTCTGCGACCAATCGACGCGGTCTATCAAGGCATAGACCCTAGCGATTAGACGCGGGCGGCGCACCGGCCTAGGCTGGTGCTATCAAAAAGCCGCCGGTAGCCCACACCGATGAACAGCAAGCCGCCGGTCTGCGCGGCCTCCTCACCCCTGGCCATGCCCGCCGCCAGTAACACCTACGACTACGCCCAGCTTGGCGACGGCGAACGTGCCTGCACGCCGCTGGCCGAAGAGGTCGCGCTGGCCATCGCCTACAACGGCCTGAACCAGGCGGTGATGCTGGTGAGCCCCACCGACCTTGAAGATTTTGCGGTCGGTTTCAGCGTTGGCAGTGGCATCGTGGAAGGCACCGACGAAATCTATGACCTCAAGCTTTCCGGTAGCGGTTCGGCGATGTACGCCGACCTGGAAATTTCCAGCCGCGCCTTCTGGAACCTGAAAAACCAGAGGCGCCAGCTGGCCGGCACCAGCGGCTGCGGCCTGTGCGGTGTGGAGGCGCTGGAACAGGCATTGCCTGAACTGGCCGAACTGCCCGGGGCACCATTGCCGCCTGCCCACTGGCTCGCCGGCCTGCGTGAACGCATCGATGCTTTTCAGCCGCTAGGCCAGCACTGCGGTGCGGTGCATGCGGCCCTGTTCATGAACAACAAAGGCGATTTACTGCTGGGCCGCGAAGATATCGGCCGCCACAACGCCCTGGACAAACTAATCGGCGCCCTGCTGCGCCAAGGCATCAGTACCGAAGGCGGGCTGGCCATCGTGACCAGCCGTTGCAGCCTTGAACTGATCCAGAAAGTGCTGCGCGCGGGCATCCAGACCCTGGTCAGCCTGTCGGCCCCCACCGGCCTCGCCCTGCAATGGGCACGCAAGCACAACCTCAACCTCATTCATCTCCCCAAACACAGTGCACCGCGGGTCTACAGCCCAGCGGCGGAGTCGTAACAGCCGTGACCTCGTACCAGAACCTCCCGGACAACGCCCCAGCCTCCACGCCTCGCTACAAGCCCTACCACGGCCCCGCTGGTGGCTGGGGGGCGCTGCGCAGCGTGGCCAAAGCCTGGGTTGGCAGCGACAACGCGCTGAAGAACATTCGCGCTTTGCTCAAGACCAACCAGAACGGCGGCTTCGACTGCCCCGGCTGCGCCTGGGGCGACTCGCCGGAAAGCGGTATGGTCAAGTTCTGCGAGAACGGCGCCAAAGCAGTGAACTGGGAGGCCACCAAGCGCCGCGTGGATGCTTCGTTCTTTGCCCGTTACAGCGTCAGTGCGCTGCTGCAGCAGAGCGACTACTGGCTTGAATACCAGGGCCGCCTGACTGAACCGATGGTTTACGACGCCGCCAGCGACCGCTACCAGCCCATTGCCTGGGATGCCGCGTTTGCACTCATCGCCAGCGAGCTGAATAAACTGGCCACGCCAGACCAGGCCGAGTTTTACACCTCGGGGCGCGCCAGCAACGAGGCGGCGTACCTGTACCAACTGTTCGTGCGGGCCTACGGCACCAACAACTTCCCCGATTGCTCGAACATGTGCCACGAGGCCAGCGGGGTGGCGCTTGGCCAAAGCGTCGGCGTTGGCAAGGGCACCGTCACCTTCGACGACTTCGAGCACGCCGACGCGATCTTCGTATGGGGCCAGAACCCGGGCACCAACCACCCGCGCATGCTCGACCCGCTGCGCGATGCAGTGAAACGAGGCGCTCAGGTGGTGTGCATCAACCCGCTCAAGGAGCGTGGCCTGGAACGCTTCCAGCACCCGCAAAACCCGCTGGAAATGCTCACCAACAGTGACCGCCCTACCAACACCGCTTTCTTCCGCCCTGCTTTGGGTGGCGACATGGCCATGCTGCGCGGCATGGCCAAGTTCGTGCTGCAATGGGAGCGGGAAGCTCAGGCCAATGGCGACCCGGCGGTTTTCGACCACGTGTTCATTGCCGAGCACGGCCATGGCGTAGACGAGTACCTGGCCGCAGTGGATGCAACGCCTTGGGAGCACATCGTGGCCCAATCCGGCCTCGACCTTGCCGACATTGAGCTGGCCGCGCGCATGTACTGCCGTGGCAAGCGGGTGATCATGTGCTGGGCGATGGGTATCACCCAGCATCGCCACTCGGTGCCGACCATCCAGGAAATCGTCAACCTGCAGATGCTGCGCGGCAACGTTGGCGTGCCAGGCGCCGGCCTGTGCCCGGTACGCGGGCATAGCAACGTGCAAGGTGACCGCACCATGGGCATCAACGAGCGCCCGCCCGTTGCCCTGCTCGATGCCATCGAAAAACGCTTCAACTTCCCGGTACCACGCCACAACGGCCACAACACGGTCGAGGCGATTCACGCCATGCTTGATGGTCGGGCCAAAGTCTTCATCGGCCTGGGCGGCAATTTCGCGCAGGCCACGCCGGACACCGAGCGCACCGCCCAAGCGTTGCGTAACTGCGAGCTGACCGTGCAGATCAGCACCAAGCTCAACCGCAGCCACCTGATTCATGGCAAGCAGGCGCTGATCTTGCCTTGCCTGGGCCGCACGGATATCGACCTGCAGAGCGACGGGCCGCAGGCTGTGACCGTGGAGGACTCGTTCAGCATGGTCCACGCCTCCAACGGCCAGCTCAAACCGTTATCGACCCAGATGCGCTCCGAACCTGCCGTGGTTGCCGGGATTGCTGCCGCTACGCTGGGCAAACGCCCGGTCGACTGGCACTGGCTGGTGGCCGACTATGGCCGCATTCGTGACTTGATTGCCGACACCATCGCCGGCTTCAGCGACTTTAACGAACGCCTGCGCAGCCCGGGTGGTTTCTACCTGGGCAACAGTGCAGGCAGCCGCCAATGGAAGACTGCTACAGGCAAGGCCAACTTCAAGGCAAACCTGCTGCCGGACACGCTGCTCGACGAACGCGTACGCGCCAGCGGCCAGTTGCCGGACCTGATCATGCAATCGATGCGCTCGCACGATCAGTACAACACCACCATTTATGGCCTGGACGACCGCTATCGTGGCGTACGCGGGCAACGTGACGTGCTGTTCGCCAACGAAGCCGACATCATCCGCCTGGGCTTCCAGCCGGGGCAGAAGGTCGACATCGTCTCGTTGTGGGGGGATGAACATGTGCGCCGTGTGCACGGCTTCACACTGCTGGCCTTCGACATCCCAGCTGGCCAGGCGGCGGCTTACTATCCGGAAGTAAACCCGCTGATTCCGTTGGAAAGCATTGGCCACGGCAGCCATACACCAACGTCGAAGTTCGTCGCCATCAAGCTGGAGAGAGCCAAAGACGACGGGCGAATCCTATAAATATCCGGCCGCAAGCGCGATGCGTACCCTGTAGGAGCGGCTTTAGCCGCGAAGCAAGCGACGCGGTGCCTGGCACCGGCTTTGCCGGTGTTCGCGGCTGAAGCCGCTCCTACAGAAGTAGCAGCCGGCCCATACAAAAAAGCCCTGTTCCGCGAGGTTCAGGGCTTTGTCATAAAAGGCTCAGACAAGCGAAAATCGATAAAGTTTCACAGCAAATACAGCAACTTAGAGAATTGTGTACAACTCGTGTTACTCGTCGGATTTTCGTTGCCAGCCGCCTCGCAGAGCCTCAAATTCGCCCTCGTCATCCCTATGAGGCTCTCTTGATGAAGAAGTACTCCTCGATTCTGTTGTTGTCTTTCAGCTTGCTCAGCGGCGTTGCCATGGCCGGTGGCAATACCGAGGCCGGCATTGGCGGCGCATTGGGTGGGGTACTCGGCTCCGTAGTGGGCAACTCCATCGGCGGTAGCACCGGCGGCGCCATTGGTGCCGGCCTGGGCGGCGCAGCCGGCGGTGCCCTGGGTGCCGACAAGCGCCAGCGTGGTGAGGCCGCCATCGGCGGTGCACTGGGCGCAGCGGGCGGTAACGTGGTTGGCCGCTCGGTAGGCGGTACCACCGGCAGCTACATTGGTGCAGCCGCAGGCGGCGGCGCCGGTGGCGCGCTCGGTAACTACCTGGGCAACAAAGCCGACGACGACGAGCGCCATGACGATCGCCGCTACCGTCGCGGCTACGACGACCGTCGCCACTACGACCGTGGCCACCACTACGGCCACCGCAAGCACAAGCGCCACTGGCGCGACTAGTACTCAAGGGTTCAGCCCGGGTAAAAAGAGCCCCGCCCTACCGGCGGGGCTTTTTCATGCCTGCGGATCGAGTTGCAGGCCCGACAGGATCACCTGCAACGGCTCCGGCAGGGGCACCGGCCGGCCACTCTCACGCTCTACAAACACCTGCACCACCACGCCTGCGGCACAGGCATCCGTCTCCCCTGGGCGATACAACGCCACGCGGTATTCCACTGTGCTGCCCGCCAGTCGCGTTACTCCCAGGCCCACTTCGAGCACATCCGGGAAGCCTGGCAGTGCGAAGAAATCCGCTGACGAACTGACCACGAACGCCGCCAGCTCGCCATCACGCAGGTCAAGTTCAGCTTGTTCTACCAGAAAGGCCTGGATAGCGGTTTCGAAAAAGCCGTGCACCGTGGCACCGGCGATGTGGCCGTTGTTGTCGTTGTCCTGAGGGCGGGTGAGAACGGGGTGGAAGTGGGAGAAGGCAGTGCGGTTGAGAGGTTCATTCATCGGACTGACTCGTTTTTCGCAAGGGATGCTACCAGTGAAACAGAATTTCCGGTTTTGTACTGCCTGAACCTGCCTCATCGCGGATGAAACCGCTCCTACAGGATCGCGTGATGTCTCCGCGATGGGCACAACTCAAAACCATCAGGTACAAAAAAGCCGCCCTCTCAGGCGGCTTTCTCGTTACGACCGGCTCAGCTTACAGCTGTGGGCCAGCAGCCTTGATGGCGTCGGACACGTCGAACTTTTTGAAGTTCTCGGTGAACAGCTTGGCCAGGCCTTTGGCAGCTTCGTCGTAGGCAGCTTGGTCAGCCCAGGTGTTGCGCGGGTTGAGCAGCTCGGTTTCGACGCCCGGCACGGCCTTTGGCACGTCCAGGTTGATGATGTCCAGGTGCTCGGTTTCGGCACCGATCAGCGCGCCGCTCTGGATGGCAGAGATCACGCCACGGGTGGTCGGGATGCTGAAGCGCTTGCCAACGCCGTAGCCACCGCCAGTCCAGCCGGTGTTGACCAGGTAAACCTTGGAGCCGAAAGCGTTGATGCGCTTGATCAGCAGCTCGGCGTACTCGCCAGCCGGACGCGGGAAGAACGGTGCGCCGAAGCAGGTGGAGAAGGTGGACTTGATGCCGCCGCCCGAACCCATTTCGGTGGAGCCGACCAGCGCGGTGTAGCCGGACAGGAAGTGGTAAGCCGCCTGCTCGTTGTTCAGGATCGAAACCGGAGGCAGAACGCCAGTCAGGTCGCAAGTCAGGAAGATCACAGCGTTAGGCTCGCCGCCCAGGTTCGCTTCGGAACGCTTGGCAACGTGCTCCAGCGGGTAGGCTGCGCGGCTGTTCTGGGTCAGGCTGACATCGGCGTAGTCGGCGTGCTTGTTGGCGTCGAGAACGACGTTTTCCAGCACGGCGCCGTGCTTGATGGCTTTCCAGATGACCGGCTCGTTCTTCTCGGACAAGTCGATGCACTTGGCGTAGCAGCCGCCTTCCATGTTGAAGACAACGCCTTCGCCCCAACCGTGCTCGTCGTCACCGATCAGGTAACGGCTTTCGTCGGCCGACAGGGTGGTCTTGCCGGTGCCGGACAGGCCGAAGAACAGGGTTACGTCACCCTCTTCGCCGATGTTGGCAGCGCAGTGCATCGGCAGCACGTCGGCGGCCGGCAGCAGGAAGTTCTGCACCGAGAACATGGCCTTCTTCATTTCACCGGCGTAACGCATGCCAGCGATCAGCACTTTCTTCTGGGCGAAGTTGATGATCACGCAACCGTCGGAGTTGGTGCCGTCACGCTCAGGCTCGCACACGAAGTTGGCAACGTTCAGGATCTGCCACTGGTCGCGGCCAGCCGGGTTGAACTGCTCGGGGTTGATGAACAGGCAACGGCCAAACAGGTTCTGCCAGGCGGTCTGGGTAGTCATCTTGACCGGCAGGTAGTGCTCGGCGGCAGCGCCTACGTGAACGTAGGAAACGAAGTGATCCTGGGCGTTGTTGAACGCCTCGACGCGAGCCCACAGGGCATCGAACTTGTCGGCCGGGAACTTGCGGTTGATCGGGCCCCAGGCGATGGCGTCCTGGGTGGAAGGTTCTTCGACGATGAAACGGTCAGCCGGCGAACGGCCAGTACGGTGGCCAGTCTCGACTACCAGTGCGCCAGTATCGGCCAGCACGCCTTCACCGCGTTGCAGCGCTTCTTCAACCAGCTTATCGACGCTCAGGTCGGTGTACACGGTGTTGTTGGCTTGCGTCATGAGATACCCCATCCGGCCCGAGGCCGAGTGCTCCAAACGTTTTGTAGTTGTCTTGGAAAAACTACTACAGCGAAAAAAGTGGCCGGATTATGCCAGAAACGCCCAAAAAAAGTAGGCCCCTCCTGTCGTAACCGCGCTTTTGCGCAATTCGACAGGAGATTCCCCTGAAATTAAACGTTTCAGTGGCGAGTTTCTGAGGCCGCGTCAGTGCCACCACCGGCAAACAGTTGTGCAACATCGCTGGCATCAAAGAAATACCGCTCATTGCAGAACTGGCAATCGATCTCTACCTTGCCGCCGCATTCGTCTACCAGCTGCTTGGCATCGTGCTCGCCCAAACTGACCAGCGCATTGCCGGAACGTTCGCGCGAGCAGCTGCATTTGAAGCGCAGTGGCTGGATATCGAACAGGCGCACAGCGTCTTCATGGTAGAGGCGGTGCAGCAGGGTTTCGTTGCCTTCAGCCCACTCTTCGGTTTTCAGCGTGCTGGCCAGGGCGACTACGTGCTGCCAGCTTTCTTCACGCTCTTCATCGTCG
The DNA here is from genome assembly GCF_028898945.1 of Pseudomonas sp. PSKL.D1. Taxonomy (NCBI): domain Bacteria; kingdom Pseudomonadati; phylum Pseudomonadota; class Gammaproteobacteria; order Pseudomonadales; family Pseudomonadaceae; genus Pseudomonas; species Pseudomonas sp. PSKL.D1. The sequence goes on from NZ_CP118607.1 coordinate 5,562,177, forward strand.
GGCTGACGGTCACGCGGCAACTGTTGCAACAGCAAACCACGGGCCTTGCCGCCCTGGGCATTGAGCCAGAAACGGGTGTTGAGCTGCTGCGACTGCACGAAGTAGTTGGTGAAACATTCCGACAGGTTGGCACCGTTGAGGTCAACGGTACCCTGATAGCGCTGGCCCTTGACCGGGTCAATGGTAAGGGTCAGGTGGCCGCCCGGCATCAATTGCTCAAGGGAGGCGTCGGCCGGGATCTGGTCTGCTTCGTAGCGGGCCATGCCGCGGATTTCACGGTCGCCCGAACACTCCACCATCAGCAGCGGGATCGGCCCCTCGGAACGCGCCTGCAGAATCAGCAGGCCATCGAACTTCAGCGCGCCTACCAGCAAGGAGGTTGCGGCCATCAGCTCACCGAGCAGTGTGGCGATCGGCTGCGGGTAGGGATGACGGGCCAGCACCTCGGCGTAGCTGTCGTCGAGAGACACCCACTCGCCGCGCACATCGCGCTCGTCGAAGATGAAACGTTGGGTGAAATCTGTATCTGGCAAGTCGCTCATGGTTGTCTGGCTATCTGAAAATGATGACAAAATAATTACCGGGGTTTGAAAGCCCCGTCGCAGAGCGCCCGCGAGGCGCCCATTCATTGCTGTAGATCGAGGTATTTTATGGACAATCGACCACTGTTCCAAGCAAGGTGGTCCTGGGGCCCATTGGCAGCCTGCACGCTGCTGCCCGTTGCCTTACTGTGTTTCTGGTTATGGCCTTTTGGCCAGATCCTGTGCCTGACTTTCGACGAATGGCTGTTTCACAGCCTGAATGCACCGTTGGCTTACAACACCACCTGGCGTTACATCTGGACCGTCGGCAGCCTGCGCCCATTTGACATCGTGGTGGGCCTGATCCTGCTGGCCGTGCTCATTCGCGGCGATTTCGTGTTCAAGGCAAGCCAGGTTCGCCAGGCTTTTTTCGGCTTTTTGGTCACGCTGATCCTATTAGTGGTGATTCGAGCGCTGTTTTCCAAGTGGGTCGATGCAATGGGTTGGCAGCACGACAGCCCGTCGATGGTGTTCGACAACGTAGTGCACCTTAGCGATTACTACCCACACCTGGAAAAAGCCTGGGAGCTGAAAGACCGGTCCAGCAACAGTTTCCCGGGGGATCACGCTTCGGTGTTGCTGATCTGGGCGTTGTTCATGAACCTGTTCAGCCGGGGGCTGGTGCAGCGTCTCGTTATCTGGGGCTTGGCGTTTCTGTTCATGATGCCGCGGCTGGTAGCGGGCGCGCATTGGGGGCAAGACGACTACATCGGCGGGTTGCTGATGGCGGTGTTGGCGCTGGGGTGGAGTTGCCATACCCCGCTGGTTGCCAAGGGCAGTGCGCTGTTACTGCGGTGGACAGCGCCGCTGTTCGCGATTGCGAGGAAGGTGCCGTTGATCAGGCACATGACGATAATCCGTTAGTCGTCTGGGGCTGCGTTGCAGCCCCAATCATTCAAAGCTCCCATGCAACTGGTGAATCTGCCGCCGCTGCTTCTTGTTCGGTCGCCCATCGGTGGTCACCCCCATCGCCCCTGCCTTGCGCAACTCTGCCGCCTGCTCCCGGCGCCGCAAGCTGTCTTCGGTTTCCGCATACAGTAGCTGCGCCTCGGGAGCGCCCCGGCGCACCACTGACAGCGCCTTGACCACGACCGTACGTTCATCAAAACCCGTGCGCAGTACAAACTCGTCACCCACCCGCGGCTCCTTGCCGGGCTTGCAGCGTTCACCACGGCAATGCACCTTGCCACTCTCGATAGCTGCCTTGGCCAGCGCCCGCGTCTTGTAAAAACGCGCAGCCCACAGCCATTTGTCCAGGCGAACTTTGTCGTCCTCTTCTGATTTTTGTGCCATCCCGTTACCTCGAACTCTGTCTTTCATCGAACTGTACTACCGTAACTGACGGATGCAAAAAGTCCCCGTCATGCTTACAGTTCACCACCTCATTCGTAGGGTGCGCTTAGTGAAGACATTTGACCATCTGACTGTGATCGGCCTGCGTGAATGGGTCGCGCTGCCGGACCTCGGTGTGGCAGGCCTGCGGGCCAAAATCGACACCGGCGCCAGCACGTCCAGCCTGCATGCCACCGAGGTGGAACCGTTCGAGCGCGACGGCCAGCCCTGGGTGCGTTTCACGGCTCACCTGGGGTCGGTCGTACAGTTACGCCATCGCCGCTGCGAAGCGCCGCTGGTGACCATGAAAACCATCAAGAGCTCCAACGGCCACGCCCAAACCCGTTATGTCATCCGCACCTCACTGGCCTTGGGCGATGGCGTGTGGGAGGTCGAGTTCACCCTGGCCTGCCGCAAGAACATGCGCTACCGGCTGCTGCTCGGCTCCAAGGCACTCATTCAGGGCCAGTTGGTGGTCAACCCTGGCCTCAAGTACGTTCAAGACAAACCGGCCTACCCGGCTACCCTTTCTCCTGTCACAGGTGCTGCATGAAGATCGCTGTGCTGTCGCGCAATCCGCGTCTGTATTCCACCCGCCGCCTGGTCGAAGCCGGGACCCAGCGCGGCCACGAAATGGTGGTGATCGATACCCTGCGGGCGTACATGAACATTGCCAGCCACAAGCCGCAGATCCATTACCGTGGCAAACCGCTGGAAGGCTTCGATGCGGTAATCCCGCGTATCGGTGCATCGGTGACGTTTTATGGCTGCGCCGTATTACGCCAGTTCGAGATGATGGGCGTTTACCCGCTCAACGAATCCGTGGCCATTGCCCGCTCACGCGACAAACTGCGCTCGTTACAGTTGCTGTCCCGGCGTGGCATCGGCCTGCCGATTACCGGTTTCGCCCACTCGCCGGATGATATTCCCGACCTGATCCAGATGGTCAACGGCGCACCGCTGGTCATCAAGGTGCTCGAAGGCACCCAGGGCATTGGTGTGGTGCTGTGCGAAACCACCAAGGCCGCCGAATCGGTGATCGAGGCGTTCATGGGCCTGAAGCAGAACATCATGGTTCAGGAGTACATCAAGGAGGCGGGTGGCGCGGATATCCGCTGCTTCGTGGTAGGCGACAAGGTGATTGCCTCGATGAAGCGCCAGGCCAAACCGGGCGAATTCCGTTCAAACCTGCACCGTGGCGGAGTGGCCAGCCTGATCAAGATCACGCCCGAAGAGCGCATGACGGCCATTCGAGCGGCCAAAGTGATGGGCCTGAGCGTGGCGGGTGTGGATATTTTGCGTTCAAACCATGGGCCATTGGTGATGGAGGTGAACTCATCGCCGGGGCTGGAGGGTATCGAGGTGACCACCGGCAAGAACGTTGCCGGGATGATCATCGAGCATCTGGAGAAGAACGGCGGGCCGAATCAGACGCGGACCAAAGGCAAAGGGTAATGGTCGCTGGCCGGCCTCACCGCCCGTAGGAGCGGCTTTAGCCGCGATGAGGCCGGCACAGATCACACCGCATTACGCGGCAACAACAACCCCAAAGGCAACCTCACCCGCGCCTCGATCCCCCCCCCGGATCGATTGCGCAACTCCACATTCCCGCCATGCTGCGCCGCAATCCGCTTGACGATCGCCAACCCCAACCCGGTGCCCTTGCCACCACGGGCCCGGTCACCACGTATGAACGGGTTGAAAATGGTCTCAAGCTCCGATTCGTCAATGCCCGTACCCCGGTCCAGCACACTGAGCACCACATAAGGCGCACTCTCGTCACCTGACACGTAGGCCGCTACTTCCACACCCTTGCCAGCGTGATGCAGAGCGTTGCCAATCAGGTTGCCCAACATGCGCTTGAGCGAAACACGCCGCAGCGGGAACGGCGGAATCGGCTCCAGGCACAGCCGCACGCGCTCTTCAGGCTGGTTGTAGGGCGCCACCACCTCGCGCACGAGGTCGGCCAGATCCACTTCTTCAATGGGCTCATCGCGCCCATCACGGATGAAGGCCAGAAACTGGTCGAGGATCGCGTCCATGTCCTCGATATCCCGCACCATGTCATCACTGAGTTCGCTGTCGCTATTCAGCAACGACAGGGACAAACGCAACCGTGTCAGCGGCGTGCGCAGGTCATGGGAAACCCCTGCCAGCATCAGCTCGCGCTCCTGCCCAGCCTTTTCCACGTCCTCGGCCATCTGGTTGAAAGCGCGGTACACCTCGGTCATCTCGCTGGGTGTGTCGCTGATCGGCAAACGCACGCTGCGCCCTTGGCCAAGTTGGCGGGCGGCGAACACCAGGCGCTTGAGCGGCTGGTTGAGTTGGCGCACGAAAATCCAGGCCGATGCGGTGGACAACAGGCCGATGGCCAGGAACCACCCCAGCACGTTCCAGATCTTTTGCCCGCGCAACGGGTGCGGATAGAGCGGCACCTTCAGCCAGCCAGGGCCCAGGCTCGGTGCATTGACCCACAAGGCGGGCGGCGCGTGGATACGCAGCCGGACTTCGGTGTCGTCACCCAATTCGGCCTGCATCTGGCGCTGATAAATTTCACTGTAGGGCCAATGCTGCTCGCCTTCGGGCACGCCCGAGCCGGTCACGCGGATAAGCCCGGCGGCCTCGGCGATTTTTTCGCGGTTGTCTTCATCTGCCGCCCAGTAAGCCCGCAAGGTCAGCGCCACGCCGTGACTGTACTGGCGGTCAACCAGTACATCTTCGTTCATCAGCAGGTAAACCAGCGTCAGCGCCTTGGAAAACAGGACGACGATCAGCACCAACCACAGCGTGCGGGCAAAGAAGCTTTGCGGGAACCAGAGCGGTGTTTTCATTAATGTTTGAACATCACTTGCCAGCGTTGCCGTCTGGTACGAACACGTAGCCCACGCCCCAAACCGTCTGGATATAGCGTGGTTTGGACGGGTCCGGCTCGATCATGCGGCGCAGGCGCGAAATCTGCACGTCGATAGAGCGTTCCAGAGCGTCCCACTCGCGACCACGGGCCAGGTTCATCAGCTTGTCGCGGGTCAGCGGTTCGCGGGCATGCATCACCAGGGCCTTGAGCACGGCGAACTCGCCGGTGGTCAGCATGTGCACTTCATCGCCACGCTTGAGCTCACGGGTAGCCAGCGACAACTCGTAATCGCCAAATGTGACCGACTCGTCCTCGCTGCCCGGCGCACCCGGCACGGTTGGCGACTGTCGGCGCAGCACGGCCTTCACCCGCGCCATCAGCTCGTCCGGGTTGAACGGCTTGCCCAGGTAATCGTCGGCGCCCAGCTCCAGCCCCTTGATACGGCTGAGCTCATCACCCTTGGCGGTCAGCATGATGATCGGGATCTGGTTGCTGGACTGACGCAGACGCTTGCACGCGGTCAGGCCGTCTTCGCCAGGCAGCATCAGGTCGAGCACCACCAGGTTGAACACCTCGCGTTGCAGCAGGCGGTCCATCTGTTCGGTATTGGGCACCGCGCGGGCGCGGTAGCCCTTGCTGGTGAAGAAACGTTCCAGCAGGCTGCTCAGCCCCGGGTCGTCATCGACGATGAGAATCTTTTCACCTTCTGCGGTGTTTGCGGTGCCAGTCATGAATAACTCCTCTGATTTCGCCGCGCATTATGGCGTAGCCATAGCTGCACGTGCCGTGAGCATTGTTAGCAGATTTTTCCCCCGGCGCCACTTCCTTGCCTCGGGCAAGCGGCCTAGGGCCATCACCGCAAGCTGTTTTCGATGGGTATAATGCGCGGCTTTCAATCCTTGTCAGGTGGTTTACATGGACAGCATCAACAGCCGTATCGCCGAGGAACTGGGCGTTCGCCCGCAGCAGGTCGAGGCGGCCGTAGGCCTGTTGGACGAAGGCTCGACCGTGCCCTTCATCGCCCGGTACCGCAAGGAAGTGACCGGCAGCCTGGACGATACCCAACTGCGCCACCTGGAAGAGCGCCTGCGCTACCTGCGCGAACTCGACGACCGCCGCGCCAGCATCCTGGCCAGCATCGAG